>NZ_JBIWCL010000005.1:104816-242826 GCF_044761485.1 Streptomyces sp. NPDC097617
ACCCCCCCCCCCCCGCGGGGGGGGGGGGGGGGGGCCCCCCCCCGCGGGGGGGGGGGGGGGGGGGGGGGGGGGGGGGGGGGGGGGGGGGGGGGGGGGGGGGGGGGGTTGACCCGTGGGGCATTCGGGCGTAAACCGGAACGACTCAGGCGTGGCTCCCGGTGAGGGGTTGCGCGGGGGTGGCAGGGTGCGGGCAGGGCCGGGGTGATTGTCACCTGGTCCGATCATCGTCCCGTCCGGCGAGCAGCGAAGGTCTTCCATGCGACTGCGCAAAGCCCTTGCCCTCACCGCCGTTCTCTCCGCCGCCCTCGTCGCCGCCACCGCGCCCACCGCCGGGGCCGACATCGGTGCGGGCGGCGGGCGCCCCGCACCCGCGCTGCCCTCCCGTACGCAGGCCACCTGCGGGGACGGGAAGAGCACCTCCTTCCCCATCGGGGCGCGCATCCGGGGCGGTCCGGCCGTGTACCGCACCGGTGCCGGGCCGCAGACCTGGTACCTGGACCTGACCAACACCACGAACTCCGAGTGCACGGCCATCCATCCGATCGTCGTCTTCACGGACACGGCCCGCACCCTGCGGCCCGCGCACCTGCACATGGAGTTCGACGCCCCGGGCGGCACCTTCCCCGTCAGCCTGGAGCGGAGCGACCGCGACGAGATCATCGCCGTCTTCGACGGCGGTGACGCCTTCCCCGGGTTCACCGTCGGCCCCGGCGGGTCCCTGACCGTCAAGGTCGGCCTCGCCTTCGCCCCCGACGCGCCCCTCGGCGAGGTCGTCGCCGACGCCGCGCTCGTCCAGCGCAAGGGCGACGACGGCGACTGGATCGGCGAGGCCGGCGGCTACCGGTTCTCGGTCGGGGGCCCGGCCGACCCCGTCGAAGCGGGCTCCCTCGCCCACACCGGCCCGCGCGAGTGGGCGTACGGGGCCGGGGCCGTGGCCGCGCTCGCCACCGGGGGCGGACTGCTGCTCGGGGCCCGCCGGATGCGCCGTTCCGCGAGCTGAACGCGGCGGCCGCCACCTCGTCGCCCCACGGCGCCCGTCGCCCCGTGCCACCCCGTCGCCCCCGCGCCACCCAGTAGCCCCACGCCACCGCGGCGTCGACCGCCCCGCATAGAGTCCCACCGTGGAAGAACAGACCCATCGTCACCGCCCCGGCTCACCCGTGCGCTCCGGGATTCCCGAGCACGGTCGCATCCCCAAGTACTACGCCGTCAAGGCCCGGATCTCCGAGCTCCTCGACGAGCTCGGCGAGGGCGGCGCGCTGCCCACCGAGCGCGATCTGGCCGAGCGGTACGAGGTGTCCCGCGAGACCGTCCGCCAGGCCCTGCGCGAGCTGCTGCTGGAGGGCCGGCTGCGCCGTTCCGGCCGCGGGACCGTCGCCGCGGGGCCCAAGCTGGAACAGCCCCTCTCCCTCGCCAGCTATACCGAGGGCGTGCGCCGCCAGGGCCGCCGCCCGGGCCGTCATCTCATCGGCCTGGAGCAGTTCCCCTGCCCGTCCGACCTCGCACCCGGTATCGGCGCCGAGCCCGGCGAGCCCGTCTGGCACCTGGAGCGGGTCCTGCTCGCCGACGACGAGCGCGTGGGCCTGGAGAGCACGTACATCCGGGTGGCCCGGGCCCCGCGCCTGGACCTCGACTTCCGGCCCGACTCCTCCTTCTACGGATACCTCCGCGACAGCCTCGGCATCTCCTTCGGCGAGGCCGACGAGAAGTTGGAGACGGTCCTCGCGACCCCCCGCGAAGCCCTGCTGATCGGCACTCCTCCCGCCCTTCCCATGCTGCTCATCCACCGCTTCTCGCGGGACCAGGACGGCAGGCCGCTGGAGCGCGTGCGTTCGCTCTACCGTGGTGATCGGTTCAGCTTCACGACTCGTCTGCGTGCTGAATAGTCCAGAATCCATCCATCCGTATCGCTCATAAGGGGTGCATTGATGTCACAGAAAGATAACGGGTCTAGTCCAAGTGTCGAGGCCTGTTCACCGGCGCGTTGCCGAACGGCTCCTTCCGCGTCACGGTCCGCACCCACCGTTGCCGACGTGAGAGTCATAGTCGTCGGAGGCGGCGTGGTCGGCACCATGCACGCCTGGCAAGCAGTCGAACGCGGCCACGAGGTCGTCCAGATCGAGCGAGAAGCGGAGGCCCGCGGGGCATCACTGCGCAATTTCGGCCAGATCTGGGTCAGCGGACGGGCCGGGGGCGAGGAGCTCGACACCGCCCTGCGGGCCCGCGAGCTCTGGGAGCGCATCGGCGCGGAGGTGCCCGGCCTGGGCTTCCGCGCCAACGGCTCCCTCACCCCCGTCCGCACCCCCCGCGAACTCGCGGTCGCCGAGGCGGCCCTCGCCCGCCCGGACGCCGCCGCCCGCGGCTACAAGCTGCTCACCGCGGCCGAGGCGCGGGAGATCAACCCGGCGCTGCGCGGCTCCTTCGAGGCCGCCCTGTGGTGCGAGCGGGACGCGGCCGTCGAGCCGCGCACCGCGCAGCTCCACCTGCGCGAGGCCCTGCGCGCCTCGGGCCGCTACACCTTCCTCGCCGGACGTGAGGTCCGCGAGGTGGTCGGCCCCGCGGCCGTCCGCGACGACCACGGCGACACGCACCGCGGCGACGCGGTGGTCCTGGCCACCGGCGCCTGGCTGTCCGGCCTGGTCCGCGAACTGGCCCCCGACCTACCCGTGCGCCGCGTCCGCCTCCAGATGATGCAGACCGACCCGCTCGGCGAGCGGCTGACGACCTCGGTGGCGGACGCCGACAGCTTCCGCTACTACCCCGCCTACAAGTCCCCCGCGCTCGACGTCCTCAACGCCGAGCAGGAGCAGCCGCCGATCGCCGCCGCGCACGCGATGCAGCTCCTGATGGTCCAGCGCCGGGACGGCGGACTGACCATCGGCGACACCCACGAGTACGAGCACCCCTTCGCCTTCGACACCCTCGAAGACCCCTACGAGCACGTCGCCGCAGTGGCCGAGTCCTTCCTGGGCCGCCCGCTGCCGCGGATCCGCCACCGCTGGGCGGGCGTGTACGCGCAATGCACCGACACCACCCGCGTCGTCCACCGCCAGCAGGTGGCCGACGGCGTCTGGCTGGTGACCGGACCCGGCGGGCGCGGCATGACCTGCTCGCCCGCCATAGCCGAGACCACCGCCAACGAACTGGGCTGGTACGTCAGATGAGCGACATCGCGAACGAAACCGGAACCGCCCCCACCACCGAGCTCACCGCGGACCTCACCACCGGCGCCACCCGCCGCAAGCTGGTCGTCCTCGACATGGCCGGCACCACCGTCGCCGACGGCGGCCTCGTCGAGCGCGCCTTTGAGCGGGCCGCCGAGCGAACCGGCGTCGAGCCCGGCACCCCCGACCACGCCGAGAAGCGCCAGTACGTCCTCGACACCATGGGCGAGTCCAAGATCTCCGTCTTCCGCCACCTCTTCGGTACGGAGGAACTCGCCCGGCGCGCCAACACCGCCTTCGAGGAGGCCTACGGAGAACTCGTCGACGGCGGTCTCGTCACCCCGCTCCCCGGCGCCCGCGCCGCGATCGACAGGCTCCGCGCCGACGGCCGCACCGTCGTCCTGACCACCGGCTTCGCCCGCGTCACCCAGGACGCCATCCTCGACGCGCTCGGCTGGCAGGACCTCGCCGACCTCACCCTCTGCCCCGCGGACGCGGGCGGCCGTGGCCGCCCCTTCCCGGACATGGTGCTGACCGCGTTCCTGCGCACCGGCGCCGTGGACGACGTGAGCGACATCGTGGTCGCGGGCGACACCGCCTTCGACATGCTCAGCGGCCACCGCGCCGGCGCCGGGATCGTCGCGGGCGTCCTCACCGGCGCCCACGACCGCGCGGCGCTCACGGAGCACGGCGCGACCCACGTCCTCGGCTCCGTCGCCGAACTCCCCGACCTCCTGATGGAGTCGGCGTGAGCGGGATCCGCTTCGACGGCGTCAGTGTCGCCTACGGCGGACACACCGTCCTGGACTCCCTCGACCTGAGCGTCGAACCGGGCGAGGTGATGGCCCTGCTCGGCCCCTCCGGTTCGGGCAAGACCACCGCCCTGCGCGCCGTCGCCGGTTTCGTACGGCCCCTCAGCGGCCGGGTGCTGATCGGCGACCGGGACGTCACCGCGCTCCCGCCGCACAAGCGAGGCATCGGCATGGTCGTCCAGCAGTACGCGCTCTTCCCGCACATGCGGGTCGAGGACAACGTCGCCTTCGGCCTCAGGGCGCAGAAGGCGGCCAAGGCCGAGATCCCGGGCCGCGTCGCCGAGGCGCTGGAGATGACCGGGATGGCGGCCTACGCCCAGCGCTACCCGCGCGAGCTCTCCGGCGGCCAGCAGCAGCGCGTCGCCATCGCCCGCGCCCTCGCGATCCGCCCCGGGGTGCTGCTGCTCGACGAGCCGCTGTCCGCCCTCGACGCGCAGCTGCGCTCCGGGATGCTCGCCGAACTGGCCCGGCTGCACCGCGAACTGCCCGACGTATCGATTCTCTACGTCACCCACGACCAGGTGGAGGCGCTCACCCTGGCCGACCGGATCGCCGTCATGGACAAGGCCCGGCTGCAGGACTGCGGGACACCGAAGGAGCTGTACCGGGCCCCGCGCACCGAGTTCACCGCCTCGTTCGTCGGCAATGCGAACCTGCTGCCGGTGACGGTGGCCGAGAGCGGCGCGCTCTTCGAGGGCCGGGTACTGACCCTCGACCGCGGGCGGGCGGCGCCGGGCTCCACGGCCACCCTGTGCGTACGGCCGCACCTGCTCGGGCTCGGCGCCGGCCCCAACGCGCTGAGCGGCACCCTCGCCGAGGTCCAGTGGCGCGGCTCGACGCACCGGCTGTACGTGGACGTCGGCGGGCACCGGGTGAAGGCGGACCTCCCCGAGCTGCGGGAGACGCCCGCGCTGGGGGACCGGGTCACGCTGCACTTCGAGCCGCGGGACGCGGTGCTGTTGGGGGCGGGGGTGTCCCGTGGGTGACGCCTCGCGGCGGGCCGCGCCCCGTCCGTCCGTCGGCCCGCCCCGGGCCGAACCACCACGGGGCTCCGCCCCGGACCCCGCGCCTCAAACGCCGGCGGGGCCGGGAGGTGCCCCGGTAGGGCCGGGGGGTGCCCCGGTAGGGCCGGGAGAGCGGGGTTCGGGGCGGCTGCGGGTGCCGCGGAGTGTGTGGGCGGTGCCTCCCGTGGTCGTGCTCGGGCTGGTGTTCCTGTATCCGCTCGGGCTGGTCGTGCAGCAGTCCCTCACCCCCGAGAACGGCGGCGGCGCCTTCGACGCGTACGCCTCCGTCTTCGCCTCGCAGAGCTTCCGCGAGGCCCTCGGGACCACCGTCTGGCTGGCCGTCGGCGCCACCGCCGGCTGCCTCGTACTCGGCTTCGCGCTCGCGCTGGTCATCGCCTTCGTGCCCTTCCCCGGGGCCCGCGCCGTCGCCAAGTTCATCGACGTCTTCCTCTCCTTCCCCTCCTTCCTCATCACCCTCGCCCTCCTCTTCGTCTACGGCACGGTCGGCATGGCCAACGGCCTCGTCACCGACCTCACCGGCGCCGCCGAGGGGCCCTTCCACTTCCTCACCACCCCCTGGGGCGTCCTGCTCGCGGAGATCACGTACTTCACGCCCTTCGTGATGCGCCCGCTGCTCGCCGCCTTCTCCCAGCTGGACACCGCCCAGCTGGAGGTCGCCGCCGGGCTCGGCGCCCGGCCCGCCCGGATCGTCCGGCAGGTGATCCTGCCCGAGGCCCTCCCGGCCCTCGCCGCCGGCGGCAGCCTCGTCCTGGTGATGTGCCTCAACGAGTTCGGGATCGTCCTGTTCACCGGCGCCAAGGACGTCACGACCCTCCCGATGCTCATCTACGGCAAGGCCATCCTCGAATCCGACTACTCGGCCGCCTGCGTCGTCGCCGTCGTCAACATCGCCATATCCGTCGGCCTGTTCGGCCTCTACCGGGTGGTGGGCAAGCGTGCTGGTGCATAGCAAGATCGGCCGCTGGGCCGCCTGGAGCCTTTTCGGTCTCCTCTTCCTGCCGCTGTTCGCCCTGCCCCTGCTGGTCGTGGTGGCCGCGTCCTTCTCGTCCCACTGGTCCGGGGCCTTCCCCTCCGGTCCGACCACCGGGAACTACGCCGCCGCCGTGCGCGGCGAATCCCTCCAGGCCCTGACCACCAGCCTGGTCACCGCCGTCGCCGCCAGCCTGCTCGCGCTCGCCGTCGGGACCTGGGCCGCGCTGGCCGCGGCCACGTTGCAGAAGCGCGGGAAGCGGGTCATGGACGCGCTGTTCATGCTGCCCGTCGCCGTGCCGTCCGTGGTCGTCGGCCTCGCCGTGCTCGTCGCGTTCAGCCGGCCGCCGGTCCTGCTCAACGGCACCGCCTCGATCGTCGTCCTGGCGCACACCATTCTTGTCACGGCGTTCGCCCACCAGTCGGTTTCGGCTGCGATCGTACGGCTGGACCCCGCCTACGAGCAGGCGGCGGCCTCGCTGGGCGCCCGTCCCGCGTACGTGCTGTGGCGGGTCAAACTGCCCCTCCTGCTGCCGTCCCTCACGGCCGCGGCCGGACTCTGCTTCGCCCTGTCGATGGGCGAGCTGAGCGCCACGATGATGCTCTACCCGCCGGACTGGATGCCCCTGCCCGTCCGCATCTTCACCGCCACCGACCGCGGTTCGCTCTTCGGCGGCTCCGCCGTCGCCGTGGTCCTGATGGCCGCCACCCTGCTGGTCCTCCTGGCCGTCTCCCGCGTCCGCACCCGGGCCTCCTACCGCTGAACCCCGTACGTCCCACCCCCGTCGGCTCCCTTTCCCCGTAAGGAAGTTCCATGACCGGCAAGAGACTCCTGCGCACCGCCCTCGTCGTCACCGGCAGCCTCGCCCTCGGCTCCTCCCTCACCGCCTGCGGCGGCTCCTCCGCCACCGACTCCGAGGGCGGCGAGAAGGTCGTCACCGTCTACAGCGCAGACGGGCTCAAGAGCGAGAAGGGCGACGGCTGGTACGACAAGGTCTTCGCCGACTTCACCAAGAAGACCGGCATCGAGGTCAAGTACGTCGAGGGCGGCTCGGGCGAGATGGTGCAGCGCGCCGTCCGCGAGAAGACCAACACCCAGGCCGACGTACTGATCACCCTGCCGCCCTTCATCCAGCAGGCCGACGGCAAGGGCCTGCTCCAGGCCTACAAGCCGCAGGGCTCGGACAAGGTCAACGGCGGGGACAAGTCCGCCGACGGCAAGTGGACCTCGGTCGTCAACAACTACTTCGGCTTCGTCTACAACAAGAAGGAGCTCGCCGAGGCCCCCAAGACCTGGGAGGAGCTGCTGGACGCCGAGTACAAGGGCAAGCTGCAGTACTCCACCCCGGGCGTCGCGGGCGACGGCACCGCCGTGCTCATCAAGGCGATGCACGACTTCGGCGGCAAGGAGCCGGCGATGGAGTACCTGAAGAAGCTCCAGGCCAACAACGTCGGCCCGTCCTCCTCCACCAGCAAGCTCGCGCCCAAGACCGACAAGGGCGAGCTGCTCGTGGCCAACGGTGACGTGCAGATGAACTTCGCGCAGTCCAAGTCCATGCCGAACCTGGGTATCTGGTTCCCGGCGAAGGACGGCGGCGAGCCCACCACCTTCGCCCTGCCGTACGCGGCCGGTCTGGTCGACAAGGCCCCGCACACCGAGAACGGCAAGAAGCTCCTCGACCACCTCCTCAGTGAGGAGGCCCAGGCGCTGGTCAGCGGGATCGGCGGCGGCTTCCCCGCGCGCACCGACGTCAAGCCGACCGACGCCAACGCCGTCGAACTGACCAGGCTCATGGGCGGTGTCGAGATCTTCGAACCGGACTGGACGGACATCGACAAGAACCTCACCGCCTACGTCGACGCGTGGAAGTCGGCAACCGGAAGCTGACCGGCTACTTCCCGGCCACCCAGGACCGGCAGAGTGACGCTCGCATAACGGGTCTGGACCGAGGGCCGCACCTTCGGTCCGGACCCGGCACATGCGAAACGCCCCCGTCCCTTTCGCCGCTCACTTGCTCCCAGGAGGAGTACGTGTCCCCTGTCCTGCCCGGACGTCGTGCCATCGCCGCGACCGCCGTCACCTCCGCCCTGATCGCCGCCACCTTCGCGGCCGGCCCCGCAGGCGCCGCCGACGCGGCCTCCAACACCGACAAGGTCCTCGTCATCGGCATCGACGGCGCGGTCCTGGACCGCGTCAAGGTCGCCAACGCGCCGCACCTGAACGGCCTGATGGCCCAGGGCCTGACCGCCCGCAGCACCCTCTACGCGGGCCCGATGGCCGCCACCTCCTCGGGCCCCGGCTGGTCCACGATCGCCACCGGCGCCTGGCCCGACAAGCACGGGGTGAAGGACAACTCCTTCACCGGCAAGAACTACGCCGCCTACCCGGACTTCCTGACCCGCATCGAGAACGCCAGGCCGGCGCTCAACACGTACGCGGCCGCCGACTGGGAGCCCATCACCTCCACCGACCAGAACGGCCCGATCTTCTCCCCGAAGGTCGACAAGCGCCTCTCCCTCAAGGGTGACCGCGACGGCTACCGCAACGAGGACCCGAAGATCGCCGCCGCGGCCGCCGCCGAACTGCGCGACCAGAACCCGGACGCCGCCTTCGTCTACCTCGGCGAGATCGACGCGGCCGGCCACTCCTCCGGCGCGGCCAGCCAGCAGTACCTCGACACGATCGCCCGCGTCGACGTCCTGGTCGGCCAGCTCCTGACCGCCGTCCAGAACCGCCCGACGTACGCCCAGGAGAACTGGAAGGTCCTGGTCACCACCGACCACGGCCACACCAACTCCGGCGGCCACGGCGGCTCCACCATCCAGGAGCGCGGCACCTTCGTCATCGCCCGGGGCCCGGGCATTCCGGCCGGTTCGGTGCGCGACGACGTGAAGCCGGCCGACGTCGCCGCGACCGCCCTCGCCCAGGTCGGCGTCGGTGCCCCCGGCATCGACGGCACCCCGCTGAACGCCCCCGACTCCGACCCCTTCGACACCCTGCGCCCGAACCTCCAGGCCCGGGTGGACGAGACGGGCATCCCGGCCGGGGTGAAGGGCTTCACGCACACCCCGCCCGCCGGCTGGTCCGTCGACAACTCGAAGATGGGCACCGGCGGTGTCACCGAGTGGGCCGGCTGGGCCTTCGCGACCGACGAGTTCTGGAGCCAGTCGCAGCGCGACCAGTGGCGCGAGCTGAACGTCCGCTCGCGTGACGTCTTCGCCGTCGCCGACTCCGACGAGTGGGACGACAAGAGCCACACCGGCACCTTCGACTCCACCCTCATCACCCCCAAGTGGGCGGTCACCGGCGGCAGCACCTGGAATCTGACCTTCCAGACCCACTACCGTCAGGAGGCCGGCCAGACCGCCCAGGTCCTGGTCTCCTACAACGGCGGCGCCCCGACCGTGGTGAAGTCCTACACGGCCGACGCCGTCGCGAAGTCCGAGTCGCTCGCCCTCCAGGTCCCGGCCGGCGCCACCGACGTCCAGGTCCGCTTCCGCTACAGCGGCGACAACAACTGGTACTGGACCGTCGACAACGTCCGCCTGGGCTGATCCGCCCCGGTCCGACGCCGGTCCGACACCGGTCCGGCGCCCTCCGGGGTCCGGGCCGTGGACAGCAGAGACGTCCACGGCCCGGCCCCGATAGGGTGGTACAGACCAGAAGTCGCAGGTCACCGAGAGCGGAGAACAGTCCCGTGGCAGAGCGCAAGCCGATCGAATCCTGGCTCACCGACATGGACGGGGTCCTCATCCACGAGGGCACCCCCATTCCCGGCGCCGATGCCTTCATCAGGCGGCTGCGCGAGTCCGGCAAGCCCTTCCTGGTGCTGACCAACAACTCGATCTACACCCCCCGCGACCTCCAGGCCCGGCTGCACCGGATGGGCCTCGAAGTCCCGGTCGAGAACATCTGGACCTCGGCGCTGGCCACCGCCAAGTTCCTCGACGACCAGCGCCCCGGCGGCACCGCGTACGTCATCGGCGAGGCCGGTCTGACCACCGCCCTGCACGACATCGGCTACATCCTGACCGACCACGAGCCCGACTACGTGGTCCTCGGCGAGACCCGGACGTACAGCTTCGAGGCGATGACCAAGGCGGTCCGCCTGATCAACGCGGGCGCCCGCTTCATCTGCACCAACCCCGACGAGACCGGCCCCTCCACCGAGGGCCCGCTCCCGGCCACCGGCGCGGTCGCCGCGCTGATCACCAAGGCGACCGGCAAGAAGCCGTACTTCGCCGGCAAGCCGAACCCGCTGATGATGCGCACCGGCCTGAACGCCATCGGCGCGCACTCGGAGACCAGCGCGATGATCGGCGACCGGATGGACACCGACGTGCTGGCCGGTCTGGAGGCGGGCATGCAGACCTTCCTCGTCCTCACCGGTCTGACCACGGAGAAGGACACCGAGAAGTTCCCGTTCCGCCCGACCAAGACGGTCGCCTCGATCGCGGACCTGGTCGACCTGGTCTGACGCGGACCGCCGAACGGGCGTACCGCGTTTGGGGCGTACGGCTGACACGTACGGCGCCGCTCCGGATGCGCGGCGGCGCGGCGCGCGTGAATCTCCTTGTCGAGGAGGTTCATCATGCGCAGTGTTCCGATCGCTGTCCGCGCCACCGCGATGGCCGTCACCCTGGCGGCGTTCTCGGTGGTGACCGCGCCGATCGCCCTGGCGGGCGAGGAGGACCGCGGTGACCGCGGTGACCGCGGCAGCATCGCGGTCGACCCGAATCCGGCTCACCCCGGAGCGCAGGTCAAGCTGCGCGTCCAAGGCTGTGACGGGACCCGCGGAGCGGCCAAGTCCGCCGCGTTCGTCTCGGACGTCGACCTCTACGGCCGGGACGGCGGACGCAGCCCGCTCTACGGCGAGGCGACGATCAGCTCGCACGTCTCGCCCGGCCGGCACTCCGTCCGGGTGATGTGCGACGGCCACGAGAAGATCAGCGGCTCGGTCCAGATCTCCCAGTACCGCCCGTCCCACCACCCCAGTCCCGTCTGGCCGGTGCACGCGGGCGGCGGCGGCATGGCCGCCGAGCTCGCGGCCGATACGGCGAAGAAGAGCCACAGCGGTGACGGCCCGGGGCTGCCGCACACGGTGATCGGCGCCATCCTCGCCGCCGTGGCCACGCTGGCCGTCGCGGGCCGGGCGCTGGCACTGCGCCGCCGCCGCAGCGGTGAGTGAGGGCGGTGAGCGAGGAGAGGGCCTCCGCGGGCGGCCGGCTGCTGACCTTCGCCGCCTGGGCGGTACTGGTCCTGGGCCTCTGGCTGTGGGGCCGCCAGCTCACCGTGGCGCCGGCCCCGCCCGCGGGGCAGGCCGGCGGGACGGTGGGTCCGGGGCTGCCGGCCGCCCACGCCCCGCTCGCCGCGGCCCTCCCGCAGCGCGTCGACCTGCCCTCCATAGGCGTCCAGGCCCCGGTGATCCCCCGGGACCTGGACAAGGACGGCGCGATCGAGCCGCCCCCCTACGACCAGCCGGGCACGGTGGGCTGGTGGGGCCGGGGCACCCAGCCGGGGACGGTCGGGACGGCGCTCATGGTGGGGCACGTGGACACCCGCTCGAAGCCGGCGGTGTTCTACGGCCTGAGCTCGGCGCAGCCGGGCGACAAGGTGCGGGTGGTGCGGGCGGACGGTTCGGTCGCCGAGTTCACGGTCGAGGACGTACGGGTCTACGAGCGCGCGGCCTTCGACGCGCACAAGGCCTACGGCCAGCGGGTGCGGGGCCGCGCGGAGCTGCGGCTGGTGACCTGCGGGGGCTCGTACGACAAGGTGGCCAAGGAGTACACGGCGAACGTGGTGGTCTCCGCCTATCTGACGGGCGTGGGAGCCCGCCCGGGCGCCCCGGGTACCGCGGCCTGAGCAGGCGAAACAGGTGAAACGCAATCCGGAACGAAGAAGCCCCCCGCAGCTTTCGCTGCGGGGGGCTTCTTCCGTCTGTGCGCCGCCAGGGACTCGAACCCCGGACCCGCTGATTAAGAGTCAGCTGCTCTAACCAACTGAGCTAGCGGCGCTTGGTGACAGGGAAAACTCTACCCCACGTCCGGGGGTGTCCGTGACCAGCCACGCCCGCCTTGTCCGATTAACTCATGTTTGAGGGGTTCATCGTGCACGATATGTCTGCGCGTGCCGCATCTGATGCCTTATCAGGTGCGGCTCCCGCCGACCAGTGGACGAGCAGGGGAGTGGACGGAACCGCATGACGATGCAGCCTCCGACGCATGTGCAGATGCCGATGCCCGGTTTCGAGGAGTACGAGCCCGCGGGCGACTGTGTGTGCCGGGGATGCGCCCAGCGCCGCCGCGCCCTCGCCCGTGCGCGGGCCATACCGCTCCGGGACGGGGGGCACCCGGCCGCACGCGGCGCCCGCCGGGCGCTGGTGCTGGCCACCGCCGCGGGAGTGGTCCTCGGCGGCGGAAGCGCGACCGCGATGGCCCTGACCACGCCGGCCCCGGGTCCGGTGTCCCAGGACGACCCCGGCTCCCCGCAGGGCGCCCGGACCCCGCTGCACGGTCCGAAGGGCGGGCCGGTCGGGAAGCCCGGCGCCCCGGCCCAGCCCGGCGCCGTGCGCCGGATCGACCGCGCGACGATCGTCAACCGGGCGAAGCTGTGGCTGGACGCCAAGGTCCCGTACAGCATGTCCGAGTACTGGACGGACGGATACCGGCAGGACTGCTCGGGCTATGTCTCCATGGTCTGGAACCTCGGTACGAACGAGTGGACCGGCAGCCTCGACAAGTTCGCCACCAAGATCACCAAGGATGAGCTGCTGCCGGGGGACATGCTGCTCTTCCACAACCCGGCGGACCCGAACAACGGCTCGCACGTGGTCATCTTCGGCGGCTGGGTCGACGAGACGCACACGCACTACGTCGCCTACGAGCAGACGCGCCCGAACACGCGGAAGCTGGCCACGCCCTACGGGTACTGGAGCAACGCGGCGAAGTACGTCCCGTACCGGTTCAACGGGGTGCCGGGCGGGATCCTGCCGGACGCTCCCGGCCCGAAGCCGGGGGACGCGAAGGCCTTCCCGGGCGTGGACAAGTTCGCCCCCGGCGCCACCAACGACCACGTGGCCCAGCTCGGCCGGATGCTGATCGACCGCGGCGGCTACCGCTTCTACCCCAAGGGCGTGGCCGACCGGACGTGGAGCGACCACGACAAGCTCGCCACCGCCGCCTTCCAGCGCGCACAGGGCTGGTCGGGCGCGGAGGCCGACGGCATTCCGGGCGCGCACACCTGGCGGCTGCTGGTCGACAAGCAGGGCAAGAACATCCCGCCGTCGGTGGCGGGCGCGCCGGGGCCGGGCGGCGTACGGGCCTTCCCGGGTGCCTCGGTGTTCCGCCCGGGCCAGTCGCACGAAGCCATCCTGGCCCTCGGCCGCCAGCTGGTGAAGAAGGGCTTCGGCACGTTCTACACATCCGGTCCGGGCCCCGTCTGGAGCGAGGCCGACCGCCGCAACGTCGAGGCCTTCCAGCGTGCGCAGGGCTGGACCGGCGCCTCGGCCAACGGCTACCCGGGCCCGGAAACCTGGCGCCGGCTGTTCGCATGACGGAGGTAACGATGTTCCCCACGCGCACCACCTCGACGACGGGCACCCTCCGAGTGCCGCCCCTGGCCGCCCCGGGGGCGGCCCGGGCGGCTGAACCCGCAGCCGCGCCGCCCCCCGCCCCGGCACCGCCCGCCCCGGCCCCCGCCGCCGGTCCCGCGGCCCACCCGGCGCACACCGCCGCGCCGACACCTGTGGCCGGGCCGGCGCCGATGGCCGGGCCGGCGCCGGTGGCCGCGCCGGCACCGATGGCCGGGCCGGATTCCTCGGCCGCACCCGCGTTCACGGCCGGCCCCGATTCCGTCCCGATGCCCGCGCCCGCGGCCGCGTCGGCTTCCGAGGCCGGGCTCGCGTCCGGCGTCGTGTCCGGGCCCGTGTCCGGGCACATGCCCGGGCCCGCGCCCGCGGCCGAGAGCGTCCCCCGGCCCGCGGCCGCGCCGACTTACGCGTCCGGGCTCGTTTCCGTCATCGGGCCCGAGCCTGCGCTCGCGGCCGCGCCGCAGGCGTCGGCCCTGGTGGGCAGCCCCGCCGCGGCGGAGCACGCGGGCGTCGCCGAGGCCTCGTTCGGCCGGGCCGCGTCGGAGGCCGCCCGCCCGGCGCCCGAGCCGCCGCACGGGTGGGAGGTGCCGGCCGCCCGGGCCCACCCGTACGACGAGGGGGACCAGGGCGCCGACCCGTCGGCCGCCGCCACGGCCCTGGACATCCCGCACCCGCAGGCCGAGGAGGTCCGCGCGGGGGTCGCCACCCTGCGCCTGCGGGCCGCCGAGGCCGATGCCGCCCCGGAGGTAGCGACAGAGACAGAGGCGCAGACAGAGGCACCGGCAGAGGTGGCCGCCGCACCCGCCCCGACGGACGCGGCAGCGCAGCCGCACTCCGGTGTCCCCGGGCCCGGACCGGTCGAGATCGTTGCCCGGGCGGTGGCCCGCGGCCTGGAGGAGGCCGACGGCACGCCGGACCTCCCGCACGTCGCGGCCCACCGGGGTACCTCGGTCATCGAGGTGCCGGTACACCTCCCGTTCCGCAGTACGCAGCGGCTCCCGGTGGTGCCCGCCCCCGCGGCCACCCCGGCGCCCGCGCCCGCCCGTGCGCCCCGCCCCGCCCCCGGCCGCCGCGTCCCCCGCGGGGACGACCGGCTCCGGGAGCAGCGCGGCCCGGTGCTGCCCGGCTGGGTCGGCGTGTGCGTCGGCGGGCTCGCGCTCGCCGGCTGCGCCGCCGTGCTCTGGCGGGCCGGGGTCGTCCCCGCCCCCGTGGTGGCGGCCTTCGGCGCGACCCCCCGCGCCTACCACGGCCTGCGCGCCACCCACTGGCCCCCGCTCGCCTTCCTCGGCATCGTCGCCCTCGTGGCGCTAGGCGGCCTCGGCCGGGCCCGTACCGGGCACGCCTGGGTGCTCACCCTCTTCGGGCGCTACCGCGGCACGGTCCGCCGTACGGGCCTGACCTGGGTGAGTCCCCTCCTGCTGCGCCGCCGGATCGACGTACGGCTGCGGCACTGGCGCAGCGACCCGATGCCCGCCGTGGACTCGGGCGGCCTCGCCCTCCAGGTCGTCGTCCAGGTCGTCTGGCAGGTCAAGGACACCGCACGGGCCACCCTCGCCGTCGAGGACCACACCGAGTACCTCGCCGAGCAGGTCGAGTCGGCGATGGCCCGCGTGCTGTCGCAGCTGCCCGCCGACGCCTTCCACGAGGACGCCCCGACCCTGCGCGACGCCGAGGCCGTCGGTGACGCGCTGACCCGGATGCTGGCGGCCGAGACCGAGGCCGTCGGGATCGAGGTCTTCTCGGCCCAGCCGACCCGCATCGAGTACGCGGCCGAGGTGGCCGAGGCCATGCGCCGCCGCCGGGTCGCGGCGATCGACGCCAAGCACCGGGACACCGTGCTGAGCTCGGTCGTGGACGCCGTGGACGACACCGTCCACCGGCTGACCTCGCGCGGACTGGTCGAGCTCGACGACTACGAGCGCAAGGCACTGGTGAAGGACCTCACCGTCGCCTTCTACACGGGCCGCTCCGAATAGGGGATCCGGCGGGGTCGTGAGCATGCGGGAGAACGGGTGGCCGGAAGGTAACGGACCACCCGTTTTCCCATTGGTATGGACATGGCCAACTCTCGTCAATAATCTGGGACTTGGTCTAGACCTGATCCCCACACGCGCGCGCTCTCACCGAACTCCCCCCACGTTCAAGGAGCATCATGCGTCCCATCCGCATGCCCAAACGGGCCGGCATCGCCGCGCTCGGCCTCGGCCTCGTCGCCGGGATCACCCTCGCCAGTGCCCCCAGCGCCAGTAGCCACGGCTACACCGACACCCCGATCAGCCGCCAGAAGCTCTGCGCCAACCGGACCGTCTCCGACTGCGGCGCGATCCAGTGGGAGCCGCAGAGCGTCGAGGGCTTCAAGGGGTTCCCTGCCGCCGGTCCCGCCGACGGCAAGATATGTTCCGGCGGACTCTCCCAGTTCTCCGAGCTCGACAACCCGCGCGGCGGCGGCTGGCCCACCACCAAGGTGACCAGCGGGCAGAGCTACTCCTTCCGGTGGCAGTTCACCGCCAACCACTCCACCACCGACTTCAAGTACTACGTCACCAAGAACGGCTGGACCGGCACCAAGGCCCTCACCCGTGCCGACCTCGAACCCCAGCCCTTCCTCACGGTCGCCTACAACGGCGCCCGCCCCGCCATGTCCACCGTCCACCAGGGCGCCATGCCCAGCGGCAAGTCGGGCCGGCACCTGATCCTGGCCGTCTGGACCGTCAACGACACCCCGATGGCCTTCTACGCCTGCTCCGACGTTCAGTTCTGACGCAACGTCAGCTACCCTCCGGCGGCATGCGGACGACGACTGCACCCGAAACCGTCGCGGAGCTCATAGCGCGCCAATGGGGCGACCATCGGACCGGGCTGAAACACGAGGACGGCCTCCTCACCCACCACCGGACCGCCCAGGAGGCCGCTGCGCGCGCCGCGCTCCTCGTCGACCTCATGCCTCCGGGGGCCGAGCCGCACCTCGGGGTCCTGCTCGACAACACCCCCGAGTTCCCGTTCTGGCTCGGCGCGGCGGCCCTTGCCGGGGCCGCCGTCGCCGGGCTCAACCCCACCCGGCGCGGCCCCGAGCTGGCCCGCGACATCCTCCACACCGAGGTCCGGATCCTGATCACCGAGCGCGCCCACCTGCCGTTGCTGCGCGGCCTCGACCTGCCCGGCGTACGGGTCCTGGTCACCGGCACCGAGGAGTACGAGGCCCTCCTCGCCCCCTACGCCGCCGCCAAGCCCGGCGAAGCCGTCCTGCGCACCCCCGGACCCGACTCCCGCCTCCTCCTCTACTTCACGTCCGGCTCCACCGGCGCCCCCAAGGCCGCCATCTGCACCCAGGGCCGCCTCGCGGCCGCCGGATCGGCGCTGGCCCGCCGGTTCACCGTCACCCCGGACGACGTCCACTACATCTGCATGCCGCTCTTCCACGGCAACGCCGTCATCGCCGACTGGCTGCCGGCGCTCGTCGGCGGTGCCCCGGTGGCCCTGCGCCGCCGCTTCTCGGCCTCCGCGTTCCTGGACGACGTACGGGAGTACGGGGCCACCTACTTCACCTATGTCGGGAGGGCGATCCAGTACCTCCTGGCCACCGAACCCCGCCCCGACGACCGTACGCACCACCTGCGGCTCGGCTTCGGCACCGAGGCCGGGGCGGTGGATGCGGCCCGCTTCGCCGAGCGGTTCGGGGTCCGGCTGGTGGAGGGCTACGGAGCCACCGAGGGCGGCGCCTCCGTCCAGAGCACCCCGGACACCCCGCCGGGCGCGCTGGGCCGGGCGGGCGCGGGCGACGACCTGGCGGTGATCGACCCGCGGACGGGCGCGGAATGCCCGCCCGCGGTACTCACCCCGGACGGCCGGCTGACCAACGGCTCGGCGGCGATCGGCGAACTGGTCAACCGGGGCCGCAGCCTGTTCGAGGGGTACTGGCGCAACCCGGACGCGGAGGCCGACCGCACCCGGGACGGCTGGTACTGGACCGGGGACCTCTTCTTCCGCGACGCGGCGGGCTTCCTCTACTTCGCGGGCCGCACCGACGACCGACTCCGGGTCGACAGCGAGAACCTCGCCGCGGCGATGATCGAGAACATCCTGGCCCGCTGGACGGATGCGGCGGCCGTCGCCGTCTACGCCGTCCCGGACGAGGTGGCGGGGGACCAGGTCATGGCGGCGCTCGCCCTCCGGGAGGGTGCCGGGTTCTCCCCGGAGGCCTTCGCGGCCTTCCTCGCGGCGCAGCCGGACCTCGGCACCAAGATGGCCCCGCGCTACGTCCGCATCGTCGAGTCCATGCCGACCACGGCAACGAACAAGATCCATCGCGTCTCCCTCCGCCGCGAGGGCTTCCGCTGCGAGGACCCGGTCTGGCACGGATCCCCCACGGGCGGCTACACCGCTCTCGACGGCGCCGCCCTGACCACCCTGCTCGCGGCGTACGAGACCCGCGGCCGGTCCGACCTCCTGGCCCGCTGATCCGGCGGCGAAACCACCCCTTGGCGGGGCCCGGCGGGGGCTTGTGGGGCTCCGCGGGTCATGGTTTTGAGCACCCCTGGGGACCGGGTAGTATTTTCTCTGCCAGCAGGCGCCGCTAGCTCAGTTGGTTAGAGCAGCTGACTCTTAATCAGCGGGTCCGGGGTTCGAGTCCCTGGCGGCGCACCTGTCCTTCGGGCGGTTTCCGGTTCACCGGGAACCGCCCGAAGTGTTTTCCGGCCCGTACGGCAGAAGGCCGCCGGCCCCGCCCGCCCTAGAGCGTGAGCGACAGCAGCAGCGGTGCGGCCTTGCGGTTCAGGGTGTCCGCGGCGGCGCGCAGCCGGTGCGCGTGCTCGACCGGCATGGACAGGGCCAGGCAGCCCACCGAGGCCCCGGCCGTGATCGGAACCGCCGCGCAGACCGTGCCCACCGCGTATTCCTGCAGGTCCAGCATGGGCACGGTGGCAGGCTGGGCGTCCAGCTTGGAGAACAGGATCCGCTCGTTCACGATCGTCTTCGACGTCAGCCGGGCGATCTTGTGCCGGGACAGGTGGTCGCGCCGCCCGTTCAGGTCGAGCTGTGTCAGCAGGCACTTGCCGACCGCGCTGGCGTGCGCCGCGGAGCGGAAGTCGACCCACTCGTGGACCTTCGGGGTGCGGGGACTGTCCGCGAACTGTGTGATCCGGACCTCACCGTCCACGTACCTGCTGATGTACACGGCCGCGCCGACCGAGTCGCGCAGCCGGTCCAGCGTCTCCTGGAGCTTGTCCGTGAGCGCCTGCTGCCGGTCGATGCCGGAGCCGAGCAGGACGAGGGAGTCCCCTATGGCGTACGCCCCGTCGGACACCTGCAGCACATATCCCTCCCGGCGCAGCATGAGCAGCATCGGGGCGAGATGGACTGCGGGCAGGCCGGTCTCACGCGCGATCTGCACGTCCGTCACACCACCGGTGTGACGTGCGATCGTTTCGAGTACGCGTAGTGCGTACTGCACCGAGTGGAACGGCGCGGTCGGCTCGGGCTTCAGCGCCACGGTTTCCCCCCTAGCAGGTTGTTACCGCTTGCCCTACCACGATAGCCATCAAGAGGCCCATGTGGAGCGCCTGTTGAGGAGATTGATGGCTCATTCAGGTCCGTCTGCCAGGATCTACTCCATTGGCATATGCCACGGTCATGAGCCTTGCCCCGCACTACCGGGAATGCCGGGCGGCCGCTCACGGTTCGAGTTCTTCGTACGGTGTCGCACTGATGTCGTGCGTACGGGAGAGCGAAACGGGAGCGACGATGAGTGACGCAGGGGACGACGCACAGGGCCACGCGAACGGCAGCGGGGCGGCGAAGCGGAACACGAGCGGGATCCGCGGCACCGCGCACGGCCGGGCGGCCGTACCGCTCTCCGTCCTGGACCTCGTCACCGTGGGCGCGGGCAGTACCGCCCACGCCTCCCTCCGCACCAGCGTGGAGCTCGCCCGCCTCGCGGAGTCCCGCGGCTACCACCGCCACTGGGTGGCCGAGCACCACTCCATGCCCGGCGTCGCCAGCTCCTCGCCCGCGGTGATCCTGGCCCACCTCGCCGCGCACACCTCCCGCATCCGGCTCGGTTCCGGCGGGGTCATGCTGCCCAACCACGCCCCGCTCGCCGTCGCCGAGCAGTTCGGCACCCTGGAGGCGCTCGCCCCGGGCCGGATCGACCTGGGCCTGGGGCGCGCCCCCGGCACCGACGGCCGCACGGCCGCCGCGCTGCGCGGGCCCGGGCGGCTCGACGAAGCCGCGGACGAGTTCCCCCGGCGCCTCGCGGAGCTCACCCGCTTCCTCGACGACGACTTCCCCGACGGCCATCCGTACGCCCGCGTGCACGCCGTACCCGGCCCGGTCCAGGGTCCCGTCGGACGCCCGCCGCTGTGGCTGCTCGGCTCCTCCGGTTTCAGCGCCGGCCTCGCCGGCGAGCTCGGCCTGCCCTTCGCCTACGCCCACCACTTCTCGGCGGCCGGCACCCTGCCCGCGCTCGACCTCTACCGCCAGAGCTTCCGTCCCTCGGCCGTCCTCGACGCCCCCTACGCCGTCATCGGCGTCTCGGCCCTCGCCGCCGACACCGACGAGCAGGCCCGCGCCCAGGTCCTGACGGGCGCGCTGTCGATGCTGCGCCTGCGCACCGGACGGCCCGGCCTGATCCCGACGCCCGAGGAGGCGGCGGCGTACGACTTCTCCCCGATGGAGCGGGAGTTCGTCGACAGCTGGCTCGCGAACGTCGTCCACGGCACCCCGGACGAGGTCCGCACCGGGCTGGACGACCTGGCGAAGCGGACGGGCGCGGACGAGCTGATGCTGACCGCCAACGCCCACAGCGGGGAGGCCCGGTTGCGTTCGTACGGGCTCGTCGCGGATGCATACGGCATGCCCCTGGAGGCACCCGCCGCCGGTTGACGGTGTGCGAACGCGGTTTTGCTGGTTCATTGCCGAAACCTTGCGGGAAGCTGCCTGAAGGCAGCCTTAAACCGCTCGTCACCCGGGGTGGCGAGCGGTTTCTGATGTGTGCTCAACCCTCTGACTTGGGGAAATAGCGCGGGAGTGGTCTAGTCCTTCTTTGGTCCGAACCATTGACGCGGGGCTTGAGTGATCGCTATCACTTCTCTCACCCGAACCTCTCGCTCTCTCCTCCCAGCCCCCCGGAGGCAGTTCATGCACATCCGTAAACCCCTTATCGCTGCCGCCGCCACGGCCGCGCTGGCAGCCGGAGCGCTTGCCTCCTTCGCGGGACTCGGTACCGCCTCGGCCGCCGACGCCGGAACCACCGCCTCGGCCGGCGGCGTCCGCATCGCCTACTACGACCAGTGGAGCGTGTACGGGAACGCCTTCTACCCCAAGCACCTCGACACCCGCGGCATAGCGGGCAAGCTGGACGTCATCAACTATTCGTTCGGCAACATCCACCCCACCAACCTCACCTGTTTCGAGGCGAACAAGGCGGCGGGCGACGACAACAACCCCAACGCCGGTGACGGTGCGGGCGACTCGTACGCCGATTACCAGAAGTCCTTCAGCGCCGCGGACAGCGTCAGCGGGGTCGCCGACAAGTGGGACCAGCCGATCGTCGGCGTGTTCAACCAGTTCAAGCAGCTGAAGGCCAAATACCCCCACCTGAAGATCAACATCTCGCTGGGCGGCTGGACCTACTCCAAGTACTTCAGCGACGCGGCGAAGACCGACGCCTCCCGCAAGAAGCTCGTGTCCTCCTGCATCGACCAGTACATCAAGGGCAACCTTCCGGTCGAGGGCGGCTACGGCGGCCAGGGCGTCGCCGCCGGCATCTTCGACGGCATCGACATCGACTGGGAGTACCCGGGCTCCTCCGGCGGCCACCTCGGCAACCACTACGCCCCCGAGGACAAGCAGAACTTCACCCTCCTGCTCAAGGAGTTCCGCGAGCAGCTCGACGCCCACGGCCAGGCCAACGGCGGCAAGAAGTACCTGCTGACCTCGGCCCTCCCGGCCGGCCAGGACAAGATCAAGTACATCGAGACGGACAAGATCGGCGCGTACCTCGACTACGCGAACATCATGACGTACGACATGCACGGCGCCTGGGACAGCGACGGCCCCACGTACCACCAGTCCCCGCTGTACTCCCCGGCGGGCGACCCGACCGACCCGATCGCGCCGGGCACCCAGAAGTACAGCATCGACAACGCCATCGACTCCTGGATCGACGGCAACGCGGCCTACGGCATCACCGGCGGCTTCCCCGCCAACAAGCTGACGCTGGGCTACGAGTTCTACTACCGCGGCTGGAAGGGCGTCCCCGCCGGGGCGAACAACGGCCTCGCCCAGTCCGCGACCGGCGCCTCCGGCGCCCGGCCCACCAGCCAGCAGGCGGGCATCGCCAACTACAAGGAGCTCGGCGGCCTCGTCGACAACCCGGCGACCACCTTCTGGGACGACCAGGCCAAGGCCTCGTACTTCTACAAGGACGGCGAGTTCTTCACCGGCCTGAACCAGAAGGCCATCCAGGCCCGGGTCGACTACGGCAAGCAGCGCGGCCTGGCCGGCGCGATGATGTACTCCCTGCTCGGCCTGGACAACAACACCACGCTGCTGAACCAGATCTCGGACGCCCTCGGCGGCACCACGGTCCCGCCGACCACCCCGCCGACGACGCCTCCGACCACTCCGCCCACGACCCCGCCCACCACGCCTCCGACCACCCCGCCGACGGGCTGCGGCTCGACCCCGGCGTACGTCGCGGGCACGGTCTACACCGGTGGCAACGAGGTCGCGCACAACGGCCGCAAGTACAAGGCCCAGTGGTGGACGCAGAACGAGACCCCGGGCACCACGGGTGAGTGGGGCGTCTGGAAGGACCTCGGCGCCTGCTGATCTCCCCCCACCCCGCGCCGAGCGACACCTCCGCCCCGCCCCCACTCTCCCGGGGGTGGGGCGGAGGTGTGTCACATGGTTGCCGGATTCGCGACATCGGTACGTGTCGATCTCGCTACGCTCGGCCACAAGCTCGTTCTCCGCTTGGGGGTACCCGTCTCATGGCCCAGGTCCGTGACATCGATCCCAGCGCCTCGCCGCTGGACTACTACAGCTACGAGCTGCGCCGACTGAGAGAGGAAGCGGGCCTCAAGCAGGCGCAGCTGGGCGGGATCATCTTCTGCACGGGCTCCCTGATCGGCATGATCGAGAACAGCAAGCGGGTCCCGACCCGGGACTTCTCGGAACGGGTGGACGCGGCGCTGGGCACGGACGGGTTCTTTTCCCGCCTGGTGGGGCTGGTCCTACGGAGCGTGCTGCCGACATGGTTCCAGGCGTACGCCGAGATGGAGGCGCGGGCGACCTTTATCTCCACGTTCCAGTGCCAGCTGGTCCACGGGCTGTTGCAGACAGAGTCCTACGGGCGAGCCTTGCTGAGCGTCGACCGCCCGGACCAGGTCGATGAGCTGCTCGCTGCCCGAATGGACAGGCAGCGCATCTTCGGCAGCGAGAATCAGCCCGCGTTGTGGGTCGTACTCGCCGAGGCTGTGCTGCATCAAGAAGTCGGAGGCCGCGACGTCATGCGGGGTCAGCTGGATCACCTCGTGAGCTTTCTGGATCACCCGTGGGTGCAGATTCAGGTGCTGCCCTTCTCCGCGGGGCAGCACACGGGCATGCTCGGGTCATTCACCTTGCTCCGCTTCGATGATGACCCGGACGTGCACTACGAAGAGGGCTATGCCCAGGGGTACATGACGGCCAATCCGCCCGTGATTAGGGAACGTTCGGTCGGTTACGCTCGGCTGCAAGCCGCAGCGCTCTCGCCGGAGCACTCAGCGGTGCTGATCGCTCGTGTGATGGAGGAACGTTATGGGGAACGGTCTGGAACTGGCGAGCGCGCAGTGGCGTAAGTCGAGCTACAGCGGAACCACCGGCGGTGAATGCGTCGAGTGCGCCCCCCTCGGCGGAGCCGCTTGGCGCAAGGCTTCGTACAGCGGTGGGACCGGCGGCGACTGCGTCGAGGTGGCCGCACAGCCCTGCCTGGTCGCGGTGCGGGACTCCAAGAACCCCGGCGGGCCCGCCTTCGCCGTGACTCCCGAGGCCTTCGCGACCTTCGTCCGGAGCCTCTGAGGCAATCTCCCGGCAGCCCTGGGATGCGGGGCGGCCGGGAGTGGTCGACGCTGGAGGAGCGGGCCCGTGGATCCTTCATGGCGTTCTCCCGGTCCGGACTCGCCCTTCCCCTTTCCTCTCGCGTGAGGAGTCGACCCATGCGCGACGACTTCCGTTTGGCAATCCGGAGCGCCCCGACGTACAGCCGGGGTGAACCGGTGCCCCTCATCTTCGAGCTGGAGAACCTGGGCGACAGGGACTACCGGCTGCTTGTCTGGAACACCCCGCTCGAAGGTGAAGTCTTCAACTTCCTGGAGGTGCGGCACGAGAGCCACGTCGTTCCTTACGACGGACGGCTGGTCAGCCGCACGGACCCCGATCCGGACTCCTACCGCACCATCCGCATCGGCGAGACCATCGTCGAAGAGCTCGACGTATCCGATTCGTTCGCACTGGACGAGCCCGGCACGTACGAGGTCACCCTGTTGGTGCGGTTTATGGATGTCATCCCCGTCGTCGGGACGGAGGCCATCACCGCACGTCCCCGGCAGGAACACCAGGGACTCACCCTCGGTCCGGTCAGCACGTCCTTCGAACTCCTGCCGAACGGCACCGCACGGTCCACGTCGGGCGAGCGGGCGCGCAGGGAGAAGCCGAAGGACGACGCCCGGCAGGTCGTGATCGCCCCGGACACGGAACGCCCGTCGGCCCTGCTGCGGGACATCGTCCTTCCCCCAGGGTTCGCGGAGGTGTTCGCCGCGCACGACAACGCGTGCGCCTGGCTGGACGCGGCCATCGCCGAGCTGGACAGCTGGAGCGGTCGGACGGACAACATCCTCTACAGGGAATGGTTCGGGGTGGACAGCGTCTCCCGCTACAAGACCGTGCGGGACCGCATGGCCGGGACACGCGCCTGGATGAAGAGGGAGATCACCTACGACCTGAGCCCTTCGGACTGCGGAGTCAACACCACCAACTACACCCACCTCGGATCGGACACGGTCTATGTCTGTCCGGCCTTCTACACACTCCCGGCGACCGGAACCGATTCCCGGTTCGGCGCCATCGCGCACGAGTGGAGCCATGCGGCCACGAACGTCGACACCGACGACATCGTCTACGGCCTTCCGGCTTCGCGCGCCCTCGCGATCAGCAACCCGGACAAGGCGGCGAAGAACGCCGACAACTACAGCTCCTTCGTCGAAACGCTCAGCCTCCGCATGCTGACCGCGCCCGTTTTCTGGCCCAACGGCAAGGTGTACGTGTTCGCGGGTGGCCAGTACTACCGGATCGACCCCGGCACACGGCGGGTCGACCCCGGCTACCCGCTGCCCATCAACCCGAACTGGCCCGGATTGTGGGGCGACCGGATCGACGCCGGTGTGGTGTGGCCCAACGGGAAGGCGTACTTCTTCCGCGACAGCCAGTACATGCGGTACGACATCGCGACCGACAAGGTGGACGCGGGCTACCCGCTGCCCATCGGCCAGTTCTGGCCCGGTTTGTGGGGCGACCGGATCGACGCGGCGATCGTCTGGAACAACGGCAAGGCCTATTTCTTCCGCGACAACGAGTACATGCGCTACGACATCGCCGCCGACAAGGTGGACCCCGGCTACCCCAAGCCGATCGCCGGCAACTGGCCCGGCCTGTGGGGCGACGGCATCCAGGGTGCCGTGATGTGGAACGACGGCAAGGCGTACCTGATGCGCGGCTGGCAGTACGTCGGCTACGACGTCGCGGCGGACCGGGTCGCCCCGGCGTACCCGCGGGCGATCGGCGAGAACTGGCCCGGCCTGTGGAGCGGCGGAGGCATCGACGCGGCGATCATGTACAACAACGGCAACGCCTACTTCATGCGTGGAACCCACTACAGGGGCTACGACATCGCGGAAGACCGGGTCGTCAACCCCAACTACGAACTGACCATCGCCGGGAACTGGCCGGGCCTGTGGGACACGGTCGATTCGGGCATCCCGTGGCCCAACGGGAAGGTCTATTTCTTCCGCGGCAGGCAGTACATGCGCTGGGACATCGCGACCAACCGGGTGGACCCCGGCTACCCACAGCCGATCGCCGGCAACTGGCCCGGCCTGTGGAGCGACCGGATCGATGCTGCCGTCCTGTGGCCCAATGGCAAGGCGTACTTCTTCCGCGGCAACCAGTACATGCGGTACGACATCGCCGCCGACCGGGTGGACCCCGGATACCCGCTGCCGATCAGCCCGTACTGGCCCGGTCTGTGGGGCGACGGGGTCGACGCCGGGATCGTCTGGAACAACGGGAAGGCGTACTTCTTCAAGGGCTCGCAGTACATGCGGTACGACATCGCCGCCGACCGGGTCGACGACGGCTACCCGCTGCCCATCGGCTCCAACTGGCCCGGCCTGCCCGGCCGCACGGCATAGGCACTCGGAGGCGTTCGGCGCCTTCGCCCCGTGCCTCTGACCGAACGCCGAGGCGGCAGCCCCCACGGAGGGGGCTGCCGCCTCGTGTCCCAGCGGGGCGGTCAGACCTGGTACTGGCCCACGGTGATGAAGTACCGGAGCTCCTCCGGGGTGCCGCCCACGGCCTTCTGGGCCGCCGCACGCAGGGCGTCGCTGATGCCCGGGCGGGCCAGGATGCGGCCGACCGCGACGCGGTCGTCCTCCGCCTGGGCCAGTCGCAGGCCGGTGTTCAGGAAGGCGGTGCGGTCGGCGGCGGTGCCGTCCAGGGCCTTGTTCGCCTCGCGGGTGACGCCCTTGCCCGGGTTGGTGGCCAGGATGCGGGCTATCTCGACGCGGAGTTCGGCGTCCGTCATGGTGTCGTACGGCGACTGCCCGGCGGTGACGGCCGCCACCTTCGCGGGCGCGGCGGCGGCCTGGCCGGCCGCGAGGGCCGGGGTGGCGAGGAGCAGGGCCGGGGCCAGGGCGCCGACGGTCAGGGCGAGCGCGGAACGGGTGAGCTTCATGCTGGTTTCCCCCACAGAACAACGAACTCGGTCAAGAACCTCTTGCCCGAAGATCGTTGCAGGGGGTTTTGGGGCTGTCCAACGATGAACGGCCCCCTGGAAGCCCTCCGAACGACCAAGTGGAACGGCTAGGAGGGGTGGTCCGCACCCGGCCGGGTGCCGATCATCTCGGCGATCCGCTCGGGGGCCACCGCTCGCGAGTAGAGCCAGCCCTGACCCGTGTCGCAGCCCACGCGCTTCAGTCGTGCGGCCTGTCCGGCGGTCTCCACGCACTCCGCCGTGACCGTCAGGCCCAGCCGGTGCGCGAGCTGGACCAGGGCCTCGACGATGGTCTCGTCGGCCGGGTTCGGGTGCGCGCCCTCGTCGTAGCGGAACCCGCGCACGAACGAGCCGTCCAGTTTAAGAACCGATACGGGGAGCCTGCTGAGGTAGGCGAGGTTGGAGTAGCCGGTGCCGAAGTCGTCGATCGCGATCCGCACGCCCATGTCGCTGAGCGCCTGAAGGGCCTGGAGGGGTCGCCCGGCCGAGCCCATCACCGCCGATTCGGTCAGCTCCAGCTGCAGGAGCTGCGGGGCGAGGCCCGTCTCGGCCAGGATCTCCGCGACATCGCCCACGAGGTCCGAGTCCCAGACCTGCCGGACGGCCACGTTGACGGACACGAAGACCGGGGCGTCGCTGGGCTGTTCGATCTGCCAGCGCCGCGCCTGCCGGCAGGCGGTCCGCAGGACCCACTGCCCCAACTGGACGATCGAGCCGTCCTCTTCGGCGATCCCGATGAACCGATTCGGCGTAAGTGTGCCGAATTGCGGGTGGTTCCAGCGCACCAGGGCCTCGACCCCGCGCACCGCGCCGCTCTCCAGGTCCACCAGCGGCTGGTACTCCAGCGCGAATTCGTCCCGCTCCACGGCCGGCCGGAGCGTGGAGGAGAGCGCCTGGCGGGTCATGCGGTGCGCGTTGCGCTCCGGGTCGAACAGCGTCCAGCGGGCCTTGCCGTCCGCCTTGGCCCAGTACAGGGTCGTATCGGCGGCCTGCATCAGGCCGGTCGCCGAGGTGCCGGCCGCGGCCCGCTCGACCACGCCGATCGAGGCGGAGACCGACAGCCGCTGCCCGGCCAGGTCGAACGGCTCCTGCACGGCGGCCAGCACGCTGCGCGCCAGGTCCGCGAGCTGTTCGGTGCCGGTGGAGTCCTCGACCAGCAGGGCGAACTCGTCACCGCCGAGGCGCGCGACCAGGTGCCCGCCGGTGCGCCCGTAGCCGGACTGGTCGGCGCACTGCGTCAGTCGGCCGGCGACGGCGGTCAGCAGCCGGTCGCCGACCCGGTGGCCGAGGGTGTCGTTGACGGCCTTGAAGCCGTCGAGGTCCAGATAGCACAGCCCGATCCGGCCGGTGCCGCCGCCGTGCTCGTACGAGGCGGCCTCCAGGGCGGCGGAGAGCCGCTCGAAGAACAGGGCGCGGTTGGGCAGTCGCGTGACCGGGTCGTGCATCTGGAGGTGGCGCAGCCGGGCCTGGAGGTCGCGGCGGTCGCTGATGTCGGCCACCGACAGCAGGACGTCCCCGGTGCCGGGGACGGGCCCGAGCGTGACCTCGGTCCAGAGCGAGTGCCCGTCGGGGTGCTTGAGGCGGCGGGTGCAGCGCAGCCGGGCCTGCCGGCCGCGGAGCACCTCCTGGTACGCGGCCCAGGTACGGGCCTCCGCGGCCAGGTCCACCAGGTCGGCGGCGCACCGGTGGACGAGGGCCTGGGGCTCGCTGCCGAGCAGCCCGGCGAAGGCCTGGTTGGCGGTGACGACGTAGCCCTCGCGGTCCACGACGGCCATGGCGAGGTGGGCCGCGTTGAAGGCGGCCCGGTAGTCGCGCTGCTCGGACTCGGCGCGGTGCGGCGACGCCGAGGTGGCCGAAGCGGCCCGGGCGGCCTGGGTGGCCGATGTCGACGGCACTGCCGGCACCGCCGGGTGACGCTCCGTAATGGCCGATCGAATGCTGTCGGCCGCCGAACCGGTTCCTTCTGAGGTTCCGCTCACCGTTGGCTCCCGCAGTGTTCGTGAGTGTCCGCGCAGGAAAGTGTGCCGATCATAGAGGCTGCCGGGAGGCTCTATCCAGCGGCACCACGGGTTGAGGCGGGTCAGTTCGGTGTGATGACGGTTCACCGGCCGAAGACCGGGCGATCGTTTCTGCACGGCTGTGAGCATGCGAGTGCTCCTGCTGATCTCAGGTGATCGGTCGTGACGTTCTGTAGGCGCAGGCGTGAAGTCCGGGGGTCACCGGCTTGCCGTATTGCTCACTCGTGTGGGGCAGTGGAACAGGGCATTAGTAAGACAATCGCCTCAAGGTGGATGAACAGGCACGAATCCACCACCGGAGGTCGATGTGGCGCGACAGCAGACACCCGGGGGAGTGGAACGCTCCCGCGTCAGAAGTACGGCCGCGGCGGTCACCTCCCTGACGGCGCTCGCCGCCATGTCGCTCGTCGCCGGTCCCGCGGTGGCCGACTCCGGAGCCGGACCCTGCGCGCTGACCCGCACCACGGCGCACCACTCCCTCGGCCTGGACACCTGGAACGGCGCCTACCCCAAGCCCGAGCGCACACTCAACGCGGTCATGGTCTTCCTCTCCTTCCCCGACCACCGCAGCGCCCTGACGACCGAGGAGATCGCCGGCGACTACTTCCCCGCCACCAGCACCTTCTTCGAGCAGGCCTCGTACGGGCGGTTCCGGCTGGTCCCGCACCCGCAGAAGCACTGGATCCAGATGCCCAAGCCGTCCAGCGCGTACGGCATAAGGCGGGACTGGGCCGCCGGGGACCGGGCGGCCTACCTGCGGGACGCGGTCGCCACCGCCGACGCCCAAGTGGACTTCCGCAAGTACGACGTCGTGTACTTCGTGGCCGACCCGGACGCGCCCGGCGTGGATTCCGACGCCACGAAGGTCGTCAACTTCGAGCACCCGATCGTCGCGGACGGCACGGAACTGCGGCGGATCGTCACCGTCTTCGAGCGCCACCCGCCGGACCGGAACGTACTGGCCCACGAGACCGGTCACGTCTTCGACCTGCCCGACCTCTACCACCGGCCCACGGACGGCAAGGGCGACTGGGACACCTACGTCGGGGACTGGGACGTCATGGGCAGCCAGTTCGGCATGGCCCCCGACCTCTTCGCCTGGCACAAGTGGAAGCTGGGCTGGCTGGACGCCTCCCAGGTGGACTGCGTGCAGTCGGGCTCCTCGATGCACACCCTCCAGCCGCTGGCCCAGGCCCCGCCGAACGGCGGGACCGGGGGCACCCGGCTCGCGGTGATCCGTACGGGACGCGGCAGCGCGATCGCCGTCGAGGCGCGGGGCTCCGCCGGCAACGACGGGGACACCTGCACGGAAGGCGTCCTGGTCTACCGGGTGCGCAACGAGGCGTCGTCGGGCGGCGGCCCCATCGAGGTGCTGGACGCGCACCCGTCGACGGAGGCGTGCTGGGACCGCTCGGTGTACCCGCCGCTGGCGGACGCGCCGCTGGAGGTGGGCGAGACGTACACCGTGCCCGGGGAGCGGATCACCATCGAGGTGGCGGACCGCACCCGGTCCGGCGCGTACACGGTGAAGATCACGACGTGACCGCAGGGCGGTCCTCGGAACGGTCCTCGGGACGGTCCTCGGGACAACGAAGAAGGCCCCCACTCGCGTGGGGGCCTTCTTCCGTCTGTGCGCCGCCAGGGACTCGAACCCCGGACCCGCTGATTAAGAGTCAGCTGCTCTAACCAACTGAGCTAGCGGCGCTTGGTGACGAGGAAGACATTAGCAGGAGGATCGGCGGAACGAAAAATCGATATCCCCAGGTCCGGTCGGTGTGGGGGTACGGGCCGCCCGGACGAAGGCCCAGAGCAGGGCCTCGGGCCCGGGGAGCCAGGGCTCCCGCGTGTCGGGCGCCACCAGCCACCGCGAGGGGCCGGGTGTGGCGGCCAGCGGCGGGACGCTGACGGCGTCGCCGCGCCCGTGGCAGAGCGGCACCGGGGCGGTACGGGAGGCGCCCCACTCCTCCCACGCCAGCAGGGCGGGCAGTCGATGCGCGGTACCGGGGGCGGCGAGGAGCAGCATCCGGCCGCGGTGCACGGCCACCGGCCCGGAGCCGGGGCCCTGGGTCCGGAGCAGGTCCAGGACGCGGCGTCCGAGGAGCAGAGGCACATTGACGACGTCGAAGGGATCTCCGCAGGGCAGCGTGGCGGGCAGTCCGGGCCGCGCCTGCCACACCGCGAGGGTGCGTCGGGGGTGGGCGGCTGCGGAGGCGAGCCAGGCGGCGCCCTGCGGGGTGACGTGGGTGGCGGGAGCGGTGCGCGCGGGTGCCGTCGTCAGCGTCGTCATATGCCAGGTGTACCCGCCGTAGCGATTCGGATGCGTGTGGTTACGCAAAACCGGGACATGGCGGGTAGACCTGGAGTATGTTGCGCCCGCGTATGCCGGTCCGTCGCGCCCGGCGCCGCGGGTGACCGCGACCGGGCGGTTCGGGTCAGCCGGCCGGGATCTCCTTCATCCGGTCGACGACCGACCGGGTCATGACGGCGCTGGTGTACACGACCGTGCCGGGCTTGATCAGGCCCTGCTCGCCGGACTCGCCCTCGACCTGGACGTTGCGCTCGCCGAGGAACGTGAGGGTCTGGCGGTCGAAGATCCATTCCTCGCGCCGGCCGGAGTGCTCGTCGAGCCGGGCGACCGCGATGCCGCTGCGCCCCGCGGCGTCGACCGCCTCGTCCACCGTCACCACGCCGGGGATCTTCGCCGCCGCCTTGTAGAGCGCGGCCGTGAGCTCGGCCGGCGGATAGCTGGAGCGCAGCAGGTCGCCGATCGTGGTGAAGGCCTCCTGGTCGGGGCCGCTGCCCATGCCCCGGGTCTCCTGGTAGATCCGCCGGAGCAGCACGTCGGGGTCGGTGGGCAGCCCCGTGAGGTAGTTGTAGGTGGGCGCGTTGAGGTAGGGCTTCATGACCTCGCCCTTCTCGTAGGTGCGGTCCAGCGTCACACCCTTCGGTCCGGTGCTGCCGGGCTCGATCAGCCAGCCCTTGGCGCCGTCCGGGGAGTTCCACTGGTGGCGCATGTGCAGCTGCTCGCTGACCAGGGTGCTCGTGTCGCCGTCGGTCTTCACATAGGTGTTGGCGCTCTTGCTCGCGATGTAGACGAACTGGTCCGCGCGCACCGCCGGGCCCGCGCCCGTGGACGCGGAGGCCAGGGAGATGCGGTCCAGCAACTGCGGCGCCCCCTTGGGGTCGGCGGCGCCGATCCGGGTGGTCATCGCCGGGCCGGTGGCCAACGTGGAGCCGGTTCCGTCCGCGGCGCCCCGGTCCAGGTGGGAGAGGAAACCGACGGCGAGCGCCCCGGCCAGGGCGAAGGCCGCGGCGGGCGCGAGGATCGAGCGGCGCAGGAACGGGTTGCGCGAACCGGCGGACCGGGAGGCGCGGGCAGGGGGCACGGTGGTACCGGCGTCGGCGGCGCGGAGGTCTTCGTGGATCTGGGCCATCAGTCGCTCCTTGTGGAACTGGTGGCGGCCCGCGGGCAGTTCCCGTTCGGCGAACGGCAGGAGGGGAGAGCCCTCCTCCTGGCCGGCCGGGCGGGGGCGGGAGAGGTCGGCGTTCATCGGGTTCCTTCCTGTGCGGACCGGACCGCTTTCGCGCGGTCGCCATATGTCTGTCGGGGGCGAACCGCGAGTTCCCGTCTGTTCTTCTTCAATTCCGCGTCGGCGAGTCTGCGCAGCTTCGTACGGGCCCGGGACAGCCGGGAACGCACGGTCCCGACCGGGACGCCGAGGACCCGGGCGGCCTCCGCGTACTCCAGTCCCTCGCACACGCAGAGCAGGAAGACCTCACGCTCGGGTCCGCGCAGGGCGCTCAACTGCGCCAGCGAGGCCGCGATCTGCTGCCGGTCGTCCAGCCGGCCGGCCACCTCGTCGGCGTGGTCGGGCGCGGCGGCGGCGGCGTCGGCCGCCGCGGCGGCGGCGGCAGCGGCCCGGTAGCGCCGGTTGCTGCGGCAGTGGTTGCGGGCGAGGTTGGTGGCGATGCCCAGGAGCCAGGGCCGCAGCGAGCCGCCCTCGGCGTCGACCGTGCCGCGCAGCCGCCAGGCCTCCAGGAAGACCGCCGACATGACGTCCTCGGCGGAGGCCCAGTCCCCCGTCATCCGGAAGGCGTGGTTGTAGACGGTGCGGGCGTAGCTGTCGAACAGCTCCGCGTAGGCGTCCGGATCCCCGGACCGCACCCGGGTTCGCATCTCTGTTGTCACTCCTGTCGGCTGTCCGGCACCCACGAAGGGGTTCCCGTGACCTGCGTCACGTCCGCCGCGGAGTGGTGGGCCTAGGTGAGGTCGGTGCCGGTGCCGCGCTGGAGGGTCTCACCGAACTCGATCATCTTGAGGGCGTAGTCCTCGGTCCACTCGGCCTGCTCGGCGATGAGCGCCGGCGTCAGGCGGTCGAACCGCCGGGGATCCGCCAGCTGGGCCGCCGCCAGGGCCTGGAACTCCACCGCCCGCTCCTGCGCGGCCCGGAAGGCCAGCGTCAGCTCGGTCGCACGGGCCAGGAGCTCGCGCGGGTCCTCGATCGACTCCAGGTCGAAGAAGTGCTCGGGGTCCGCCACGGCCTCCGAGGGCTCGAAGAGCAGAGGCGCCGGCCGCAGCCGCCGCTCGGTCCGCTCGGGCTCTGCCATGCGTGTCCTCCTGCTGCGCGTACCAAGTGATTCCGGGCCACCGTCCATTGTCCAACGCCACGCAAGACCCCTGCGCGACGGCCGGAACACCAGTACGGCCGATGAGGCGCACGAGCAGGTGGACGGACTCCGTGGCGGGGGAGTCGAGCAGGTGATCGGTCGGCGCGGATCCCGCTTCCCCGTACGCACCGGCCGGATCCGCCGTCGCCGGCCCCGGGGCATCGGCTACGGTCCTTGGGTGTGAACCGTACCGAGCGTCTGTACGCCCTGGTGGAGGAGTTGCGTGCGGTCTCGCCCCGGCCGCGCAGCGCCCGGTGGCTCGCCGAGCGCTTCGGCGTCAGCACCCGCACGATCGAGCGGGACCTCAGCGCCCTGCAGCAGTCCGGCGTGCCGCTCTACGCGGAACCGGGTCGCAGCGGCGGGTACGTGCTGGACAAGGACCACACCCTGCCGCCCCTGACGATCACCCCGGCCGAGGCGGCGGCGCTGGCCGTCGCCCTGCACGGGCTGTCCGGATCGCCGTTCGCCGCGGACGCCCGCTCGGCGCTGCACAAGGTGTTCGCCGTCATGCCGCAGCGCGAACGCGAGGCCGCGCGCGAGCTCGCCGCCCGGGTGCGGATCGCCGTGAACCCCGTCCGGCCGTCCACGCTCCCGCACACCCTGCGCGAAGCCCTCTCGGCCCACCGGCTGCTGCACCTGCGCCACACCGACGAGCTGGGGGAGGTCACCGACAGCACCGTCGAACCGCTGGGTTTCCTCGGCGGCGACCACTGGTACCTCATCGGATGGTGCCGGCTGCGCCGCGCCGTGCGGGGTTTCCGCCTCGACCGCATCCGCGAGGCGCGGGCGCTGGAGGAAACGGTGGAGCCGCGTCCGGTTGACCTGTCCGAACTGGACACCCTCGGGCGGGATTTCGTCGCACTCGACAAGCTCTATGGTTTCGCTTGAGCCGCCTCCCGGAGGGTTAAACACCGACAGGGTGTTGTCGCCCCCGGCCCGGAGTCTGGGTGACACGAACCGACCATGGAAGGCTCCCATGTCTGTGACGACGATCCCCACCACCGACTCCGCACCGCTGACCCGGGAAGCCGGCAACCGGCTCGTGGAGGGCTGGACGGCGCTCTGGAACGGAGACGTCGCCCTCGCCGGGCAGATCCTCGCCCCCGGCTTCCGGCTGCACTTCGCGGACGACTTCGACGGCACCGGCTCCGGCTACACCTTCGGCCAGGACGAGCTGGCGGCGTTCATCTCGGCCAACAGTCACGCCCTCACCGGTCTGACGTTCGCCGCCGAGGCCGCACCGCTGGTCGACACCGAGCGCGGCGAGATGGCCTGCCGGTGGAGCGAGAGCCACGCGGGCGAGGACGGGGACGTCGTCGTCAAGAGCGGCATCGACATGTTCGCGGTCGCGGACGGCCGGATCTCCGCCGTGTGGTCCCTCACCGGCAACCGCCGCTTCGCCGCCTGACCCGTCCGGCCCGCCGTCCCGCCCGCCGGTCCGGTCCGCCGGTCCGGTCCGGCCCACCGGGGTCCGGTGACGGGCGCCTGACCCCGGTGGGTGACCGGGCGACCCCCTCGGTTCAGCCCCGGGCGGTGCGGGGGGCGGAGATCCGGTCCACCATCCGTACGACCGTGCGGCGGCTCGCGAACCGTCCGGCGAGGGCCATGACCCGGTTCATGCCTCCGGAGATCACGCTCGGCGGCGGGTTCTTGCGGTCCAGCGCCTTCAGCGCGGTGCGTACGACCTCCTCGGAGGTCTGCATGCTGGTGCCGCCGGCGGCGTCCTGCGAGCCGACCACGTCGAAGAACTCCGTCTTCGTCGCGCCGGGCGACAGTGCCAGGACGCGCAGCCCGGTGCCCCGGGACTCCTGCCACAGGGCCTCGGTGAAGCTGAGTACGAAGGCCTTGGTGGCGGCGTACACGGCCATGTTCGGGACGGGCTGGTAACCGGCCATGCTGGCGACGTTCACCAGCACGCCCTCGCCGCGGGCGCGCAGCGGGCCGATGAAGGCGCGGCTGATGTCGACGACGGCCATCACGTCCAGGCCCACCTCCTGGCGGAGCCGCTGCGGGTCCTCCTCGTGGAAGCGGCCGTAGGTGCCGAAGCCGGCGTTGTTGATGACGCCGGAGACCGTGATGCCGCGCCGGTCGACCTCGGCGGCCAGCAGCTCGCCGGACCTGTCGACGGCCAGGTCCATGGTGATCGTGTCCACCGCGACGCCGTGGGCCGCGGACAGCTGCCCGGCGAGCGTCTTGAGGCGGTCCTCGCGGCGGGCGACGAGTACGAGGTCGGACCCCCGCGCGGCGAGCTGGCGGGCGAATTCGGCGCCCAGGCCCGAGCTGGCGCCGGTGATCAGGGTGGTCCTGCCTCGGTAGTCGACCGCGTTCACAGTGGCTCCTCGCCCATGGGATGACATCGTGGCATCACTGTATGCCTGCCTGGCAGTGACTGCCAACCGGGCGGAAGCAGTCAGATGGGCGGTCCGCCTATATGCTGGCCGGATGGGGACCACCGCAACGCAGCCGAGCCTGTGGGACCGCTCCCGCCAGGCCGTGGTCGCGAGCATCTTCGACACGGCCATGCGGCTCTTCGCCGAGCAGGGCTACGAGGCCACGACGATCGCGCAGATCGCCAAGGAGGCGGGGATCTCCCAGCGGTCGCTGTTCCGGTACTTCGGTACCAAGGAGGACATCGTCTGCGGTGAGCAGGAGGAGCACGGCGAACTGCTCCGCGCGGCGGTGGAGGCCCAGCCCGCCGACGCCACCCCGTGGGAGGCCCTGCGCGCCGGCTTCGAGGCGCTCATGGACGCGCACGGCAGCCCCGATCAGCTGCTGGAGATCACGACGCTGATCTTCGGCACCCCGTCGCTGCGCGCCCGCTACACGCAGAAGCGGCTGCGCTGGCAGGAGATGGTCCTGCCCGCCGTCGCGGCCCGCATGACCGCCGGGGAGGGCCCGGTCTGTGAGGTGCGCGCCCCGGCGGTCGTCGCGACCGTCTTCGCCTGCGTGGACGCCGCCACCGAAACCTGGGTCCGCAGCGGTGGCCGCACCGACCTGGCGTCCCTCTACGACGAGGCGCTGGCCGCCGTACGGGGCTGAGCCCGCGGGAAGGGGCGCGGAAGGGGCGCCCACGGGGTTCCCCGCGAACGCCCCCGGTGTGCGGATCAGACGGTGACGGCCTCCGCGGCGCGCCGCGCCGCCAGCTCGGCCACGTCGTCCAGGACCCCGGCGAGCTCGCCGGTGAGCTCCTGCGGGGCCAGGAAGCCCTCGGGGCCGAGCAGCTTGGGGATGCCCGGGATCGCGACGGAGCGCTCGGCGGGCAGCATGCCGAGCCGGGTCAGGACGGGCAGCAGCATCTGGGCGGCGGGGGCGCCGCCGGTGGGGCCGGCGCTGTAGCTGACGATGCCGACCGGCTTGCCCTTCCACTCGTTGTAGAGGAAGTCGATGGCGTTCTTGAAGGGGGCCGTGAAGCCGCCGTTGTACATCGGCAGGACGAAGAGGAAGGCGTCGGCCGAGTCGACCAGGGCGCTCCAGTCGCGGGTGTGCTGGTGCGCGTAGTTGCCGGTGGAGGCGTATTCGGGCTCGTCCAGGAAGGGCAGGGCGATTTCGGCGAGGTCGACGGGGGTGACGTCGAAGCCGCCCCGCTCGCGGGCCTGCTCGGTGACCCAGTGGGCGAGCGGGCGGCCGGCGGAAGTGGGGCGGGTGGCGGCGGAGATGACGTGCAGGCGGGTCATGGTGAGGGCTTCCGGTCGATGCGGTTGTTGACGTGTCATCCATGGAAGCGGGAATCTTGGTGACATGTCAACCAGGTAAGTGATGTGTCACCGACCTGGTTAGAGTGGCGGACATGACCCCCGCACCGGAGCCCGGGCCCCGCTGGCTCACCACGTCCGAACAGGACGCCTGGTACGCATGGCGGCGGATGTTCCCGCTGGTCAACGCGGAGATCGCGCGCGACCTCAACCAGGACAGCGGACTCTCCGAAGCCGACTACGACGTCCTGTCCGTGCTCGGCTCGACGGACGGCCACCGCATGCGCATCAGCGCACTGGCCGAACTGATGCGCTGGTCACGCAGTCGGCTGTCCCACCAGCTCACCCGGATGGAGCAACGGGGCATCGTCCGCCGCGAGGAAGTGGCCACCGACGGGCGGGGAGCCGAGGTCGTCCTCACCGAGTCCGGAATCACCATGATCACAGAAGCCGCCCCGCTGCACGTGGAATCCGTACGCCGCCATCTGCTCGACGCCCTGACACCGCAACAGCTGCGCACCCTGACCGAGGTGGGCGAGGTACTCCGCGAACGGCTGGGCGCCCGGCGAAAGGCCTGACCCGGTCCGGCGACGGCAGGTCGGCGGACGGGCGGTTCGTCCGCCGACCACGGTGCGATCCGGACCCGCTCAGGGCCGCCAGGACACCCGGTGCTCGGCCAGATGGGCGAGGACCGAGTGGTTCGCCTCCCAGTCCTGAGAAAACATGATCACCATGTTGCCTCCGTGGAAGTAGATGGGGACTACGTAGGGGGCAACGACATGTCGTACCGGCCGTCACCGGGTACTCGCGTCCTGAAGATGCGGCGGATCAGCCGGGACTCCGAGGACAGTTCCGCTCTGGCGCGTCAGGCTGAAGCCCTGGATGGCGTGGCCGCTGAAGGCCGGTTCGATGTGGTGGGCGACGTAGAGGACTCGTTCATCTCGGGTGCGGTCCGTCCCGAGGAGCGGCCTGGCCTCGGCAGGTGGATGCGTGAACCGCTCTGGTACGAGTGGGACGCGATCGTGGTCACCTCTCTGGATCGCATCACTCGCAACCAGACGCACTGGGAGATGTTCGCGGACACGTGCTACCAGGGCGGCAAAGACGTCATCTGCCTGGACGACCCCGCGCTGGACATCACCCCCGGCAATGGCCGGATGATCGCCTGCATCAAAGCGGATGAACGTCTTCCTGCCACTGCTGCTGGCCCGACTCGGTGACGAGAAGGGAGCCGTCAGCGCACAGGAGGAAGCCCTTCGAGAACTTCCCGAAACGCTTCCTCGCTTCCGTACACATCTGGAGATGCACCGGGGCCTGATGCTGGCTCGGTCCGGTGACCGGGCAGCCGGAGCAGCGCATGCACGGGCTGCCTCGGCTGCGCTGCCACCCGAGAAGCACTCCCTGACTCTGCGGATGCTCATGGACGAAGTGACCGCTCCCTGAGACCGCCGGGTGCCTACGGCCGCCACGAGACGCGGTGGTTCGACCAGAAATCCCACGTGGACATCATCGCCTCCCAGCCGTCCGGGAACTTCACCGTCACGCCCAGCTGGACCGGCTCCGTCGACGGATGGTCGTCGAGCAGCTCCGCTATCCCCGCCCGGGCCACCACCACGCACGCGTGCCGGTGCCGGGAGGCCAGCACGCACAGTCGGCCCGTCTCCAGGTGGAAGGCCGTCGCGTCCGGGCGCCCCGACAGAGGGTGCAGGACCACCGTGAGGTCGTACTCGCGGCCCTGGAGCCGGTTCGCCGTGTCCACGGTGACCCCCGTGACCCCGAGCGAGGCCAGCGCCGTACGGACCGCGGCCGCCTGGTCCCGGTGTGCCGTGCCGACCGCGATCCGGTCCGCCGTCAGCGGGGACGGCGCCGGGGACTGCTCGTCGGAGGTCACCGCCCCGCGGTCCAGGGCCCGGCGGACCACCAGCGCCACCGCCCGGACCGCCTCGGGGTCGGTGCGCGGGGTGTGCCGGGCGGGCAGCTCCAGCAGGCCCCAGCCCGCCTCGGCCGCCTCGTCCAGGACCCGGTCCGGGCCCGACCCGTCCGAGGCGACCCCGTACGACAGCCGGCGCTCGCCCGGACCCGTACCGCTGCGGAACTGCGTGTACGGGTAGAAAGCGCGGGAGACCAGCGGCGCCGCCGACGCCGGGAGCCGCCAGGACACCGGCAGCCGGTGCTGCGGAAGCTGCGGATTGTGCGCGAGCAGGGTGCTCACCGCCGAAGCGGACGGATCGTAGGACAGACCCGCCCACTGCTCGGCGCCCACCACGCTGAACGGGTCCAGCTGGCCCGGGTCGCCCACGAACAGCGCCCGCTCGAACAGCCCGGCCACCGCCAGCAGCGCGTCCGAGCGCATCTGGTACGCCTCGTCGACGATGGCGTGCTGCCAGGGCTCGACGTCCTTGACGAACGCCCACTTCGCCGCCGTGGAGATGGTGATCGGCAGCTCCGCGAGGTCCTTCGGCTTCGCCGAGAGGGTGACCGAGGGCAGCTCGCGCAGCGCCGGGTCGTACGCGTCCCCCTCACTGCTGTGCAGCCGGCCCACCTTCAGCCCGGGGTCCTTGTCGGCCAGGCGCAGCACCAGGTCGTCGACCTGCGCGTTGGTCTGCGCCACCACCATCAGCCGGCGGCCGGCCCCGGCCAGCTCCCGGGCCGCCCGGACCACGAGCGTGGACTTGCCGGCGCCGGGCGGGGAGTCGACGACCACGCCCCGCTCCGTCCCGTACAGGGTGTCGGCCAGGATCGCGGCGGTCGCCCGGGCGGCCGCCGCGCCCGGATCGAAGGGAGCGGTCGTGGTCACAGCAGGTCCTCGTCGGTCACGGAATCGGGCAGGGGGAGGGCGCCCGCGCTCCCCGGCGGGCCGCCGTGGGTCCACGGGGTCTGCTCGGGATCCGGGAGCTTCGGGCCGCCGCGCGCGTCGTGCTCGAAGAGCGTCCAGCAGAGCTGCTCGCCCTTCTCCGGGACGGTCCCCGGCTCCGGGTCCCGGCTGCGGCCCATCTTGTCGAGGAGCCGCAGCACCAGCCGGCCGTCCTCCTCGAAGCGGACGAACTGCGCGCTCTGCGGACGCCCGCCCAACGAGCGGAACACCTTCCCGCCGCCCTCCTCCGAGAGCTGCGGCCGGTCCTCCGTCACCACGGTCACCAGCGGGCGCGGGCTCGGCCGCTTCGACTCCGTCCACTCCATCACCACCTCGGTGACCTCACCGGTGAAGGCCTCGCCCGCGAGCCGCCGGCCCGCCATCACCAGCGGATCGTCCAGGGCCTCCTGGGCGTCGAGCCGCACCTGCTCGGTCTCCCGCGTGGCCAGCTTCTGGGCCGCCGTCACCGCGTCGTCGCGGCGCGGCTGCGGAGGCTCGCCCGCCCGTACACGGTCCCGGTGGCCGGTGTACGACCAGCGGTCGCGCGTCCAGCGCTCCTGCGCACGCTCGCCCGGCGGCAGGGTGCGCAGCAGGTCGATCGCCTCCCAGGTGTTCCACCAGGTGCCCGACAGCTGGGAGGCGACCAGCCGGTGCACCTCCTGCTCGGCCGCCCGCACCCGGCGGTCGTCGTCCCCGGGCCCGGCCGCCAGGGCCACGCGCGCGGCGTCGTACCGGGCGATCGCCGGGGCCAGCAGCTTGTTGTCGAAGGCCGGGTCGGTGGCCGGACCGGCGGGCGGGCACAGCAGCTGGCCGTCCTTGTCGCGGCCCAGCTCGGCCCGGTCGGCGGCCTCGGCGCCCGAACGGCCCTCGGGCGGGTCGATCCAGCCCAGCAGAGCGGCCAGGTGCTGGTCCTCCAGATTGCTCTGGCCGCTGGCCCAGTGCCGGGACAGCAGGTCGGTGGCCGACAGCAGCATCGAGGAGCCGGGCACCCGGGAGCGCTCGGCGAGATGGGTGAACCAGCGCCCGAGCATCGGCACCTGCGAGGGCGCCGGATACGGATTGTCCGGGTCCTCCTCGGCGGTGCGGCGGAACCGCATCGAGCGCCCGAGCAGCCTTACGTACTCGATGCCGGCCCGGCTCGGCACGATCAGCTGCGGCGCGTCCACGCACAGCTCGGTCTCGACCTTGACCCGCTTGCCCGTCTCCGGGTCGGTCTCGCTGCGCTCGGCCGGCTCCACGGCGTCCGCGTACGCGTCGATGTGGGCCAGCACCTGGACCGCGAGGTCCGCGAGGAAGGCCCAGCGCCGGTCGCGGTCGCGCGGCTGGGGTATCACGAACACGTGCGGCGCGTGCCGGTCCGTGCCGACCATGGCGCCGAGCGGGGCGCCCGCCTCACCGGCGGTGGTCAGCGGCACGAAAACCATCGGGTGCTCGCTCAGATGCCGGTGCCGCACGGTCGCGAGCGGCTGGGCGCGGCCCGCTCGTACGGCTTCCAGCCGGGCCAGAGTGCTCAGCAGGGGCATGCGGGGGTCTCCGGGACGTCGTGCGGCGGTCGGGCGGCGGCCGGCTCCAGGGCCTCCGCGCGCAGCCGGGCGGCGCGGTGCAGCGCGGCGGCGGTCGGATCCTCGCCGCAGCCGGCCCCGGCGGCCGCGGCGAGGGCGGCCTCGACGGTGGTCAGAGCGCCCAGCTCACCCCGCACGGACCGGCCCAGAGCGGTGACGTGGTCGGCGGCGCGGGCCCGGTCGCGGCAGTGGAAGGCCAGCTCGCAGGCGGCCAGGCACTCGGGGGCGTAGGCGGCGTCCACCGCCGACACCGCCAGGACGAGCTCCTCGGTGGTACGGGTCGCCGGGTCGAAGCTCAGGCCCTCGGGCAGCGCGGCGGCCAGCTCCTCGACGCGGGTCAGCCGGTCCAGCTGGCGGCGGGTCACCGAACGCTCTCGGCGGATGTCGACGGGGGAAGCGGTGGGCAGGTTCGAGAAGTCCTTCGGGCAGACCAGCAGCACCGTGTGCCCGACCTCGGCGCCGGGCAGCTTCCCGGCGGTCTTCTCCAGTGCCAGTACGTACACGGCGGCCTGGCGGGCGGCGGCGCCCACCTTCGCGGCGTCGGCGGCGCCGTCGATCATCGGGAACGACTTGATCTCCACGACGGTCCAGCGGCCGTCGGGGTGGACGACGACGGCATCGGGCTCCAGGTAGGCGGGCGAGCCCGCCACCTCCAGAGCCAGCATCGGGTGGTCCAGCAACGTCCAGGCCCCGCTGTCCCGGCCGGCGGCGGTCGCCTCGCGCAGGGCGAGCGCGGTCCGGGCCGCGCGGCCCTCGGGCCCCGCCGCGGTCAGGTCCGGGACGCGGGCGCCGGGCCCGGGAGGCTCGTCCGCGGGCGCGAGGTGCGCGTGGACCAGCCGCAGCAGCTCGGCTCCGCCGTCGCCCTTGACCTTGGCCTCGAAGGAGTTCCCGCGCACTATCGCGAACTGCGACTGCCCGAAGGAGGCGGGGGAGCCGAGCGCGGAGGCGAGGGCCGTCTTGTCCACACCGGCGCCGTCGAGCAGAGCACGTCTGCCACAGCCGGGATTGGCGGCGAGGGCCGCCAGTGCCCGGGCGTCGAGCGGGCGGGGCGGCACGGCGGGGCCGCGCAGACCGGCGAGCCGCTGCCGCAGTGTCGTCGGCTGCGCGGGGCTGCTGGGCGGGTAGGAGCTCACCCGCGGAAGTGTCCCATCCGCCACTGACAATCGTGGACTTAGCGCGGAAACCGGCCGCGGGGGCGGGTGATGGATGATGTACGGACCTCGAACGAACCGGGAGAATTCACATGGCCCCCCGCATCCTGCTGGCCCGCCACGGCCAGACGGCGTGGTCGCAGCTCGGCAAGCACACCGGACGCACGGACGTGCCGATGCTGGAGGAGGGCAAGCAGGGCGCGAAGCTGCTCGGCGAGCGGCTGGCCCGTGATCCGTGGCGGGGGCTGCCGGGCGTGGAGGTCCGCACCAGCCCGCTCGTGCGCGCGAGCGAGAGCTGCGACCTGGCGGGCTTCGGAGTCCGGGCCGAACCGTGGGACACCCTGATGGAGTGGGACTACGGCGACTACGAGGGCATGACCCCGGCCGAGATCCAGGCGGTCCGGCCGGGCTGGCTGATCTGGCGCGACGGAGTCCCGGGCGGTGAATCCGTGGCGGATGTCGCGGCGCGGGCGGACGAGGTCGTGGCGTGGGCGCGCTCGGCGGAGCGCGACGTCCTGGTCTTCGCGCACGGCCACATCCTGCGGACGCTGGCCGCGCGCTGGCTGGGCTTCGAAGCCTCCTTCGGCGCCCGCATCCGCCTCGAGCCGACCTCCCTCTCGGTCCTCGGCTGGGCCTACGGCGCGCCTGCGCTGGAACGCTGGAACGACACGGGCCACCTCTGACCCTGCGGGGGGCTCGGCGGATGGGGCGGCCCGCGCCGTGTCGTCCCGTACCCGGCCCGGCCGTGTGCCCTGCGGGCGGCTCGGCCGGTGTGGTGGGCCGGTGTGGTGTGCCGGGCGCTGCCCGGACCCGCGCCTCAAACGCCGGCGAGGCTGAATGTGTGCGGGCCTGTCGGTCCGGGTCGGTGCGTGGTGCCGAGCCGAGGAGACCCTCCTGCGGGGCACCGACCCACCCCACCGAACCCCGCCGAGTGGGGACCACCCTGAGCCTCGCCGGCGGTTGAGGCGCCCCCGGGCAGGGGCAAGGCCGTACACCGCAGAGCCCGCCCGCAGCGCACCCGTCGGGTCAGGCCGTTGCGTGGCGGGTCAGGAACGTGCCCACGCGGGGGGAGCGTTGGTGGGGGACGAGGGCGGCGGCCGTGTCCGACAGCATCGACCGGACCCGCGTCGACTGGACCTCCGCCAGGAGGTCCAGCACCCGGCCCCCCGCCCACGCGGCCTCGTCGGGCGCCCCCGCACGCGCCAGGTCACCCGCCAGCTCCGCGGTGTACAGCGCCACGTTCCGCGCGAAGTGCGGGTCCTGGAGGTCCGCCGCGCGCCGCGCGTGCCGCGCCGCGCGGCCGTGCTCGCCCAGCGCCGACCAGCAGCGCGCCTCCAGGGACTCCAGCTCGGCCTGCCCGAAGAAGGACATCCACTCGGGGTCGGCGTCGGCCTCGCCCCGCGAGAACTCCGTGTGCGCCCGCGTCAGCGCCTCCTCACAGGCCCGGCGGTCGCCCAGCCCCGCCCACCCCCCGGCCTCCCGCAGTGCGAGCAGGGACAGCAGTCGCGGGGAGCCGAGGGAGCGCGCGGCGCGGCGGCCCGCCTGGGCGGCCCGTACCGCCTCGCGGGAGCGGCCGCAGTCCCGGGCGAGGAAGGCCATGTTGCTGAAGGCGTGCGCCTCCAGGCCCGCGTCCCGCGCGACCCGGGCCGTCGCCAGGGCCTCCGCGTAGTGCGAGCGGGCGTCGTCGAAGCGGCCCGAGTCGTGGGCCAGCCAGCCGACGGAGACGGCCAGTTCACCGGCGCCGGAGTGCAGCCGGTCCTCGGTGGACTGCCGGGTGGCTCCCGCGTCGAGCAGCGCGTAGGCGGTGCGCAGCGGTTCGGCGGCCCTGCGGTAGAGGGCGTCGGCGCCGTGCCGGTCGTCCAGCAGGCGGATCTGGCGTACCGCGTCCTCGACGGCGGCGGCCTCGGACTCGCCGGCGCGGGAGGGGAGCCGGCGGGTGTCGCCGAGCAGGGTGAGGCTGAGCGTCGCGGCCGCCACGGTCGCGGAGCCGCCCGCCATGAACGCGCGACGCAGCACGTCGCTCTCCTTGGCACTGGAAGGGGAACGGTGGGTGGGGACGGAGAGGGACAGGCGCTGGGCCGAGCGGCCGCGGACGCTCTCGCGGGGGGAGAAGCCGAGATCGGCCAGGGCGCGGCCGGGGAACATGTGGAGGAAGACCCGCTCGTACGCGTAGTTGGGGCAGCGGATCTCGCCGGACTCGACCCGGCCGATGTAGCGCGCGTCGCAGGAAACCGTTTCTCCGATTTCCTTCGCCGCCCGGCGCACCAGGGCCGCGAACTCGGCCGGGGAGTGCTGCCCGCGCAGCCGCCGGAACGTGGAGTTGGGTGAGTGGGGGGACGCCGCCATGGACGTGGCCTCTCTGGCAAGGAACGCAGCACCGGTGATGGTGACGGGGGGTCCGGCGCGCATGAACGTACCGCCAGTGACGGGGTGTTCACACGATGTTTGCCTACAAAACGGATATCTCACCCGCGATCCGCCATGAACTGCCATCCTTTGCGGCGCCTTGCCACCGCACCCGTTGACGTTCCCGTGCGTTGAACCCATGCGGATACGGATCGAGGAGGGGTTCCCTTGGTGGAGGGCGGCATGGAGAGTACTGGAACGAGTACCGCGTCCGAGCCCGGCGCGGCCCCGGACCTGGAGCTGGACCTGGTGACCGTCCCCACCCGGCAGGGGCTGGAGGCGGTGGACATCATCCGCCGCGCGGCCAGCCGGGCCGGCGGGGTCGGACCGGTCCTGCACGACGGGTCCGGCGACACCCTCGGCTTCCTCGTCCCGTCCGGGACCGCCGACGCCTGGGACCTGCCGGGCAGCGCGTGCACGCAGACCAACGGGCGCGGGATGCGCTTCGGCGACGACGCGGCCTCGCCCACCGCGGGCGCGACCGGCTGGCTGCTCCCGCCGGAGGCGGTCGGGCCGGTCACCGATCCGGACGTGCTGCGCGCGGCGCTCGGCGAGGCGGCCCGGCTGATCGAGGCCGCGGACAACTGCTGCTGACCGGTCCGGGGGCTGCCGGTCGCCACCGCCCCGCACAATGGGGTGGTGGCAGGCAAGGACAGGAACAAGGGCAAGCAGCGCGGACGCGGTAGCGCCGAGGCGGTCGTCGGACAGGTGGACGGCGGCCGGGCGGAGCTGGAGCCGGACCGTGAGCGGGCCGGTGCCTGGACCCTGCTGATCGACGGGGCCCCGCAGTCGCATGTGGACCTGGCCGATCCGGGGTATCTGGACTTCGCGTACCAGCGGCGGATCGGCCACCTGATCGACCTCGTCGCGCCCGCCCGGCAGCCCCTGAACGTGGTGCACCTGGGCGGCGGCGCCTTCACCCTCGCCCGCTACACAGCGGCCTCCCGCCCCCGCTCCACGCAGCAGATCGTGGAGATCGACGCCGCGCTGGTGGCCTTCGTACGGGAACACCTGCCGCTGGACCCGCAGGCGCGGGTCCGGGTCCGGGCGGTGGACGCGCGTGCGGGCCTGGCGAAGGTCCCGGACGGCTGGGCGGACCTGGTGATCGCGGACGTGTTCAGCGGGGCGCGCACCCCGGCGCACCTGACGAGCACCGAGTTCCTGGACGACGTACGCCGTGCCCTCGCGCCCACCGGGTGGTACGTGGCCAATCTGGCGGACGGTCCGCCGCTGACCCACCTGCGGAGCCAGATCGCGACGGCAGCGTCCCGGTTCACGGAGCTGGCGCTGGCCGCGGACCCGGTGGTGTGGCGGGGGAAACGATTCGGCAACGCCGTCCTGGTGGCGGCCGACCGGGAGCTGCCGGTGGCGGAATTCACCCGGCGGATCGCGAGCGACCCGCACCCGGGCCGCGTCGAGCACGGCCGGGCGCTGGCGGACTTCGCGGGCGGCGCCGCCCCGGTGGCGGACGCCTCGGCGGTCGCCTCGCCGCAGCCGCCGCCCTCGGTGTTCCGGTAACGGCCCGGTCCGGGATGTGGACGGGCTCTTGGCAGATAAAGATCCTCGGAGTACTCGCGGTGGGCGCCCGCTCTGCGTAGCCTGTGAACCCCTAGGAGGTTCGCCCCTTCTACGACGCGTTCAGGAGACGGCAAAAGCAATGTCTGATTTCCCCGCAACCCCCGGCGCTCCCTCCTCGGACACCCCGAGCACCCCGAGCACGCCCAGCACTGCAACGTCCGACTACACCAAGCGGCTCGCGCGCCTGGAGCAGTCCGGGATCAAGCGCTTCGTGCCCACGCAGGCGCCGTACCGGTGGAATCTGCAGCGGCTGCAGCTGGGCCGGGTCCTCGATGTCGGCTGCGGACTGGGGCGGAACCTGCTCAACTGCGGACCGGACAGCGTCGGCGTCGACCACAACCCGCACTCGGTGCAGACCTGCCGCGAGCGCGGACTGAACGCGTACACCCCCGACGAGCTGGCCGCCGCCGCGGACTGCGGGCCCGGGTCCTTCGACAGCCTGCTGATCGCGCACGTGCTGGAGCACATCGACGAGGAGACCGCCGCCTCGCTGCTGGAGCAGTACCTTCCGCTGGTCAGGCCGGGCGGCTCGGTCGTCATGATCACCCCGCAGGAGCTCGGCTACCGCACCGACGCCACCCACATCCGCTGGGTCGGCTTCGAGGAGATGCGCAGCCACGCGGGCAAGGCCGGGATCGCGGTCCGCCGGACCTACTCCTTCCCCTTCCCCCGACCGATGGGCAAGGTCTTCCCGTACAACGAGTTCGTGCTGGTCGGCACCGTCCCCGCATAGGCACGGGCTCAGGGGTCGACGATCTCCACCACCGGCGGGTGGTCGTGCCAGGTGCAGAACACCGACACCTCACGGCCGTCCCGGGTGAAGGTGACCCGGATCCAGAAGTCCTGCTTCCACACCTGCATCCGCCACCCGGCCGCCGGGGTGGCCGAGACCAGCTCGGCGGTGGACGTCCCCAGGGAGAAGACGACCCGGCCGCCGGACACCGGATAGGCCTGCACCTTGCCCGCGTCCTGCCCCACCGCCGGCTCGTACCCGCGGGGGGTGGCCGAGGGCTTCGGGGACTTCCCCGGAGTCGCCCCCGCGCTCGGCGAGGCCTCCGGGGCGGGCGATGCGGAGGGCGACGGGGACGCCGACCCCGACGGGGACCGGGACGCCTGCGCGTCGTGCGTGGACGAGGACAGCGGCCGGGTGGTCAGCGGCACCGCGAGCGGTGGATCGTAGGCCGTCCCCGACATGACGGTGTGCACGCCCCACCAGGACAGCGTCACCGCCGCACCGGTCGCCAGCGTCCAAGCCGTGGCATGAAGAAGTCCTCGTAGCATCAGGGCACATACTGCACCACCCGCCCCAAGTGTGGCCCGACACCCCGCTGGGTCGCCCGGATGGACTACGGTGCGGGCCATGGCAAGTGTGCTCGTGGTCGAGGACGACCAGTTCGTACGTTCCGCCCTCATCCGGCACCTGACCGAGGCCTCGCACACCGTGCGGAGCGTCGGCACGGCCCTGGAGGCACTGCGCGAGGTCGCGCACCACCGCTTCGACGTGGTCATCCTCGACCTCGGGCTGCCCGACCTGGACGGGTCCGAGGCGCTCAAGATGCTGCGCGGCATCACCGACGTACCCGTGATCATCGCCACCGCGCGCGACGACGAGGCGGAGATCGTCCGGCTGCTCAACGACGGCGCCGACGACTACCTGACCAAGCCCTTCTCCGTCGAGCACCTCTCCGCCCGGATGGCCGCCGTCCTGCGCCGCGCCCGGGCCACCGCCGGGGCCGAACCGCCCTCGCGCGTCCTGCGCGTCGGCGGACTCGCCATCGACCCGCTGCGCCGCCAAGCCGAGCTCGACGGGGCCGTGCTCGACCTCACCCGGCGCGAGTTCGACCTGCTGGCCTTCCTCGCCGAGCGGCCCGGCGTCGTCGTGGCCCGCCGCGAACTCCTCGCCGAGGTCTGGCAGCAGTCCTACGGGGACGACCAGACCATCGACGTCCACCTGTCCTGGCTGCGCCGCAAACTCGGTGAGACCGCCGCCCGGCCGCGCTACCTGCACACACTGCGGGGGGTCGGGGTCAAGCTGGAGCCGCCCCGGTGAGCGCGCGATGAGATGGGCCCTGGTCAAGGTGTGCCTCGCGGTCACGGCCATGGTGGTCGTGGCCTTCGCCGTGCCCCTCGGACTCGTCGTCCAGGAGATGGCCAGCGACCGGGCCTTCTCCAACGCCGAACGGCAGGCCGCCACCATCGGGCCGACGCTGTCCATCACCACTGACCCCGTGCAGCTGCGCAAGGCGGTGGAGTCCACACAGATGGGCGCCGCCCGGCGGATGGCCGTCCACGTGCCCGCGATCGGCGACGGCGCGCCGGTGAGCATCGGCGAGGGCCGGGCCGGGGAGCGCGCCGTCGCGGAGACCCGGCGGATGGGGCGGGCCACGACGGCCAAGGTCGCGGGCGGCGGCTCGGCGCTGCTCCAGCCGACCGCGCTCGGGTCCGGGGACATCGCCGTGGTGGAGGTCTTCGTACCGGAGAGCGAGGTCAGCAACGGGGTCGCGACCGCCTGGCTGGTGCTCGCGGGCGTCGGGCTGGCCCTGATCGTGGGCTCGATCGGGGTCGCCGACCGGCTCGGCGCCCGGCTGGTCCGGCCCGCCGAACGGCTCGCGGACGCGGCGCACCAGCTCGGCGAGGGCAGGCTCGGCGCCCGGGTGCCCGAGGACGGGCCCAAGGAACTCCGTTCGGCGGCCGTCGCGTTCAACGCGATGGCCGACCAGGTCGTCGAACTCCTCGCCAACGAGCGGGAACTGGCCGCCGACCTCTCCCACCGGCTGCGGACCCCGCTCACCGTGCTGCGGCTCAACACCGCCTCGCTCGGCGACGGTCCGGCCGCCGAACAGACCCGGACGGCCGTGGAACAGCTCGAGCGCGAGGTCGACACGATCATCCGGACCGCCCGCGAGCAGCGCCCGGCCACCGGCCCCGGCACCGGAACGGGCGCCGGCTGCGACGCCTCCGAGGTGATCCGCGACCGGATGGCCTTCTGGTCGGCGCTCGCGGAGGACGAGGGCCGCGAGGTGCGGCTCGCGGGGGTGGACCGTACGGTACGGATCCCCGTGGCGCGGCCCGAACTCGCCGCCGCCCTCGACGCCATGCTCGGCAACGTCTTCCGGCACACCCCCGAGGGCACCCCCTTCTCGGTGGACGTCCACGACGCCTCCGACGCGGTCATCGTGCTCGTCTCGGACGCCGGCCCCGGCATCGCCGACCCGGACGCGGCCCTGCGCCGCGGGAACGACGGCGGCCGCGACGGGTCCACGGGCCTCGGACTGGACATCGTGCGCCGGGTCGCGGAGTCGACCGGCGGCGACGTACGACTGGGGCGCTCGGTGCTCGGCGGGACCGAGGTCCGGGTCTGGATCGGCCTGGACGGCCGGAGCCTCGGCGGTCCCGGCGGGGGGCGGGCCGGGCGCGGCCGACGCGGCAACCGACGTAACCGGGGGCGCGCCTAGCAGGTGTGATGTCGCCGTCTCGGTACGGTCCGCGGCATGGACACCCTGATCTTCGGCGGGCTGCTCGCCACGCTGATCGCCCTGTACCGGGGCGCGTCCCGGACGGTTGTGCTCGGCGCGTGGTGGGCGGTGCTGATCGCCGTCACCCTGCTGACGGCGCACCACATCACCAGCGGTCTCGCCCTGAAGCTGAGCTACTGACCGTGGCCGCGACGATGCACAGCCTCGTGCCGGACGCCCCGGCGGAGAGCGGCCTGCTGGGCCGGGCCCAGTACTGGTTCGCCTGCTTCTTCGCCGTCGGCTGGACGTGTGTCGTCCTGGGCGGCCTCTACCAGCAGTTCGGGACGGGGGTCGTCCCGTGCCCGCTGTGCGTCGCGCAGCGGATGTTCATGCTGCTGGCGGCGCTGGGCGCGGCGTACATCATCCGCGCGGCCCTGCTCAGCGGCACGGTGACGGGCCGCGTCTACATGACGGGCTGGGGCCTGTCGCTGGTCGCGGCGATCGGGGGCTCCTTCGCGTCCTGGCGGCAGACCATGCTGCACATCCTGCCGGGGAACAAGGGGTACGGGAGCGAGGTGCTCGGTCTGCACCTGTACGTGTGGGCGTGGATCCTCTTCCAGGTCTCGGTGGTCGCCATCGGCATCGCCCTGGCCTTCGCCCACGCGACGGCCGACCGCGCCGTCCCGGCGGTCCGGCCGGGGGCGCTGCGCACGGCGGGCCTGGGCGCAGTGTGGTTCCTGGGCCTGGTCATCGGCGTGAGCATGCTGGCGGTCTTCCTGGAGGAGGGCTTCCACTGGTTCCTCCCGGACGCCCCGAACCGGTACCGGTTCTTCCATGACCTCAACATCCTGGGCTGACCGGGCCTCCGCCCGAAGGGGCCCGGGGGCTACTGGATGCTGAAGCGGTGCGGGTGGGCCGGGTTCCGGGGGCAGGCGAAGATGTTGAGCCTGCCGTGGTTGCCGACGACCACCCCGGTCGGGTTCCGCGGTCCGTCCTCCTGCGGGATCCAGCTCCGGCTGTCCGTGTCCCACTCGTCCGTCGCGACGGTCAGCAGCAGGTCCATCGCTCCGGTGCAGGCGTCGCAGTCCATGGGACCGGGCCCGGTGAGCACGTACATGCCGTGACCGGTGGGCCCGTGGGCGTCGAAGGGACACCAGAACACCTGGAGCAGGTCGCAGCCGTCCGGCCCGGCCGGCAGGTCGGGCACGTCGCGGGCGTGGAGCTGGGCCAGGGCGAGCAGCGGCAGCGGTCCCGGTCCGGGTGCGCCCCGGTGCGGGACCGTGCAGATGGGCCACGGGTCGTCGGCGGGCCACAGCAGCGGCCCGCCGACATGGCTGTCGTGCACTCCGGGCGCGGCGGGGCGCGGGTGCAGCCGGGTCGCCGCACGGCGGTGGGCGGCCAGCCCGGGGAAGAGGGACTCCACGTCCAGGGGGCGCGGGGGTGTGGTGCGGCTCGGCCGGTCACCTGCGTGCATCGTCATCTCCGGTGGCGGCCCTCAGGTGAGGGAGTCGATCCAGCGTTCCAGGCGGCGGGCCTCGGTGGTCATCAGGTCCGGGTCGCGGAAGGTGTTGGTGAGCAGCGAGATGCCCTGGTAGGCGGCGATCAGGGCGACGGCGAGCTCGCGGGCGTCGGCGCGGCCCATCTCCCGGAACTGCCGCTCGGCCCAGTCGAGCAGGACGCCCATGACCGCGGCGATCGACCGGTCGAGTCCGTAGTCCGTCGCTCCCGCGCCCAGATGCTGACCTTCATGCCCGAGCCGGTCGTGGAGGGCACCCTCGCGATCCTCGGGGATCCCCTGCCCGCCGAACGGGAGCCGAGCCCGGCCGTGCGTGAGATCCTCGGCCGGGCCCCGCGCCCCTTCGCGGACTGGGCGGCCCGTTCCGCCCAGGCCTTCCGCTGAGCCCGTCGCCCGTCGCCCGTCGCCCGTCGCCCGTCGCCCGTCGTCCCTCGCCTAGAGCCCCTCGTCCCCGTAGGTGAGGAAGGCTCCCTTCCGGGCCAGGTGGGCGTACCAGTGGGCGCTGGAGCGCGGGGTGCGGGCCTGGGTCTCGTAGTCGACGTGGACGATGCCGAAGCGCTTGCTGTAGCCGTAGGACCACTCGAAGTTGTCCATCAGCGACCAGAGGAAGTAGCCCTCCACCGGGGCGCCGTCCGTCAGGGCGCGGTGGACGGCCGAGAGGTGGGCCTCCAGGTAGCCGATGCGCTGCGGGTCGTGCAGGTCGGGGGCGTACGCCGCACCGTTCTCGGTGACCAGCAGCGGCAGCCCGGGCGCCTCGTGGGTGAAGCGCATCAGCAGGTCGTACAGGCCGGTCGGGTCGACCGACCAGCCCATGTCGGTCCGCTCGCCCGGTGGCTGGTGGAAGGCCACGCCGTCCGCCGCGGGCCAGGGGGAGTGCTCCGCGGCCCCGTGCCCGTCGGCGCGCGGGCCGTTCCCGCCGGGGGCGGCGGAGACCACCGCCGGGGTGTAGTAGTTCACCCCGAGGAAATCCAGCGGCTGGTGGATCAGCGCCTCGTCGCCGTGGCGGACGAAGGACCAGTCCGTCACCGGGGCGGTGTCCGCGAGCAGGTCCTGCGGGTACGCCCCGTGCAGCAGCGGGCCGGTGAACACCCGGTTGGCCAGGGCGTCGATCCGGCGTGCCGCGTCCGCGTCGGCCGGCGAGCCGGTCAGTGGCCGCACCGCGCTCGGGTTGAGCGCGATACCGGCCCTGGCCCGGGCGGGCAGGGCCGCGGCGGCCAGCCCGTGCGCCAGGTTGAGGTGGTGGGCGGCGCGCAGCGAGTCCGCGGGGGAGGTGCGGCCGGGGGCGTGCACCCCGGAGGCGTAGCCGAGGAAGGCGCTGCACCAGGGCTCGTTGAGGGTGGTCCACAGCCCCACCCGGTCGGCCAGCACCTCGGCGACCTGCTCGGCGTACCGGGCGAAGGCGTACGCCGTCTCGCGCTCGGGCCAGCCGCCCGCGCTCTCCAGTTCCTGCGGCAGGTCCCAGTGGTACAGGGTCACGCAGGGCTGGATCCCGTACGAGAGCAGCTCGTCGACCAACGCGTCGTAGAAGCCGATCCCGCCGGCGAGCACTCTCGGCCAGGACACCGAGAACCGGTAGGCACCCAGCCCGAGCGAGGCCATCAGCCGGACGTCCTCCCGCCACAGCCGGTGGTGGTCGACCGCCACATCGCCCGTGTCACCGCCGTGCACCTTGCCCGGCGTACGGCAGAAGGTGTCCCAGATGCACGGACCGCGCAGGGCGGCGGCGCCCTCGATCTGGAAGGCCGCGGTGGCCGTGCCCCACAGGAACCCGTCGGGGAACCGCAGTTCCCGCGCCCCGGTGTCCGTGTCCACGCTCGTGCCCGCGTCCGCTTCAGTGTTCGTGTTCGTGTGCGTCATCCCTTGACCGCTCCCTGCATGATGCCGCCGACGATCTGGCGGCCGAAGACGAGGAACACCAGCAAGAGCGGGAGCGTGCCCAGCAGCGCGCCCGCCATGATCACCGACTGGTCGGGGATGTAGCCCCGGCCCAGTCCGGTCAGGGCCACCTGCACCGTCGGGCTGCCGTTCTGGGTCAGCGCGACGATCGGCCAGAAGAAGTCGTTCCAGGCCATGACGAAGGTCAGCATCCCCAGCACCGCCATCGCGGGCCGGGCCGCCGGGAACACCACGTGCCACAGGACCCGCAGCGAACTCGCCCCGTCGGTACGCGCCGCCTCCACCAGTTCCATCGGCAGCGCGTGCACCAGGTACTGGCGCATGAAGAACACCCCGAAGGCGCCCACCAGGGTCGGCAGGATCACCGCCTGGAGCCGGTCGGTCCACGACAGCTTCGCGATCAGCATGTAGAGCGGCACCACACTCAGCTGCGGCGGGATCAGCATCGTCCCGATCACCAGCGCCAGCAGCGGCCGGCTGCCCCGGAAGCGGAGCTTGGCGAAGGCGAATCCGGCGAGCGTGGAGAAGAACACGGTGCCCGCGGCGACCGTGCCCGCCACGATCACCGTGTTCAGCAGGGCGGTGCCCATGTTGGCGTCGGTCCACGCCACCTGGAGGTTGTGCCCCAGATTGCCGCCGAACCAGAACGGCGGCGGGGTCTGCGCCAGGCGCGTATTGCTGCGGGAGGCCGCGATCGCCGTCCACACGAGGGGGAAGAGCGAGCCGGCCGTGAACAGGGCGAGCACCACGTACGTGAGCCTGCCCGCGCGCAGTGATCTCATCGGGAGCCGTCCTTCCGTCCGCGCAGCAGCCGCGCCGCCCCGGCGATCAGCAGCAGGATCAGGAACATCGCCCACGCGATGGCCGAGGCCCGCCCGAGGTGCAGGTTCACCCAGCCCTGCTCGTACAGGTACAGCCCGAGCGTCTGGAACTGGTGGTCCGAGCCGCCCGTCGCGCCGGCCCCGCCGTTGAACAGCAGCGGCTCGCCGAACAGCTGGGTCGCCCCGATCGTCGACACCACGCAGGTGAAGAAGATGGTCGGCCGCAGCGAGGGCACCGTGACGTGCAGGAACTGCTGGAAGCGCGAGGCCCCGTCGAGGGCGGCGGACTCGTACAGCTCCGCCGGTACGGCCTGCATGGCCGCCAGGTAGATCAGCGCGTTGTAGCCCGTCCACCGCCAGATCACGATCGTGGAGACCGCGAACTGCGAGGCGAAGGTGCCGTTCTGCCAGTCGACCGAGTCGAAACCCACCGCCGACAGCGCCCAGTTGACCATCCCGTAGTCCCGGCCGAAGAGCAGCACGAAGACGAGTGTGGCGGCCGCGACCGAGGTGGCGTACGGGGTGAGCACCGCGACCCGGAAGAAGGCCGAGCCCCGCAGCCGGTAGTTGAGCAGATGGGCCAGGCCCAGCGCGATCGCCAGCTGCGGCACCGTGGACAGCAGCCCGATGGTCACGGTGTTGCGGAGCGCGTTCCAGAAGAACTCGTCTTCCCACAGCCGGGTGAAGTTCCGCAGCCCCACCCACGTCATGCTGTCGGGGTCGGTCAGCTCCACCTGGTGCAGAGAGGCCCAGCCCGTATAGAGCAGCGGGAACAGCCCGAAGGCGGCGAAGAAGAGGAAGAAGGGCGCCACGAAGGCGTACGGGCTCCAGCGCAGGTCCCAGCGGTAGCGCCGAGAGCGCCACACCTGACCCGGGCGGCCCCGGTCGCCCCCCTCCGCCGCCGGCCGCTTCGGGCCGACGGTGGAAGGGGACAGAACAGCCGTCTCGTCCGTCACCCGTACCTCACTGGTCCAGGGCGTTGTCGATCGCCTTCACCGCGGCATCCCAGCCCTCCTGCGGGCTGCGGCCCTTCTGGTCGACCTGGAGCATCCCGATGTCCGCCAGGTTCTGCGCGATCACCAGGTCCTTCGGGCCGACCACGGTCACCGGCACCCCCTCGGCCGCCTTCGCGAAGATCTCGCCGATCGGGGCGCCGCCGAAGTACGCGTGCTGCGCGCCCGACACCGACGGCAGCTTGTACGCGGCGCTCGCGCTCGGGAAGCTGCCCCGCTTCTCGAAGAGCTTCGCCTGCTGCGCCGGGGCCGTCAGCCAGGCCGCGAGCTTGGCCGCCTCCTCGGCGTGCTTGCCCGCCTTCGGCACCACCAGGAAGGAGCCGCCCCAGTTGCTGGGCTTCGGCGCCTGCGCCACGTCCCACTTGTCCTTGCCCGCCGGGCCCGCCTTGTCCTGGATGTAGCCGAGCATCCAGGCCGGGCAGGAGAGGGTGGCGAAGTTGCCGTTGGAGAAGCCCTGGTCCCAGGCCGGGGTGAACTGCTGGAGTTTGGCGCTCAGTCCGTCTGTGGCGAAGGAGGCCGCCAGGTCGAAGGCCCCGCGCACCGCCGGGTTGGTCTTGTAGACGACCTTGCCCTGGTCGTCGTAGAACCGCTGGGCGCTGCTGCCGGTCACCGCCGCCATCACGCCGGACGCCGAGTCCACGAAGGCCTTCCCGTCACCGGCCTTGGCTTTGTACGTGCGGCCCGCCTCCAGGTACTTGTTCCAGTCGCCCGCCCACAGCGCCCCGACCGCCGCCCGGTCGGTGGGCAGCCCGGCCGCCTCGAAGAGGTCCTTGCGGTAGCAGATGCCCTGCGGGCCGATGTCGGTGCCGAGGCCTACCGTGGCCCCGCCCTTGGCCGCGCTCGCCGTTCCCTGCGCCCACTTCCAGGGCAGGTACGCGGCCTTGTCCACGCCGGGGGCCTTGGCCAGGTCCACCAGCTTGTCGGCCTGGGTGGCGGTGATCTCGGCGATGTTGTTGACCTCGATGGCCTGGACGTCGGCGAGCCCGCTGCCCGTGCCCAGGTGGGTGAGGAGCTGGGGGTAGTAGTTCTCGTTGCGCTCGATGGAGGTCTGTTCGATGCGGATCCCGGGATTCTGCGCCATGTACTCGTCGTAGAGCCCGGCCTCCTGGAGTCCGAAGGCACCGAAGACGCCGACGGTGAGGGTGGTCTGTGCCCCGCCGCCGGACTTGCCGGCGGCGGGGCCGTCCTTTCCGCCGCCCTCCTCGGGGTCCTGGGCGCACCCCGCGAGAAGCAGGGCCGCCGCTCCGACCGCGGTGACGGTCGTGAAGAGGGTTCTTCGGGTGCGGGCTCGGGTTCGGGCTCGGACGCGCATGGGCTTCCTCCCTGAAGGACGAAACGTGCCGGGTGTCGTGTGACACAGTGTGGGAGCGCTCCCACAGTCGTCAAGAGGTAGATTCACAACCGGGAGGAAGCCATGAGCGGGCACGGGCGCAGTGGGGGACGGCCGACCCTGGAAGAGGTCGCGGCGCGCGCCGGAGTCGGGCGCGGCACGGTCTCCCGGGTGATCAACGGATCCTCCAAGGTCAGCGAGCACACCAGGGTCGCCGTCGAGGCGGTCGTGGCCGAGCTGGGGTACGTACCGAACCGCGCTGCGCGCGCCCTCGCGGCCAACCGCACCGACGCCATCGCTCTCGTGATCCCCGAGCCCGAGGCCCGCTTCTTCGCCGAGCCCTACTTCTCCGAAGTGGTCCGCGGCGTCGGCGCCGCCCTCGCCGAGACCGAGGTCCAGCTCGTCCTCACACTCGCCGGCAGTGACCGCGAGCGCCGCCGCCTCTCCCAGTACCTGGCCGGGCACCGCGTCGACGGGGTGCTCCTCGTCTCGGTCCACGCCGGGGACCCGCTGCCGGAGCTGCTGGCCGAGCTCGGCATCCCGACGGTGATCAGCGGCCGCCGCTCGGCCGCCGAGACCCTGCCGAGCGTGGATTCCGACAACCTGGCGGGCGCGGCCGAGGCGGTACGCCACCTCCTCGACCGGGGCCGCCGTACGATCGCCACGATCACCGGACCGCTGGACGTGTACGGGGCCCAGTGCCGCCTCGACGGCTACCGCCAAGCCCTGGCCGCGGCCGGGCACGTCGTCGACGAGCCGCTGATCTCGGTCGGCGATTTCACCGAGGAGGGCGGCCGGCGGGCCATGCGCGAGCTGCTGGAGCGCCGGCCCGCACTCGACTCGGTCTTCGCCGCGTCGGACGTGATGGCGGCGGGCGCCCGGCTGGAGCTGCGGGCGGCCGGCCGCCGGATCCCCGAGGACGTGGCGCTGGTCGGCTTCGACGACTCGGTGGTGGCCCGGCACATGGACCCACCGCTGACCAGTGTCCGGCAGCCGATCGAGGAGATGGGCCGCACCATGACGACGATGCTGCTGGGGAGGATCGCGGGGGAGACGGGCGAGGCGGCCGCCGTCCTGCCGAACCGGCTGGTGGTCCGGGAGTCGTCCTGACGGTCCCGGACCGGCTCCGGACCGGTTCCGGGACCCGCCCCGGACCGGCTCCTCACGGGTGCCCGGTCATGCAGAAGGCCCCGGTCCGCTTTCGCGGACCGGGGCCTTCCATCAGGGTGAGTGACGGGACTTGAACCCGCGGCCACCTGGACCACAACCAGGTGCTCTACCAACTGAGCTACACCCACCATGTCCGGTCGGAAAACCGACCGGCCGAAGAAAAGGGTACAGGGTCCGGGAGGGTGCTCGCTCCCCCGTTTGACCCCACCCCCCTCCGGAGGGTTCTAGGCGCCCGGCACCACGTGCTTGGCGGCGATGGTCCTGGCCGTGTCCGAGTCGGGCCCGGGCTGCGGCACGAAGACCGCCTCGCGGTAGTAGCGCAGCTCGGTGATGGAGTCCTTGATGTCCGCCAGCGCCCGGTGGTTTCCGTTCTTCGGCGGGCTGTTGAAGTACGCCCGCGGGTACCAGCGGCGCGCCAGCTCCTTGACCGAGGACACGTCCACGATCCGGTAGTGCAGGTAGCTCTCGAGCGCGGCCATGTCGCGCAGCAGGAAGCCGCGGTCGGTGCCGACCGAGTTTCCGCAGAGCGGCGCCTTGCGGGGTTCCTTCACGTGCTCCCGCACGTAGGCCAGGACCTGCGCCTCGGCATCCGCGAGGGTGGTCCCGCCGGCCAGCTCGTCGAGCAGGCCGGAGGCGGTGTGCATTTCGCGCACCACGTCGGGCATGGTCTCCAGGGCGGCGTCCGGCGGGCGGATCACGATGTCCACGCCTTCGCCGAGCACGTTGAGCTCCGAGTCGGTGACCAGTGCGGCCACCTCGATAAGTGCGTCGTCCGTCAACGAGAGCCCGGTCATCTCGCAGTCGATCCACACCATGCGATCGTTCATGTGTCCCACCTTATGCGGTCCTCCGCGGCGCGGACCGCATATGCGGAAGGTCCCCCATCGGCGGTGACCGATGGAGGACCTTCGTGCGTCGTACTCGGTGAGCGGCTAGGCGTGTTCCCGCAGGGCCCGGCCCGGCGCGTACATCTCCGTCACCGTGGGACCCGACGCGGCCAGGGCCGCCGCCGCCCGGTGGGGCTGCGGGGTGCGCTGGTGCGGAACAGGACCCGAGTTGATCTCGGCCACCTGTGCCACGTCGGCCTGAGGCCGGCGTGCCCGGTAGGCGGATCGGTAGGCGGCCGGGGAGGACCCCAGCTGCCGCCGGAAGTGACCCCGCAGGGCGACCGGTGAACGGAAGCCGCAGCGTCCGGCGACCTCGTCGACCGAGTAGTCGGAGGTCTCCAGCAGCCGCTGTGCCTGGAGCACCCGCTGGGTGATCAGCCACTGGAGCGGAGCGCTGCCGGTGAGCGAGCGGAACCGCCGGTCGAAGGTGCGCCTGCTCATGTAGGCGCGGGCGGCCAGCGTCTCCACGTCGAATTGCTCGTGGAGGTGTTCCAGGGCCCAGGCGACGACCTCGGCCAGCGGATCGGCGCCGATCTCCTCCGGCAATGACCGGTCGAGATAGCGTTCCTGGCCGCCCGTGCGACGCGGCGGCACGACGAGCCTGCGGGCCAGGGCCCCGGCCGCCTCGCTGCCGTGGTCCGTGCGCACGATGTGCAGGCACAGGTCGATTCCGGCCGCCGTGCCGGCGGACGTGAGCACGTCGCCGTCGTCGACGAACAGTTCGCGCGGATCGACGTGCACGGACGGGTAGCGCTTGGCCAGCGTCGGCGCGTACATCCAGTGCGTCGTCGCGGGCCGGCCGTCCAGCAGACCGGCGGCGGCGAGCACGAAGGCTCCGGTGCACAGTCCGACGATCCGGGCCCCCTCCTCGTGCGCCAGACGCAGTGCGTCGAGCGCCTCGGGCGGCGGTGGTGAAGTGATGGAGCGCCAGGCGGGAACGACGACCGTTCCTGCCCGGGCGATCGCCTCCAACCCGTACGGCGCGGTCAGTTCGAGTCCGCCGGTGGTCCTGAGCGGACCGTCCTCACCGGCGCACACGAGCAATCGGTAGCGTGGAACTCCCGCGTCCTGCCGGTCAATGCCGAACACGGAAAGTGGAATGGAGCTCTCGAAGATCGGTCCGCCGCTGAAGAGCAGCACCGCGACGATCTCCCTGCGGCGACGCCCCGCGAGCTTCCGGCCGGCGTCTGCTGTGACGACGGCGGTGGAATCCTGGCTCATGGCGCTAAGCCCCCCTTGGGTGTCGCGACTCCTTGGTCTGGTCGCACCTGCACGTTTCCCCTCGGCCTTGCACGTGGATCCCCCGCCGTAAATACATGATCGAATCTACTGCGTCCCGTGGTGTCGGCGTGACAAGTTCAGCACGCAGCGCTATGTCGACTTCTCAACTTGGCGAAAAGCATTCGATCAGTAAGCGTTCCACTCCGCTACCCGAACAGGAAGCATGCCGCCCGGCCATGGCCAGTACCCGCAGGGCCAGAACGCCCCCCGCGCTCTGTCGTCGCTGGTGGTGAGGGGGGCGGGGGGACATTCCGGCAAGGAGGTCAACCTGCCGGGAAGTTGGCTGAAAACATGCGTGTGTGGGTGTGCGAATGAGTCAGTCCTGCGGGGAGGCGGGGTCGGAGCCCCGGTAGACGCGGCGGTTCCCGGCCCCGCCGCGCGAGTGCCGGCGGCGGTGCGCGGACGGCGGCGGCTCCTGCGAGCGCACGCGGGCCTCGACCCGCTGCATCTTCTCCGAGTGGCGCAGCAGGACCCGGCACGCGGCCGTGACGGCGAGCAGGCCGAGGGTCGCGACGGCGGCCCCGCCGTAGGAGGTCCCGTAGACGACGAGGACCACGGGGACGAGCAGGCAGCTGAAGGCGGCCCAGCGCACGACGTCACCCGCGGGGTCGTCAAGGGGGTGTCCGGCGTCGCGCACGGACGAGTGAAGGGATGGACGGGGGGCTTGCGTCGGCCGAGCTGGCTGGACGGGGTGATCCGGATGACCGGGCACGGCGTGCTCCCTTCGGGCTCTTACCTGTTGGTCGGACGCATGTCCCAACGCCCGGCAACGGGACTCGGTCACTGTGCGCACGGGTGGCGGTGCCGCGCCTCGTCACTGGCTGTAGGGGACAGTGGTCATTGCCAAGGCGCGCTCGCTCCGGCATGCTCCCTGGGACGCTCTCCAAGGGCGGCATGCCCTGTGCAGTACAGGAGTGTCGCCGTACCCTGGAGGGTATGGGCTTGGGAAGATGCTTCCCGGACAGAGCTCCGTCACACTGCGTCGCCGATTTCGCCCCTGTTGCTTCCTCCAAGGACCTCTTCGCCGAGACACCCATGGCCGGTCACGAATTCTCCGAACCTGCGGACCGCAAGCGCAAACGCGTCGCCGACCCCGCGTCGGCCGCCGATCTGCGCGCGGCGGAACAGACACGCACACACTGCGATCCGGCCTTCCGGCACGGGGTCGTTGTGGGATTCGACGGATCCACGTCGAGCGAGCGCGCGCTCGCCTATGCGATCGGCATGGCCCGTCGCTCCGGGTCCGGTCTGATCATCGTCCATGTCGCGAACCGGCTGCCCACCACGGTGTGGGCCGGCTGCGAGCCGCCCGTCTTCGTCGACGTGCCGGATCACCGCACCGAGGTGCTCGGGCTGGAACTCGCCTGCGCGGACTATCTGGCCGAAGTGCCGTGGATCCTGGTCGAGCGCGGTGGTGACATCTGCCATGAGCTGGAGGAGGTCGGCCGGGAGTATTCGGCCGACGCCATCGTGGTCGGCTCCACGCACGGGATCGTGGGCCGGATCTTCGGCTCGGTCGCCGGCCGGCTGGCCAAGCGCGCACAGCGACCGGTCGTCGTCATTCCTTGACTGCCCCCGACCTGACTCACCGTTGTCGTCCCGTGACCTTTCGTTAAGCCGCTTGTGCGGTTGTGCCCCCGTGTAAAGGGTAGATAAATGCTGCTGGGACGCAGCAAACAACTGCAGATCGAAGGGAGCCCGCCGTGGACAACGGTGTCTCTGCGGGAAGCACGGCCTCGACTTCGACCCTCGGGCACATCGCCCTGGGTCTCACCCTTCTCGCATTCGGTATCGGCCACACCGGAGTGATCGACGGTGTGTCCGCTGCCAGTTCCGTGTCACTCGCGACCTACGTCGGCGGTCTGGCCCTGTTCGTCATCGGAGTCCTCGAATTCCGCGGCGGCAACGGCTTCAACGGCACGGCGTTCGCGGGCCTCGGGGCCTTCTGGTTCACCTGGGCCGCAGGAGCCGACGGAAAGGTTTCGGCGGACGCCGCCGGAACGTTCCTCGTCCTGTTCGCCCTCCTCGGCATCACCCTCACCGTGGGCGCGGCGAGCGGACTCTTCGGGCAGGGCGTGTACGGCCTGTTCACCCTCTCCCTGCTGCTCCTGGCGATAGGTGCCTTCGCCGACAACAGCATGCTGGCCAAGGTGGCCGGCTGGGTGGCCGCGGTCGGCGGGCTCCTGGCCTGGTACGGCGCCACCGCCGCCCTCGCCCACTGGCCACTGGCCTTCGGCAAGTCCTCCAGCCGGGGCGCGGTCGCCACGGGCTGACGGGTACGGGTACGGCACGGTACGGCAGGCGCACGCGCACGGCCCCCGGGAGAAATCCCGGGGGCCGTGCGCGTGCGGGGTGCGGCTATTCGACCGTGACCGACTTCGCCAGGTTGCGCGGCTTGTCGATGTCCCGGCCCATGGCCAGGGCCGTGTGGTACGCCAGCAGCTGGAGCGGGATGCCCATGAGGATCGGGTCCAGCTCGTCCTCGTTCTTCGGGACCACGATGGTGTGGTCCGCCTTCTCCTGCTCGCGGTGGGCGACCGCCAGGATCCGGCCACTGCGGGCCTTGATCTCCTCGAGCGCCGCGCGGTTCTTCTCCAGCAGGTCGTCGTCCGGGACGATCGCGACCGTCGGGAGCGAGGGCTCGATCAGGGCGAGGGGGCCGTGCTTGAGCTCGGAGGCCGGGTAGGCCTCGGCGTGGATGTAGGAGATCTCCTTCAGCTTGAGGGAGGCCTCCAGCGCCACCGGGTAGCCACGCACCCGGCCGATGAACATCATCGACTTGGCCTCGGCGAACTCGGCCGCCAGCTTCTTGATGTCCTCTTCGCCGTCGAGGATCTCCTGGATCTGCGCGGGCAGCTTGCGCAGGCCCTCGATGATCCGCTTGCCGTCGGTGACCGAGAGGTCCCGGATGCGGCCCAGGTGCACGGCCAGCAGCGCGAAGGCCACGACCGTGTTGGTGAAGCACTTGGTGGAGACGACGCAGACCTCGGGGCCGGCGTGCACGTAGACGCCGCCGTCGGCCTCGCGGGCGATCGCGGAACCGACCACGTTGACCACGCCGAGGACGCGCGCGCCCTTGCGCTTGAGCTCCTGCACCGCCGCGAGCACGTCGTACGTCTCACCGGACTGGGAGACCGCGATGTAGAGGGTGTCGGGGTCCACGACCGGGTTGCGGTAGCGGAACTCGGAGGCCGGCTCGGCGTCCGCGGGGATACGGGCCATGCCCTCGATGAGGCCGGCGCCGATGAGGCCCGCGTGGTACGAGGTGCCGCATCCCAGGATCTTGACCCGGCGGATGCCGCGCGCCTCGCGCGGGTCCAGGTTCAGGCCGCCCAGGTGCACGGTGTTGAAGCGGTCGTCGATCCGGCCGCGCAGCACGCGGTCGACCGCGTCGGGCTGCTCGGAGATCTCCTTGTGCATGTAGGTGTCGTGACCGCCCATGTCGTACGAGGCGGCCTCCCACTCCACGGTCTCCGGGGTGGCGGTGGTGGTGGCGCCGCCGGTGGTGTAGGTGCGGAAGTCGTCGGCCTTCAGGGTGGCCATCTCGCCGTCGTCGAGGGTGACGACCTGGCGGGTGTGGGCGACCAGGGCGGCGACGTCCGAGGCGACGAACATCTCCTTCTCGCCGATGCCGAGGACGACCGGGGAGCCGTTGCGGGCGACGACGATGCGGTCGGCGAAGTCGGCGTGCATGACGGCGATGCCGTACGTGCCCTCGATCGCCTTGACGGCCTCGCGGACCTTGTCCTCCAGGGACTCGGCCCCGGAGCGGGCGATCAGGTGGACGATCACCTCGGTGTCGGTCTCCGAGAGGAAGACGACGCCCTCGGCCTCCAGCTTGGCGCGCAGCTCGGAGGCGTTGTCGACGATGCCGTTGTGGACGACGGCGACCTTGTTCTCGGCGTCCAGGTGCGGGTGCGAGTTGATGTCGCTCGGGGCGCCGTGCGTGGCCCAGCGGGTGTGGGCGATGCCGGTGGTGCCGGCGAAGCGCTTGGGGACGCGGGACTCCAGCTCGCGGACCCGGCCCTTGGCCTTGACCACCTTGAGGGCGGAGGCCTTCGGGCTGTTCACGACGATGCCCGCGGAGTCGTACCCGCGGTACTCCAGTCGCTGCAGGCCTTCGAGCAGCAGCGGTGCCACGTCACGCTTGCCGATGTAACCGACGATTCCGCACATACGGTTTAACCCCTCCTGAAGTTCGGTTCCTGTGCCCGCCCGCGGCCGCTTCCGCGGCCGCCGGCTCAGCCGTAGACGATGCGGCGCAACTGCCGGAGCGACAGCTCCGGCGGCGCCACGGCGCGGTGCGGCAGTTCGGCCGCGATCCGCTCGAAGATCTCCGCGTTGACCGATCCGCCGGACTGCAGTTCCCGGTGGCGGCGGCGGACGAACTCCTCGGTCGTCTCGTCGAAGTAGGCGAGCACGTCCAATACCACCCGGGCTGCCTCGCCGCGCTGCAGCGCGGTGCTGCGCACCAGGTGGTCGACGAGGTCGTCATGCGACGGGCGGCGATCGAGCACTCGTAGATATTGTCGGCTAACGGCGGCGAACGCAAAGATCCTGCCCGATTCCGGGCAGGATCCCACTGGTCTGGACCAGAAGTGCGTTCGGAGTGACCTCCTTCGGATGATTTCCGCCCGCCCTGGAGGACCGCACCGGACGCGACGGCCCGCTTGGCCTATACCTGTGCGCATGAGAGTCCTGCGACGTACGCTCGGCGCCCTCCTCGCCCTCGGCGCGGCCCCGGCCCTGCTCACGGCCTGCGCCTCCGCCCGCGGTGACGACGCCCGACCCGGCGACGACCCGCCCCCGGCCCTCGCCCCCTTCGAACGGCTGCTGCCGGCGCCCGTCTCCGCGCGCGCCGCGGGCACCGGGTACTCCTTCGGGGCGGGCACGGTCATCCGTACCGGCCGCGGCGCCGGCGAGGAGGTCCGCCGGGTCGGCGAACTCCTGGCCGAGCAACTGCGCGGCCCCAGCGGACTGCCGCTGCCGGTGGTCGACGGCGCCCCGGGCGACGGGATCCGGCTCAGGATCGACGAGGCCGCGGAGGGGACGGGTGAGGAGGGGTACCGGCTGGAGTCCGGCCCGAGCGGGGTCACCCTCACCGCGCGGACGCCGGCCGGGCTGTTCCACGCCGGGCAGACGCTGCGCCAGCTGGTGCCGGTGGCCGGTCCCGGGACGGTACCGGGCGGCACGGTCACCGACCGGCCGCGGTTCGCCTACCGGGGGGCCATGGTCGACATCGCGCGCCACTTCTTCACGGTGGAGCAGGTGAAGAGGTACGTGGACCAGCTCGCCCAGTACAAGGTCAACGCCCTGCACCTGCACCTGACCGACGACCAGGGCTGGCGCCTCGCGATCGACTCCTGGCCGCGGCTGGCGCCGTACGGCGGCGGCAGCGAGGTCGGCGGCGGACCGGGCGGCCACTGGACGAAGGACGAGTACCGCGAGCTGGTGGCCTACGCGGGACAGCGGTACGTGGACGTGGTCCCCGAGATCGACATGCCGGGGCACACGAACGCCGCGCTCGCCTCCTACGCCGAGCTGACCTGCGACGGGAAGGCCCCCGACCGGTACACGGGCATCAAGGTGGGCTTCAGCTCGCTGTGCGTGGCCGAGGAGCGGACCTACGAGTTCATCGACGAGGTGCTCGGCGAGCTGGCGGAGCTGACCCCTGGCCGCTACCTGCACATCGGCGGCGACGAGGCGCACGCGACGCCGGCGGCGGACTACGCGGCCTTCATGGACCGGGCGCAGGCGGTGGTGGGTCGGTACGGCAAGACCGTGGTGGCCTGGCACCAGCTGGCGGCGGCCCGCCCGGCGCCGGGCGCGGTGCTCCAGTACTGGGGCCACGACAAGACCCCGGCCGCGGACCAGGCCGCCGTGGTGGCGGCGGCGAAGGCGGGGCACCCGCTGATCCTGTCGCCGGCGGACCGGGTGTACCTGGACATGAAGTACGACCCGGCGACGAAGCCGGGCCTCGCGTGGGCGGGGTACGTCCCGGTGCGGCGCGCCTACTCCTGGAACCCGGGGGCGTATCTGAGCGGGCTCCCGGAGTCGGCCGTCCTGGGGGTGGAGGCCCCGCTGTGGACGGAGAACGTCTCGACGCGTGCGGAGTGGGAGCAGATGGCGTTCCCGCGGGTCATGGGCATGGCGGAGCTCGGCTGGTCCCCGGCGTCCGCGCTCGACTGGACCTCGTACAGCCGCCGGCTGGCCGCGCAGGCGCCCCGGCTGGACGCCCAGGGCATCGGCTTCTTCCGGTCGCCGGAGGTGCCCTGGCAGTGACCGGTGGGGCCGGGGGGCAGGTCCAGCAGGAGGTCTGGGCCCCGTCGGCCGCCCCGGCCTTGCGGTAGTGGTCGAGGACCTCCTGGCGGGTGCCGGGGTACACGTGGGTGCGCCCGGCGGACAGCCGGGCGTCACCGCTCTCGTCCGCGCACTCGGAGTGGGCGTCGTCGAAGCTGCGGGGGGCGCTCGCGCCCGGTGGCGGCGAGGAGAGCAGGGGCGGCGACTCCAGCTCCTTCATCCGGGCTTCGGACTCGGGCCGCGAACTGCGGCCACGGGAGCGGACACACGAAGGCGTGACCGCGAAGAGGGCCATGGTGCTTCGCAGTCACGCCGTCGAGATCTCGGGGGTGGGGAGAGGGAGGCGCCGAGGGACCGTATCGGTGCCTCCCCCGCCCCGTGTGTCACCGCCGGGCGAAAGCCGCGACGGGGTTCTTGAGGTTGCCGATCAGCTGGAGGGCCGCCGCCGGGTCGGCGAGGTCGACCATCTGCTTGTTGTTGCGCAGCTGGAGGCGGTTCAGGCAGGACAGCTGGAACTCCTGCGCGAAGAGGTCGTACCGCTCGAAGCGCTCCGCCAGCTGCGGCATCGACTCCTGGTACTCGTGGCCGCAGTCCGCGACCGCCTGCCAGAAGGTGTCCTCCTCGCAGATGCCCTCGTCCGCGAGGATCGCGCCGAGGAAGCGGAAGAAGCAGTCGAAGACGTCCGTGAAGATCGACAGGAGCTTCATGTCCTCGGGGATGTCCGCCCGGACCCGCTCGACCGCGGGCGGCAGCACCGCGTCCGCGTCCATGATGACGATCTCCTCGGCGATGTCCTTGAAGATCGCCCGCTTCACCAGGCCGCCCTCGATGACGAGGATGGTGTTCTCGCCGTGCGGCATGTACGCGAGGTCGTACTGGTAGAAGCAGTGCAGCAGCGGCACCAGGTAGGCGCGCAGGTAGTGGCGCAGCCACTCGGCCGGGGTCAGCCCCGACTCCGCGATCAGCGCGCCGACGAAGGACTTGCCCTCGGCGTCCACGTGCAGGAGCGAGGCCATCGTGGCGAGGCGCTCGTCGCCCTGGATCGAGTTGACCGGCGACTCGCGCCACAGCGCGGCCAGCATCTTGCGGTACGGGGAGTACCGGTCGGTGGCGCGCTCGTACTGGCGGTGGTGGTAGCCGATCGCCGCACGCTCGCGGATGATCGAGAAGTCCACCGACTTCAGGACCTCGTCGCCCTCGATCAGCTGGTGCAGCCAGTCGTTGATGGCCGGGGTGGCCTCCATGTACGCGGCCGACAGGCCTCGCATGAAGCCCATGTTCAGGACCGAGATGGCGGTCTTGACGTAGTGCTTGCGCGGCGCGCTCCGGTTGAAGAACGTGCGGATCGACTGCTGCGCGAGGTACGCGTCCGGGCCCTCGCCCAGCAGCACCAGGCGGTGGTTCGCGATCTCGGCCGCGAAGGTGACCGTCGTCTTGTTCCACCACTGCCAGGGGTGGATCGGGAACAGGTGGAAGTCGGCCAGGTCCAGGCCCAGCGCGGTCATCCGCTCCGCGAAGACGCCGATGGTCTCGTCGCCGAGCTCCTCGCGCATGAAGGAGTCGTGGTCCAGGCCGGCGCCCGCCGTGAAGGTGGAGACGTCCTTGCGGGCGGCCGCCCACACCAGGTGGACGGGGCTCGCGGTCTCCGGGGCGTACGAGAGGTACTCGTGCACGCCGAAGCCGAGCCGGCCGTTGTTCGCGACGAAGCAGGGGTGGCCCTCGGTCATGCCCGTCTCGATGTCCTGGAAGGAGGACTTCGCGAGGACGTCGGAGGAGACCTGCGGCTTCGTGTACTTGTAGCCGGTGCCGGCCAGCGTGGAGGAGATCTCCTCCAGGTAGACGGGCAGCACCTGCGGGCTCAGGCCCAGGGTCTCGCGCAGCTCGATGTGGAAGTCGAGCGCGTCCAGCGGCAGTTCGGCGCCGCCCTGGTGGCGGGTGATGGAGGCCTCGTCGACCGACCAGTGGTCGAGGGCGTGCAGGACCGCCTTGAAGCGGTACTCCACGGTGGAGTCGTCGCTGCGGACCGCGTACCAGGAGTCGCCGAGGGACTCGGGGGTCAGCAGGCGCTCGTGGGAGAACTCCGCGAGGCCCTTGCGGACCAGGGCGCGGTTGGCGCGGGCCCACAGCTCGGGGGAGAGGTGCGCGACGGCGTCGGTGAGGCTCATATGGAGACCCCCTGGGCGGCCGTGGCGGCCTCGAACTGCGCGCGGGTGCAGAAGCTCAGCAGGGCTTCCTTCTCCGGCTTGGTGACCTGGCGCTCCGCCGCGAAGCCGACGGCCTCGTTCAGGGCGTGCACGGCGGTGTTGGCGACGTCCGGCTCGACCACGACGCGTTCGGTGGCCGGGTCGGCGAAGACCGCGGCCATCACCGTGGTGATCACGGCGCGGGTGAAGCCGTGCAGCGGGGTGTCGCTCGGGGCGACGAGGAAGTGCATGCCGACGTCGCCCGGCAGGGCGTCGTAGAGGCCGACCAGCTCCAGCTCGGACGGGTCGTAGGTCTCCATCAGGAAGGCGGGACGGCCCTCGTGCAGACCGATGAAGGCCTGGTGGTGCTCGTGGGCGGCGATCCTCATGTACTCGCGCTCGACGTCCGGCAGGGACGCGTCCTGCATCATCCAGAACGACGCCTTCGGGTGGGTGACCCAGCCGTGGAGCAGCTCCGCGTCGGCGAAGGGGTCCAGGGGGCGCACGGCGAAGGAACCGAGTTCTTTGTCGGTGCGGGAGAAGAGGAGTTCGGTGGTGCTCATCAGAGGGTGCCTTCCGGGGCGGCGAACTGCTGGAACGCGATGGACTTCTCGACCTTGTAGTGCTCGCGGCCGAGGAGCTCACCGACGATGTACGCGTTCCGGTACGCCGCCATGCCCAGGTCGGGCGAGGTGAGGGAGTGGTTGTGGGTGGTGCCGTTCTGCAGGTAGACCCCGCGGCCCGTGGTGTCGATGCTGTAGTTGCGGGCGGCGTCGAGACGGCCGTGCCCGTCGAAGTTCAGGCGGCCCCGCACCGGGTTCAGGAATTCCGGGAAGGTGTACTTGTAGCCGGTGGCCAGCACCAGGCCCTCGGAGGTGAGGGAGAAGTCGCGCTCCTGCTCCTCCTGGCGCAGCCCCAGCGTGTACGTGCCCGTGGTGGTGTCGTACGCGGTGCTGCTCAGGGAGGTGTTGGTCAGCAGGGTCGTCGGGACCTCGCCCGGCATGCCGACCTTCTTCTGGTAGAGCAGGTCGAAGATGGCGTTGATCAGGTCGCCGTCGATGCCCTTGAAGAGGTTCTTCTGCTGGGTCTCCAGCCGGTACCGGGTGTCCTCGGGGAGCGCGTGGAAGTAGTCCACGTACTCGGGGGAGGTCATCTCCAGGGTCAGCTTCGTGTACTCGAGAGGGAAGAACCGCGACGAGCGGGTCACCCAGTTGAGCTGGTAGCCGTGGACGTCGATCTCGGCGAGCAGGTCGTAGTAGATCTCGGCCGCGCTCTGGCCGGAGCCGATGAGGGTGATCGACTTCTTCTTCTGCAGCTCCGCCTTGTGTCGCATGTAGGCGGAGTTGTGCAGGAAGTCGCCGCCCAGGTTCTCGCAGGACTGCGGGACGTGCGGCGGGGTGCCGGTGCCCAGGACCAGGCGGGGGGCCCGGTGGGTCTCGCCCTTGTCCGTGTGGACCTCGTACAGGCCGGCCTGCTCGTCGTAGGTGACCTCGGTGACCGAGGTGGACCACTGGACGTTGTCGAGGCGGTCGGCGGCCCAGCGGCAGTAGTCGTTGTACTCGGCCCGCAGCGGGTAGAAGTTCTCCCGGATGTAGAAGGAGTACAGCCGGTCCTTGTCCTTCAGGTAGTTCAGGAAGGAGAAGGGCGAGGTCGGGTCGGCGAGCGTGACCAGGTCCGACATGAACGGCGTCTGCAGGTGCGCGCCGTCCAGGAACATCCCGGCGTGCCACTCGAAGTGCGGCTTCGACTCGATGAAGAGGCCGTCGATCTCGTTGAGCGGGGCGGTCAGGCAGGCGAGTCCCAGGTTGAACGGACCGACGCCGATGCCGATGAAGTCGTGGGTCTTAGCGGTGGAGGGCAAGGGATTCTCCCAGGAACTGCTCGGCATGTGCGGCGAGAAGGTCGAGGACGGCCGCGATGTCGGCCGTCGTGGTCTGCGGGTTGAGGAGGGTGAACTTCAGGTACTGCTTCCCGTCCACCTTGGTGCCGGCGACGACGGCCTCACCGGAGGCGAACAGGGCCTTGCGGGCGTGCAGGTTGGCCTCGTCGACCAGGTCGGCGCGGACGTCCTCGCCCACGGGGACGTAGCGGAAGACGAGGGTGGAGATCTGCGGCTTGACGACGACCTCGAAGCGCGGGTCGGCGTCGATGATGTCCCAGCCGGCCGCGGCCAGGTCGATGACCTCGTCGAAGAGCGAGCCGACACCGTCGGCGCCCATGACGCGCAGGGTCACCCAGAGCTTGAGCGCGTCGAACCGGCGCGTGGTCTGGATCGACTTGTCGACCTGGTTGGGGATGCTCCCCCGTAGCCCTCCGGGCACGGGAGGTGCCCCCACCTCGGCCTCCCTCGGGCGCGGGTTGAGGTAGTCCGCGTGGTACGTGGCGTGCCTCAGGGTGTCGCGGTCGCGCACCAGCATGGCGCTGGAACTGACCGGCTGGAAGAACGACTTGTGATAGTCGACCGTGACCGAGTCGGCGCGCTCGATGCCGTCGAGGAGGTGGCGGCGGGTGGGCGAGGCCAGCAGTCCGCAGCCGTAGGCGGCGTCCACGTGCATCCACGCGGCGTGCTCGTCGGCCAGGCGGGCGATCTCGGGAAGCGGGTCGATGGACCCGAAGTCGGTGGTGCCGGCGGTGGCGACGACGGCCATCGGGAAGAGGCCTTCGGAGGCGCACTCCTCCAGTTCCAGGGCGAGGACCGCGGTGTCCATCCGGCGGTTGCGGTCGACCGGGACGCAGATGACGGCCTCGTAGCCGAGTCCGAGCATCGCGGCGGACTTCTGGACGCTGAAGTGGCTGGCCTCGGAGGTGAAGATGCGCAGCTTCGGCAGGAGTTCGGCCTTGGTGAGCTCGTGTCCCTGGTCGAGGGCCTTTTTCATGACGAGGCGGCAGGCCTCGTCACGGGCGAGGAGCAGCGCGTGGAAGTTGGACTGGCTGCCGCCGGAGGTGAAGATGCCGTCCGCGGCAGGGCCGAGTCCGATGCGCTCGGTGGTCCAGTCGATGAGGCGGCGCTCGATGAGCGTGCCCCCGATGGACTGGTCCCAGGTGTCGAGCGAGGAGTTGACGGCCGACAGGATCGCCTCGCCGAGCACGGCGGGGATGACGACCGGGCAGTTGAGGTGGCCGAGGTAGCGCGGGTGGTGGAAGTACACCGCGTCGCGCAGGTAGACGTCCTCGAGCTCGTCCAGGACGGCGGCCGCGTTCTCGAGCGGCTTGTCCAGGTCGATTGCGTTGATGACCGGGGCGAGTTCGTCGACGGATATACCGGTGTGGGGCCGCTGCGTCGTCGCGAGTTTGGTGGCGACGCGTTCGACGCCCTCGGTGACGCAGCGCCGGTAGAGGTCCGCGGTCGTCTCGTTCAGCAGATGCGAGCGCATCAACTTTCCTCCGGGCATGGGGGAGAGGGGTGGGGTGTGGCGTGCGTTGATTAGGTTAGCCTAACCTTAGTAATTGGCCAAATACGGAAGGGCCCCGGCTGAAAATGCCGGGGCCCGTCGCAACTGCTCTATGGGGTAAGGAAGCTGACTACAGGTCGGACGTCGGATCCTCGCTCGGAGCCTTGCCCGCGTACGCCTCGGCGAGGAGCTGCTCCTCGCTCGCGCCGAGTCGCCAGTAGCCGGTGAAACGCACGGCGCGGCGGTCGATGAATCGTTCCTGCACGAAGTGCCGGCGCACCGAGCGGATCGTGCCCGCCTCGCCCGCCAGCCAGGCGTACGGGGCTTCGGCCGCGGCGGGTTCGGCCGCGCGCAGCGCGCCCAGCACCTGCTCCGTCCGCTCCCGGCCGTCGCTCTCGCGCACGATCCAGGTGATGTCCGCGTCGGCGAGCGTCGCCAGGTCCAGCCGGTCGTCCTCGTGCGGGACCTCGAACCAGGCCCGGACCCTGCTCCCGGCGGGCAGCCGGTCCAGGATCGCGGCCGCGGCCGGCAGTGCGGTCTCGTCCGCGTACATCCAGATCGCGTCGGTGCCGGCCGGCGGCTGGAAGCGTACGGACTTGTTCTCCCGGACGGCCGGGCCGATCGCCAGGATCCGGCGGCCGGTCACTGCCTGCCCCGCCCAGCGGGACGCCGGGCCGGTGTCCCCGTGCAGGACGAAGTCGATGTCGACCTCGTCCACTCCCTCGGGCGTACGGCGCTGCTCGCGCACCGTGTAGGAGCGCATCACCGGCCGTTCCTCCTCCGGCATCGCGCGCCAGGCGGCGAACCAGGTGTCCTCGTCCGTGGACGGGAGCACCGTGTGCTCCTGGCCGGACGCGGGCAGGAAGAGCGACAGGCTCTGGTCGAAGCCGCCCGAGTGGAACCCCGCGAGGGACTCCCCGCCGAACGTGACCCGCAGGAACGAGTGGCCCAGACGGCGCGTGCGGACGACTTCGAGCTCGAAGAACCGGAAGTGTGCGACGGCCGGGGCGTCGGATGCGGTGGCGGTCATGCGGAGAGGTCCCCCTGGGAGTCGGTACGGCGTGCCAGGCGCCCGGGGTCACCGGGCGCCGGGGGTCAGCTGACCTTCTTGGCGCTCTGGATGGACTTCGCGAGGTCTTCCAGGAGCTGGGCGCACTTGTCGTACGAGAAGATCGGCTCGGTCACGCGCGGGGTGATCTGGCCGGCCTTGACGGCGGGGAGCTCGGCCCAGGTGGCCTTCTCCTTCAGCGTGTCGGGCTGCAGGGTGCCGGTGCGGTTGTCGAGCAGGACGACGTCGGCCTTGTACTTGCCGGCGTTCTCCCAGCTGAGGCTCTCGAAGAAGCCGCCCTCGTCCAGCTTCTCCGGGGTGACGAACTCGACGCCGAGCTGCTTGAAGTACTTCAGGTCGGCCGAGGTCTCCGGGGTGGAGACGTAGAACAGGTCGGCGGAGCCGGAGCCCACGAGCACCTTGATGCCCGGGTTGGCCTTGGTGGCCTCGCGCACCTTCGCGGCGGCGGCCTCGAAGCGGGCCTTCGCGTCGACGGTCTTCTTGGCGTTCATGTCGGCGCCGAGGGACTTGGCGAGGTCCGCGGTGCGCTCCAGCGCCTTGTCGAGGGTGACGTCGCCGCCCACCTTGATCGCGGCGGCGGGGGCCAGCTTCAGGATCTTGTCCTTGGAGGCCTCCGGGACGTACCAGTAGCTGCCGTCCCAGCTGTTGGTGACGAGGAGCTCGGGCTGGAGGGCCGCGTACTTCTCGACGTTGAACTCGTCGTAGACGTTGCCGAGGATCTCGACCTTGGAGATGTCCATCGAGCCGGCCTGGACGTCGGGCTTGCCGTCGGCGGTCTTGGTCGGGCCGAACACGCCCTTGACCGGGATGCCGTAGTCGTACAGCGCGGCGGCGGTGCCGGTGAAGGCGACGATGTTCTTCGGGGTGGACTTGGTGCTGACGTCCTTGCCGAGGTCGTCCTTGAAGGTCCAGGGGCCGGAGGCCGCGGCGCCGTTGTCCTTGCCGCCGTCACCCTTCGCCGAGTCGGTGCCACCGCACGCGGCGAGGACCGCTACGAGGCCGAGGGCGCCACCGGCCGCGACGAAGCCGCGACGGGTGAAGGAGGAGGTTCGGGACTTGGGCATGTCGATTCCGTTTTCGTGCGTGCCGGGCGGCCACTGAGCCGTTCGTGGGGAAGGTTAGCCTAACCTTGGCCTGAAACGGTAAGGGGGCCCTAAGTTTTTCAGGGCCCCCTCGTTTTCGCCCGGTTCCGGAGCTGTCCGGACGAGCCCCGGACAGCTCCGCGCGAGCTCTACGGCTAGCCGGCGAAGCCCAGTTCGCGCGCGATCAGCATGCGCTGGACCTCGCTCGTGCCCTCGCCGATCTCCAGAATCTTGGAGTCCCGCCACATGCGGGCCACCGGGTACTCGTTCATGAACCCGTAGCCGCCGTGGATCTGGGTCGCCTCGCGCGCGTTGTCCACGGCGACCGTCGAGGAGTACAGCTTCGCGATCGCCGCCTCCTTCTTGAACGGCTCGCCGGCCACCAGCCGGGAGGCCGCGTCGCGCCAGCCGACGCGGGCCATGTGCGCGCGCATCTCCATGTCGGCCAGCTTGAACTGGATGGCCTGGTTGTCGCCGATCGCCTTGCCGAAGGCGTGCCGCTCCTTGGCGTACTTCACCGACTCGTCCACACAGCCCTGCGCGAGGCCCGTGGCGAGCGCGGAGATGGCGATCCGGCCCTCGTCGAGGATCCGCAGGAACTGCGCGTAGCCGCGGCCCTCCTGGCCCACCAGGTTGGCCAGGGGGACCCGTACGCCGTCGAAGGACAGCTCACGGGTGTCCGAGGAGTTCCAGCCCACCTTGGAGTACGGGGCGGCCACCGTGAAGCCCGGGGTCCCGGACGGGACGATGATCGAGGAGATCTCCGGGCGGCCGTCCGCCTTGCGGCCCGTCACGGCGGTGACGGTGACCAGACCGGTGATGTCCGTACCGGAGTTGGTGATGAAGCACTTGGAGCCGTTGATGACCCACTCGTCGCCGTCCTTGACGGCGGTGGTGCGGGTGCCGCCCGCGTCGGAGCCGGCGCCCGGCTCGGTCAGGCCGAAGGCGCCCAGGATCTCGCCGGAGCACATCTTCGGCAGCCACTGCTGCTTCTGCTCCTCGGAACCGAACAGGTAGAGCGGCATGGCGCCCAGCGAGACGCCGGCCTCCAGGGTGATGGCGACCGAGGAGTCGACGCGGGCCAGCTCCTCCAGGGCGATGCCGAGGGCGAGATAGTCCCCGCCCATGCCGCCGTACTCCTCCGGGAAGGGCAGGCCGAACAGGCCCATGCGGCCCATCTCGGCGACGATCTCGTAGGGGAACTCGTGCCGCTCGTACAGGTCGCCGATCTTCGGGGCGACGACGTCGTGCGCGAACGCCTCCACGGTGCGGCGGAGTTCCTCGTGCTCAGGGGTGAGCCGGTGGTCGAGGGACATGGTGTGACTACTCCTTGTGGGAGAGGGCGCGGACGGTACGGGAGGGGCTGGGGCGTCCCAGCTGTTCGGCCATCCACACGCTCGTGGCGGTGAGGGAGGCCAGGTCGACCCCGGTTTCGATGCCGAGGCCGTCGAGCATCCACACCAGGTCCTCGGTCGCGAGGTTCCCGGTGGCGCTCTTCGCGTACGGGCATCCGCCGAGGCCGCCTGCGGAGGCGTCGACGGTGGTCACGCCGTGCTGGAGCGCGGCGAGGGTGTTCGACAGGGCCTGGCCGTAGGTGTCGTGGAAGTGCACGCCGATCCGGTCGGTCGTGACGCCGGCCTCGTTCAGCGCGGCGAGCAGCGCCTGGACATGACCCGGGGTGGCCACGCCGATCGTGTCGCCGAGGCTCAGTTCGTCGCAGCCGAGGTCGAGCAGGGCCTTGGCGACGGACACGACCTGGTGGACCGGGACCGCGCCCTCCCAGGGGTCCCCGAAGCACATCGAGAGGTAGCCGCGCACGTGCGCGTCGCCCTCCTTGGCCCGGGCCACGACGGGCTCGAACATGGCGAGGGACTCGGCGACGGTGCGGTTGAGGTTGCGGGAGGCGAAGGTCTCGGTGGCCGAACCGAAGACCGCGATGCGCCGGGCGCCGAGGGCGAGCGCGCGGTCGAGGCCGCGCTCGTTGGGGACGAGCACGGGCAGATCCGCCGCGACATCGGCGAGCTGCGGGAACAGCTCCTCGGCATCGGCCAGTTGGGGGACCCACTTGGGGTGCACGAAACTGGTGGCCTCGATGGTGGTCAGCCCGGCGGCGGCGAGGCGGTGGATGAACTCCGCCTTGACGGCCGTGGGGACCGCGCCCTTCTCGTTCTGCAGCCCGTCGCGGGCACCGACCTCGTGGATGCGGACCCGGGCCGGGAGGCCGGGGGCCGGGACGTTCATGGGCAGCCTGTTCACGCGCCCTCCTGCGTCTCTTCGTCCGGGGTGACGACGGCCAGGATCTGGTCCATGGCGACCGTGGTGCCGGGGGTCACGTCCAGCTCGGTGACGGTGCCGGCGTGCGGGGCGGAGATGACGTGCTCCATCTTCATGGCCTCGACGACCAGGAGGCTCTGGCCGGCCGCGACCCGGTCGCCGACGGCCACCTTGACCACGGTGACGGTGCCGGGCATGGGGGCGGCGAGGGTGTTCGCCCCTGCGCTCGCCGCGCCGTGAGCGGATACGGGGTCGTGGTGCTGGACGTGCCAGCTGTCAGCGTCACGGCCCAGCCAGGTCCCCTCCGGGGAGGCGACGTGGCTGAAGCGGTGGGTGACGCCGTCGAGTTCGATGGCGACGGTGTCGGTGGTGCGGGTGAGGACGCGGGCTCGCGCCGGTGTGCCGGGGCTCTGCCCCGGACCCCGCGCCTCAACCGCCGGCGAGGCTGGATTCGGCGCGGCCGGGTCGGAGATGACGAGCTCGGCGTCCGTGCCCACGGGGCGGATGCGAACCTCCACCGGGTCCTGGCCCGGGAGGCGGAAGTGGTGCACCGTCCAGGCAGGGGTGCCGCCCAGGCGCCAGCCGCTCCCCGCGTCGAAGGGGTCGACCCACCCCTCCTGCTGCGGCTTCGCGAGGGGCTGCGCCAGCAGCGCCGCCGCCGCGTACACCTCGTCCGGGACCCCTTCCGGTAGGAGGGAGAGGAGGTCGCGCTCCACGAGCCCGGTGTCCAGGTTGCCCGAGACGACGTCCGGGTGGGCCAGCAGCCGCCGCAGGAAGCCCGTGTTGGTCTGCACGCCCAGGATCACGGTGTCGGCCAGGGCCGCCCGCAGCATCCGCAGGGCCGTCGGACGGTCCGGGCCGTGGACGATGACCTTGGACAGCATCGGGTCGTACGTCGAGCCCACCGGCACGCCCGCCGTCAACCCGGAGTCCGTGCGCACCGCACCGCCCGAGGGCTCGGAGAGCGCCAGCACGGTCCCGCCGGACGGCAGGAAACCGCGCGCCGGGTCCTCCGCGCAGACGCGGGCCTCGATGGCGTGCCCGGTCAGCGTCACCTCGGACTGGTCGAAGCCGAGAGGGGCGCCCGCCGCGACGCGCAGCTGCTGCTCCACCAGGTCCAGCCCGGTGATCAGCTCCGTCACCGGGTGCTCGACCTGGAGGCGGGTGTTCATCTCCATGAAGTAGTAGGAGGAGGGGTCGCCGCCCGGGACGATGAACTCCACCGTGCCCGCACCGACGTACCCGCAGGAGCGCGCCGCGTCGACCGCCGCCGCGCCCATCGCCGCCCGGGTCTTCTCGTCGAGCAGGACCGACGGCGCCTCCTCGATCACCTTCTGGTGCCGGCGCTGCAGCGAGCACTCGCGCTCGCCGAGGTGCACCACGTTGCCGTGGGCGTCGGCCAGCACCTGGATCTCGATGTGCCGCGGCCGGTCCACCCACCGCTCGACCAGCAGCGTGTCGTCGCCGAAGGAGGACCGCGCCTCGCGTCGGGCCGCCGCGATCTCCTCGGCCAGGACCGCCTCGTCGCGCACCAGCCGCATGCCCTTGCCGCCGCCGCCCGCCGAGGGCTTCAGCAGCACCGGCATACCGATCTCCATCGAGGCGGAGACCAGTTCGGCGTCGGTCAGGCCGCTGCCCGAGGAGCCCGGCACGACGGGCACGCCCGCCGCCTTCACGGTCTCCTTGGCGCGGATCTTGTCGCCCATCAGGGAGATGGCGCTCGCCGGCGGCCCGATGAAGGCGAGTCCGGCGTCGGCGCAGGCCTGTGCGAACGCCGCGTTCTCGGCGAGGAAGCCGTAGCCGGGGTGCACGGCCTCGGCGCCGGTGCGCCGGGCGGCGTCGAGCAGCCGCTCCACCGAGAGGTAGCTCTCGGCGGCCGCGGCCGGGCCGATGCGGACGGCCGTGTCGGCCTCCCGGACGTGGCGGGCGTCCGCGTCGGCGTCGCTGAAGACGGCCACGGAGCGGATGCCGAGCTGCCGCAGCGTGCGGATGACGCGTACCGCGATCTCGCCCCGGTTCGCCACCAGAACAGTGCTGAACATCAGTGAGGTCCTCACGTCACATACGGAAGATGCCGAAAGCGGAGTCGCCCAGGGGGGCGTTCGCGCACGCGGTCAGGGCCAGTCCCAGCACCTGCCGGGTCTCCATCGGGTCGATGACCCCGTCGTCCCACAGCCGCGCGGTGGCGTAGTAGGCGTTGCCCTGCTCCTCGTACTGCGCGCGGACCGGGGCCTTGAAGGCCTCCTCGTCCTCGGCGGGCCATTGCTGGCCCGCGCCCTCGATCTGGTCGCGCTTGACCGTGGCGAGCACCGAGGCCGCCTGCTCCCCGCCCATGACGGAGATCTTGGCGTTGGGCCACATCCACAGGAAGCGGGGCGAGTACGCCCGGCCGCACATCGAATAGTTGCCGGCGCCGTACGAGCCGCCGACGACCACCGTCAGCTTCGGCACCCGGGTGCAGGCCACCGCCGTCACCATCTTGGCGCCGTGCTTGGCGATGCCGCCGGCCTCGTAGTCCTTGCCGACCATGAAGCCGGAGATGTTCTGGAGGAAGAGGAGCGGGATGCCGCGCTGGTCGCACAGCTCGATGAAGTGCGCGCCCTTCTGCGCGGACTCGGCGAACAGGATGCCGTTGTTGGCAATGATCCCGACCGGGTGCCCGTGGATCCGGGCGAAGCCGGTGACCAGCGTCTGTCCGAACTCGGACTTGAACTCCTGGAAGCGGGAGCCGTCCACGATCCGGGCGATGATCTCGCGGGCGTCGTACGGGGTGCGCGAGTCGACGGGGACCGCGCCGTACAGGCCGTCCGGGTCCACCTTGGGTTCTTCCGGCGCCTCGACCGACCAGGGCAGGTCCCCGCGCTCGGGCAGGGTCGCCACGATGTTCCGTACGATCCGCAGCGCGTGCGCGTCGTCCTCCGCGAGGTGGTCGGTCACGCCGGAGACCCGGGAGTGGACCTCGCCGCCGCCGAGCTCCTCGGCCGTGACCACCTCACCGGTGGCGGCCTTCACCAGCGGCGGACCGCCGAGGAAGATCGTGCCCTGGTTGCGGACGATGACGGCCTCGTCGCTCATGGCCGGTACGTAGGCCCCGCCCGCGGTGCAGGAGCCGAGGACGGCGGCGATCTGCGGGATGCCGGCCCCCGACATGCGGGCCTGGTTGTAGAAGATGCGGCCGAAGTGCTCCCGGTCGGGGAAGACCTCGTCCTGCATGGGGAGGAAGGCGCCGCCCGAGTCGACCAGGTAGAGGCAGGGGAGACGGTTCTCCAGCGCCACCTCCTGGGCGCGGAGGTGCTTCTTGACGGTCATCGGGTAGTACGTGCCGCCCTTGACGGTGGCGTCGTTCGCGACGATCACGCACTCGCGGCCGCTGACCCGGCCGATGCCCGCGATGACCCCGGCGGCGGGGGCCGAGCCCCCGTACATGCCCTCGGCGGCCAGCGGGGCCAGCTCCAGGAAGGGGGATCCGGGGTCGAGGAGGGTGTCCACGCGGTCGCGGGGGAGGAGCTTCCCGCGGGCGGTGTGGCGGGCGCGGGCCTTCTCGCCGCCGCCGAGCCGGGCCGCGTCGAGCCGGGCGCGCAGGCCCTCGGTCAGCTCGCGGTGGGCGGCCTCGTTGGTCCGCCAGGCCTCGGACGCCGGGTCCGCGGCGCTCGTCAGCACTGGTGCCTGCTGCATCGGTCGAGCTCCCTTGCTCGTTCCACTTGCTCGGTGCACGCTGTTAGTGAGCGTTAACGTGTGTGGGGCTTAGGTTAACGACCGCTAACGGCCCTGTCTAGAATGGTTTCCCATGAGCACCAGAGCGGCCGCCCCCACCCGTCGCGAGCAGATCCTCAGTGAGGCCGCTCGTCTCTTCGCCGCGCGTGGATTCCACGGCGTCGGCGTCGATGAGATAGGGGCCGCGGTGGGCATCAGCGGCCCCGGCCTGTACCGGCACTTCGCGGGCAAGGACTCCATGCTCGCCGAACTGCTCGTCGGCATCAGCGAGCGGCTGCTGACCGGCGGCCGCCACCGGGTGGCGCAGGCCGCGGGCGAACCGGCCCGGGTGCTGTCCTCCCTCATCGACGGCCACATCGACTTCGCGCTCGACGACCGGGCGCTGATCACCCTGCACGACCGGGAGCTCGACCGGCTCCGGGACACCGACCGCAAGCTCGTACGGCAGCTGCAGCGCCAGTACGTGGAGCTGTGGGTGGAGGTCGTACGGGAGCTGCACCCCGAGGTCGGCGAGGCCGAGGTGCGGGTCGCCGTGCACGCGGTCTTCGGCCTGCTCAACTCCACCCCGCACCTGGCGGCCCTGGGGCGCGAGGCCACGGAGGCCCTGCTGCGGCGCCTCGTGCACGGAGCGTTCGGGGCGCTGTCGGCATGAGCCGGGGCGTCCGCCGATCGGAATGGACGCGCCGGCTCCGGCCCGGCGGCGGCAGAATGGCCCGTATGCCGAAGCCGATAGAGCCGCCGAGCCGTGCCGAACTCATCGACCACCTGGTCCGTACGCGGATCGCGGGACAGGTCGCGACCCCGCGCGACAACAACCTCAGCCACTACAGGAAGCTCGCCAACGGCGACCGGCACTACTGGCTCGGCCTGGAGCTGGGCGACCGCTGGACGGACGAGCAGGACGTGCTCGCGGTGATGGCGGAGCGGTGCGGGGTCGTGGACGACCCCGAGTTCCGCCACGGCCAGGACACCATCGACCCGGAGCTGACCGTGGCCGGCCTGGACCGGCTGGCGGCCCGGCTGCGCAAGGCCGCGCTGGACCGGCAGAGCGTACTGTTCGCCACCGGGCACCCCGGCGGCCTGCTGGACGTCCACCGGGCCACGGCGGCGGCCCTGCGCGCCGCGGGCTGCGAGATCGTGGAGATCCCGCGCGGGCTGACCGCGAACGAGGGCTCGGTGTGGCAGTTCGCCGACGTCGCGGTCCTGGAGCGGGGCGCGACCCTGTGGCACACCCACTCGCCGGAGCCGATGGCCGCGATCCTGGACGGCCTGGCGGCCGAGAACCGTCCGCTGCCGGACCTGGTCGCCGCCGACCACGGCTGGGCGGGCTGCGCGGCCCAGCGCGGTCTGGACGCGGTGGGCTACGCGGACTGCAACGACCCGGCCCTGTTCATCGGCGAGGCGGAGGGCACCCTCCAGGTGACGATCCCGCTGGACGACCACGTCCGCGACCCGCGGTACTACGACCCGATGGTGGCGTACCTCCTGGACGCGGCGGGCCTGTCGGGCGCGTAGGCAGTCCGGGTCCGGTTGTCGGTGGCGGTGGCTACGGTCGCCGCATGCCGAAGTCCGCGAAGACGCACAACCCGCTGTCCGTACTGGCCGACGATCCCCAAGGGCGTTGCCTGGGGCCCCGGTTGCCGGCGGGGGAGCTCATCTCCCGGTCGGTCCGGCGGGGGTGGCGCAAGGCGGCCGAGCCGCTGCTCCGGGTGTCCGGCGAGGCCTTGGGGGTCGGGGCGCTCGCCGCGCACCGGACCCCCGAGCTCGAGGCCGCCGGACTGCAGGCCGTGCTGATCCAGGGGCGGCGGGGGCTGGAACGCTGGTGGCAGGAGCGGGAGTTCCTCCCGGAGCGGATGCCCGACCCCGACGACCACCATGTCGAGCCGGTGCTGCGCGACTTCTGGGCCGCGGTGGTTCCCGACCCCGAGGAGGGGACGGAGGGAGAGGAGCTCATCGCTCCCTTCGGCCGGGACTGGCCCGGGCTCGCCGAGGCGGGGCCGCAGGGCGGAGCAGACTCGGAGTCCGCCGCCTGCCAGCTCGCGGACGAGCTGATCGCGAGCGGTTTCCTGCCGAGCCCGCGGCTCGCCCTGGTCCCCGCGGGCCGCGGGGCGGACGTACCGACCGCGATGGGCTGGTGCGGGCCGACCAACCACGAGAACGACACGGCCCTCATCAGCACGGTCCTGCGCTCCTGGGAGGACCGCTTCGGCGCCCGCGTGGTCGCCCTCGGCTTCGACGAGCTCCACGTGTCCGTGGCGGCCCCGCCGCGTACGGTCGCCCACGCGCTCCCCGTCGCGGCGGAGCACTTCGCCGTCTCGCCCGACAACATCCGGCAGGGCTCCGGCAGCATCCGGGCCTACGCCGACGAGGCGGTCACCGGCAGCAGCCACTGGGGATTCTGGTGGGACTGAGTCGCGTGCTCCTCAGGCGCGCGGGACGCGGACGACGCCCTCCTGGATGACCGTCACGGCCAGCCGGCCGTCCTGCGTCCAGATGCGGGCCTGGCCCAGGCCCCGGCCCGCGGCCGCCGAGGGCGACTCCTGGTCGTACAGCAGCCACTCGTCCGCGCGGAAGGGCCGGTGGAACCACATCGCGTGGTCCAGCGAGGCGCCGACCACGTCGCCCACCGCCCAGCCGCCCCGGCCGTGCGCGAGCAGCACCGAGTCCAGCAGGGTCATGTCGGACACGTAGGTGGCCAGGCAGGTGTGCAGCAGCGGATCGGCGCTGTCGAGCTTGCCGGCCGTACGGAACCACACCTGAGAGCGCGGCTCCACCGGCTCGCCGACACTGCCCCAGGGCGGGGTCGTGGCGTAACGCAGGTCCACCGCCTCCCGGGTCTCGATCAGCCGCTCCACCGTGCCGGGATCGCGGAAGATCTCCCGGTAGGCGGGCAGTGACTCGGCCGCGGTGGGCAGGGACTCCGGGTCCGGGGCGGACGGCATGGCGACCTGGTGGTCGAGGCCGTCCTCGTACGTCTGGAAGGACGCGGAGAGGTGGAAGATCGGCTGGCCGTGCTGGACGGCGACGACCCGGCGCGTGGTGAAGGAGCGGCCGTCGCGGATCCGGTCCACCGAGTAGACGATGGGCGCGGAGGTGTCCCCGGTGCGCAGGAAGTAGGAGTGCAGCGAGTGCGCGATGCGGTCCGCGGGGACGGTCCGGCCGGCCGCGACCAGGGCCTGGGCCGCGACCTGGCCGCCGAAGACACGCGGTACCAGCGAAGGCCGGCTGGTACCGCGGAAGATGTTCTCCTCGATCTGCTCGAGGTCGAGCAGATCGAGGAGCGTCGTCAGTGCCTCGTTCATGGGGGAAGGGTAAGTGCCCTGATTCCTTACAGGCCCATGGACTTGGCGATGATGGACTTCATGACCTCGCTGGTGCCGCCGTAGATGCGGTTCACGCGGTTGTCGGCGTACAGGCGGGCGATCGGGTACTCGTTCATGTAGCCGTAGCCGCCGTGCAGCTGGAGGCACTTGTCGATGACGCGGTGCGCGACCTCGGTGCAGAACAGCTTGGCGGAGGCGGCCTCGGCGGCGGTCAGCTCACCGGCGTCCAGGGCCTCCAGGGCGCGGTCGGCGACGGCCTCGGCGGCGTCCACCTCTGCCTGGCAGGCGGCCAGCTCGAACTTGGTGTTCTGGAAGTGGGCGACCGGCTTGCCGAAGACGGTGCGCTCGGTCACGTACTGCTGGGCGAACCGGATGGCGGCCTTGGCCTGCGCGTACGCGCCGAAGGCGATGCCCCAGCGCTCGGAGGGCAGGTTGGCGCCGAGGTAGTAGAAGCCCTTGTTCTCCTCGCCCATCAGGTCCTCGACCGGGACCTTGACGTCGACGAAGGCCAGCTCGGCGGTGTCGGAGGTGCGCAGGCCCAGCTTGTCCAGCTTGCGGCCGATGGAGTAGCCCTCGGACTTGGTGTCCACGGCGAAGAGGGAGATGCCGAAGCGGCGGTCCTGCTCGCTGGGGGCGGAGGTGCGGGCGCAGACGATCACGCGGTCGGCGTGGACGCCACCGGTGATGAAGGTCTTGGAGCCGTTGAGGACGTAGTGCGTGCCGTCCTCGGAGAGCTTGGCGGTGGTCTTCATGCCCGCGACGTCGGAGCCGGTGCCCGGCTCGGTCATCGCGAGGGCCCACATCTCCTCGCCGGAGACGAACTTCGGCAGGTAGCGCTTCTTCTGCTCGATGTCGGCCAGCATCTTGATGTAGGGGAGGGCGAGCAGCACGTGCACGCCGGAGCCGCCGAAGTTGACGCCCGCGCGCGAGGTCTCTTCGTAGAGGACGGCCTCGAACTTGTGGGTGTCCAGGCCCGCGCCGCCGAACTCCTCGGGCACGTTGATGCCGAAGACGCCCAGCTCGCCGAGCTTGTAGTAGAAGTCGCGCGGCGCCTGGCCGGCTGCGAACCACTCGTCGTACACGGGGACGACCTCGGCCTCGATGAAGGCGCGAATGGTCTCGCGGAACGCCTCGTGGTCCTCGTTGAAAACGGTACGGCGCACTGTGGCGGCCTCCTTCGGTCGCGGCGGTCCGCCGCCGTGGGCTAAGCGCTTGCTCAGATTAAGTTACCGGCCAGTTGTCTGCCCTGTCCAGAGTGAGGTCCAGCACGCTCCAATGCCACCCAGCGCAAGCCGATGTCACCCCGTGCCATTACCCTGGCCGCGGAGAGGGGGCGGCATGCTGCTGAGGTTCCGCACTGCGAACGTACGGTCCCTGCGTGACGAGCAGGAACTGTCCTTCGTCGTACCCGAGGGCGAGCCGAGCGAGGCCGCCCGCCCGCTGGAGCTCGCAGGCAGCGGCTCGCTGGGGGTTCTGCCGCTCATCGGGATCTTCGGAGCCAACGCCTCCGGCAAGTCGAATGTGCTGGCCGCCATGACCGACATGCGCACGGCCGTCCTCAATTCGTACGCGCACTGGGCCTCGTACGACACCATCCCGCGCCGCTCTTTCGCACTGGACGCCAAGGAAGAGGGCGAGCCGAGTTTCTTTGAGGCCGACCTCGTGATCGACGGCGTGCGCTGGACGTACGGCTTCGAGCTCGGCCCGGCGCGGGTCGAGGCCGAATGGCTGCACAGCTACCCCCGGGGCCACCGCCAGGTCTGGCTGGACCGGGACGCCTCGCGGACCGAGGTCTACGAATGGCCGGGCGCCCGGGTCAAGGACCGGGTCCACCTGGCGCGGCGCACCCGCCCGAACGCCCTGCTGCTGTCCACCGCCGGCACGGACAACCACCCGCAGCTCTCGCCGCTCTTCCACTGGTTCCGCCGCAATCTGTGGCTGATCAACCCGGAGGACGAACGGGCGGAGCGGGCGGGATTCACCACCCGGGAGCTGTCCGGTGGCCGTGCCCGCCGGATCAAGGAACTCTTGCAGGTCGCGGATCTGGGCATCACCGGCGCGGAAGTCGTCCCCGAGGGCAAGGACGGGGTCGCGGTGAAGCTCACTCATCGCTCCGCCACCGGCAATGTGGCCTTCGACTGGGACCAGGAGTCCTACGGCACACGCTCCTGGTACGCCCTCCTGGGGCCCCTGCTGCTGGCGCTCGACGAGGGCGCCGTACTGCTGGTCGACGAGCTGGACGCCAGCCTGCACCCGCGCTTCGCCGCCGAGGTCGTCCGGCTCTTCCACGACCCGGACGCCAACCCGAATGGCGCGCAGCTCGCCTTCACCTCGCACGACCCCTCGGTGCTCACCACGCCGAGCGGTGCGCGCCTGCTGGAGCCGGGCCAGGTGTGGCTGACGGAGAAGGACAAGGACGGGGCTACCGATCTGTACCCGCTGAGCGCCGCCTCCCCGGGGGAGGGCGAGGACCTGATGAAGTCCTATCTGGCCGGGGCCTTCGGCGCGGTCCCCGACCTCATGGAGGGCCAGATCGCCCGGCGACTGCTGGCCGCCACAGGACAGGAACGTGAACGGGATCGTGGGCACGGGGCGGAGCTGAGCTGATGGCGCGTACGAGGGGGAAGGACTCGCTGGGGCCCGCGAAGCAGGAGCGCGGGCGGCGCCGCCGGGTCGTGCACGTCTTCACCGAGGGCAAGGTCACCGAGCCCGACTACATCCGGATCATCCGCGACCAGGGCGTCTACGCCGACCCGTCCCTGGCGGTCGAGGTACGGATCGCCAACGCCAGCGCTCCCGGGTCCCAGCGCAAGCCGATCAAGCTGGTCGAGGCGGCGGTGCGGCTGATGCGGGAGGAAGCCCGCGACGCGAAGCGCAGCGGCCTGAAGAAAGAGTTCTGGCCCCAGGTCTGGTGCCTGTTCGACCGCGACGAGCACGAGTCCATCGACACCGCGCTGAAGCAGGCCCGGGACGGGGACGTACGCGTGGCCTTCTCGCACCCTTGCTTCGAGGTGTGGCGGCTGCTGCACCACAAGCCGGTGACCGGCACCTTCGGCGGGGTCTGCGGCCAGGTGACGGACCGGCTCCCGTTCGCCAAGGACGCGGCGAACATCAAGAGCGTGCTGCCGGAACAGATCGCGCGGGGCAGTTTCGTCGAGGCCAAGAAGCGCGCCGTGAAGATGAACGCCGGGCACGGCGATCATGTGCCGCTGGTCAAGCGCGATCCGTACACCGACGTCTTCGCCTTCGTCGAGGACGGGCTCGGCATCGCCTCGTACTGACGGGACCGGCCCCAGTTCGGGGAACGGTTTCCGCCGGACCCCGCCGCCGCCGTAGGGTTCCTACGTCACACACCGGGGTCGTAGGGAGTCGTATTCGTGGCCAAGCTCACGCTCGCGCAGTTGGAGCGGCATCTGTTCGCCGCCGCGGACATCCTCCGCGGCACGATGGACGCCTCCGAGTACAAGGACTACATCTTCGGTCTGCTCTTCCTGAAGCGGGCCAATGACGAGTTCGAAGCCGCGCGGGACCTCATTCGGGAGTACGCGGCCAAGGAGCTGGGCCTCGACGGGGAGGTGCTGGAGAGCTACCTGGAGCAGGAGTCCGCGTACGGCGACCGTGACGTGTTGTTCGTACCGAAGGATGCCCGCTGGCAGCGGATCTCCTCGGCCACCCACAACATCAACGAGGACCGTCTGCGCCCCGCCCTCCAGGCGCTGGAAGGCCAGAACAGCAAGCTCAAGGGCCTCTTCGATCACCTGGACTTCAACCGCATCGGCGGCTCGGGTACGGCGGCCGGCGCGGCGAAGCTCGCCGATCAGCGGCTGAAGCTGCTCATCGCGCACTTCGGGCGCATCCGGCTGCGGACGGACGACTTCGAGTTCCCCGACCTGATCGGCGCCGCGTACGAGTACCTGATCAAGGAGTTCGCGGACTCGGCGGGCCGCAAGGGCGGCGAGTTCTACACCCCGCGCGCGGTGGTCCGCATGATGGTCGAGCTGCTCGGCCCCAAGCAGGGCATGCGCATCTACGACCCCTGCGTCGGCTCGGGCGGCATGCTCATCCACGCGAAGGAGTACGTGGAGGAGCACGGCGGCGACACCTCGGACATGTTCTTCGCGGGCCAGGACGCCAACAGCGGCTCCTGGATCATGTCCACGATGAACATGGTGCTGCACGGCGTCCGCCGCTTCGACCTGCGCACCGGCGACACCTTGGCTGAGCCGGCGCACGTACCGAGGACGGACGCGGACCGGTTCGACGGCGTGTTGAGCAACCCGCCGTTCTCCATGGACTACGCGCTCGCCGACCTCAAACACGGCGCTCAGCGCACGGCGTACGGGGTCACGAGCGAGCGTGGCAAGGCCGACCTGATGTTCCTCCAGCACATGCTGTGGGAGACCAAGCGGGAGGGGCGCGGAGGCATGGTCATCACGGTCATGCCGCACGGCGTGCTGTTCCGCGGGGGCGGCGAGCAGGAGATCCGCACGAAGCTGCTGGACGAGGACGCGATCGAGGCGGTCATCGGCCTCGCCCCGAACCTCTTCTACGGCACCGGCATCCCGGCGTGCATCCTGCTGCTGCGTCCTCCGGGTCGGAAGGACCCGGCGCGGGCGGGCAAGGTGCTGTTCATCAACGCGGACCGGGAGTACCGCAAGGAGTCGGCACAGAACGTCCTGCTGCCCGAGCACGCCGAGAAGATCACCTCCACCTTCCATGCGTACGCGGAGGTGCCGGGCTTCTCTCGGGCCGTGAGCCGCGAGGAGCTGCGGGAGAACGACGACAACCTCAACATCCGCCGCTACGTCGACAACACACCGCCGCCGGAGCCGCAGGACGTGCGGGCGCACCTCGTGGGCGGGGTACCGCGCGCGGAGATCGAGGCGAAGCAGGAGCTCCTCGACGCGTACGGGGTGAAGCTGACCGACCTGTTCGCCGAGCGCGACCCGGTGGATCCGGAGTACGTGGATTTCCTGCCGGAGGGGCAGCGCCCGGACGCGGCCCGGCTGGCGGAACTGGCGCGCCCGCGAGAGGACGCGCTGCGGGTCGCCTTCGCGAAGTGGTGGGAGGAGGAGGCCCGCCACCTGGAGGCGGTGGCGGCGACCCCCGAGCGCCTGGCCGACCTGACGCCCTCGGAGCGCAAGGTCGCGCTGATGGCGGTGCGCGGCTCGTTGATGGAGTCGTTCGTCGAGCGGCTGGGTGGGGTCGGTCTGCTCGACCGGTACGCGCTCGCCGGCGCGGTGGCCGGCTGGTGGTACGAGGCCAAATACGACCTGCTCGCCCTGTCGGAGAACGGGTTCGCGGGCGTCCTCGACGGCTGGGTGGAGAACGTCGACACACTGCTCGCTCCGGAACAGGACCCGAAGACCCGGAAGCTACGCAAGCGCACGGCCGCTGAGCGGCGCCAGGCCTACGCCCACAAGGTGGTCGCCGCGATCGCCCCGGACTTCTTGGAGAAGCTGGCGGAGGCGGACGCGCGGAAGGCGGAGCTGGACGCGCGCTGGAAGGAACTCAATGCCGAGCCAGAACCGTCCGAGGACGGCGAAGGCGGGGACGACGCGGACAGCGACGCCCCGGCACGCGAGGAAGTCGCTCTGAGCGTCGAGCAGTTGGCGGAGCTGGCCCAGGTGAAGAAGGACCGCACCAAGGCGGCCGCCCTGATCAAGCGCCTTGAGGCGGAGTTCTGGTTCCCCTGGCCGAGCGACCCGCCCAAGCTGGACGAGGACCCTCCGGGGCTCTTCGCGGGGAGGCAAGCGCTGGACCCGGAGGGCGAGCGGCGGGTGGTTCTGGAACTGCTGAGGGATGACCTGGCGGGCAAGTTGGACGGCCATGTGGTGCAGCGGCGACGTGAGCTGACCGATGCGTATGGAGTGTGCGAGGGCAAGTATGCCGTGTCGCTGCGGGAGATCCGGGCGGGGCGAGAAAAGGCGGCGGCGGTGCTGGACGGGTTCCTGAAGGAGCTTCGCTATGCGGAGTGAAGGAATTAAGGCTTGGCCGATTCGGCGCCTCACAGATCTTGTTAGTCTCCCTAGCGGGCAAGTCGATCCACGTGTTGAGCCCTACCGGAGCCGCGTGCTGCTTGCTCCAGACCACGTGGAATCGGGTACCGGGAGGATCCTCAAGCGCGCGTCAGCGGGGGATCAGGGCGCTTTGAGTGGCAAGTATGTCGTGCAGCCCGGGGACGTGGTGTTCAGTAAAATTAGGCCGTCTCTTCGCAAGGCCGCCCTCGCCGACTTTTCAGGCACCTGCTCGGCAGACATGTATCCGCTGACGCCTGGGGAAGAGATCCTTGGACGCTTCTTGATTTCGGTTATCCTCGGCGAGAGGTTCTCGAAATATGCAGAGAATCTCTCGGGTCGTACTGGAATTCCGAAGGTCAACAGGGGCGACTTGGCGGGGTATTCTTTCCCGCTTCCCCCGATTGTTGAGCAGCGTCGGATCGTCGAGGTGCTTGACGCCGTGTCGGAACAGGAGCGTTCCATCGAGGCGTCGATTGCCAAGCTTGGAGCCGCCAAGGCAGGCGCCATAGAGGGCCTGCTCGACGCTCTTGACTGGGACCGCACCTTGGGGGACGTCGTGGACGATGGCATCCGCAACGGATTTTCTCCCGTGGAGAGTGAGACGTGGACTGGCATCCAGATGCTGGGGCTTGGCTGTCTGACTCCTGTGGGGTTCGAGCCGGTCCAGCTCAAGAACGCCCCTCCGTCCGTCACGGCTCACCATCCTGCCGTCTTGAGGGAGGGGGATCTTCTGATGAGCCGAGCCAACACCCGAGACCTGGTCGGATTGGCTGGCGTATATCGGGGCGTGGGGACGCCCTGTATTTATCCGGACCTCATGATGAGAATTGGAACATCGGGGCGTTACTCCGCTGACTTCTTGAGTGTTGTTCTCATGTCAATGCGGACTCGCCGGTATGTTCGGTCGATGGCGCAAGGTACATCGGAAAGTATGGTGAAGATTTCCGCGAAATCGGTTCGAGGTATTCCTGTTCCCCTGCCAACTCCCGAGGAGCAGGCGCAGGTCCTTGCAGTCGTTGCTTCTTTTTCGCAACAGGTAGGTGCGGAGACCGAAGAGCTGGCCAAGCTGCGCAGCATCAAGCGTGGGATCGCGAACAGTCTCCTCGCTTTTCCTTGCTGAGACTAGATGAGTCGGCGGTGGGGGCATCGGGTGGGCATCGGCGTATGGCGATGTCCGTCCGTCGATAGGTGCAAGGTTTACATGCGGATGTTCTCAGGTCTCACGCGTGGAAATGCCTGTCCTTGACGGCCGTGACGAACGATGACCAGCCAGCCGCAGGGAAGACCAGAGCGGGGCCGTGCGAGGCCTTGGAGTCGCGGACGGGCACGCCTGACGGGTAGCCGTCCAATACCTCGACGCAGCTGCCGCCTTCGCTGCCGCTGTAGGTCGACTTGCGCCAGCCGGTCAGTGAGGAAGCATCTGGGATGGTGTGTTCAGTCATGGTGTCCGTAGTCCTTTGCAGTCGCCCTCAGCAGGGCCAATGACTCCTTCAGCGGCAGTGCGTCGCTCAGCGCAAGATCGTAGCGGCCTTGCAACTCCTGAACCACGGAAGGGGAGTCATGCACCTTGCCCATACGAAGGCCCTCGCTGTACGCCACAGGCGGTTGATCCTCGAACCACATCAGCGTGAGCATGCTTTCCATCAGCGGGTGAAACCCCAGGGCGAACGGCACCACATGTACGCGGATGCGCTCAGCCTCGACCAAGCGGACGATGTGCATGATCTGCTCCGCCATGACGCCCGACCCGCCGACCGCGCGACGTAGCACCGCCTCGTCCAGCAACGCCCAAACTACCGGCTGTACCGGATCGTCAAGCACCTTTGCCCGCCCAAGCCGTGTGACAACGAGCCTGTCACATTCCTGTTCACCCACTGGAGGGAACGACGTGCTCAGAACCGCACGCGCGTACCTTTCCGTCTGCAGGATGCCCGGAACGAACGACAGCGCGAACTCTCGGATCATCGTCGCCTGTTGTTCGAGTTGGAGGGCCGCCTCAAAGTAGTCGGCGACCGCTGCGTTCTCATCCGGCAGGAAGCTGCTCAGCACATTCCCCGTGTTCAGAGCCCTGTCCAAGCGCCGCGCGTCCTCCTTCGACGGGATGCGGCGGCCCGCCTCGATGTGTGAGATGTGCGAACGGGTCATGACAGCCGCGTTGGCCAGTTCCTGTTGGGTCAGGCCGGCCGCCATGCGCTGTTCCTTCAACCAGTCCCCATAGATGTTGCTCATCGTCAACTCCCGTGTGACAAAGCATTCGTCACGCTCTACCCCCTGGCGAGCCTAGTCCGCGCCGTCTCACTCTGTGAGCGGATCGCTACACAGCGATGCCCGCGCGTCGACTGATGCCGTCGTGACGGGCCCGGCCGGATCTTTCGCCGGACATGGAGGACCCCCGCGACCGCAGTGAACGGTCCGGGGGCGTGGCCATCAACCTCAACGGAGTTGACGACGTGTCGCACTGTATCGCCCGCATGCTTGAGCCGCTGCTGCGGTTCCTGTGGCCCACCGCGGGCCACCACCCCGCCGCGCCGCCCGGGGCCGGCCCGCGCGTCCGCCCGTACCGCCCGGCGCGCGAACAGCGAGCGGAGGCCCGGCGCCAGCGCGCCCGCCGACACGCGCTGTGGCTGGCCGTGCACGGCATCGACATCGGGCCACGTCTCATTCACGGCAGGATGGTGACCGCGTGATCAGCGAGACGGCGGGCGGGGCACGGCTGCTGCCGTGGACCGGCACGGACGACAAGCCCTGTTATCTCATCGGCGACGGCACCGGATACCTCTCCCGGGTCGCCGACAACATCGAGAGCGTCCAGCTCGGCATGGCCGGCGAACTCCTCGACCACGCCGCCGACATGCTCGCGGACCGCAAGGTCACCGCCCTTCAGCTCCGCTACCTCGCGGCCCGTATGACCGAGTCGCTGCGTGACGTTCACCGGATCGCGCTGAGCCGGGGCGCCCGTCTTCCCGTACCTGCTGCACCCGTCCTTGACGGCGCCGGTGAGAGGGGCGAGCCCTCGGCGGGGGCCTGAACCACCCCGCCCGACCCGGTGGCGTACCCCACTTGTCCGGTACGTCACCGGGCTCCGCCGTGTCCCGCGCGGCCGGAACCCTCCCCTCCAACCCCCTCAGGACGCAGAATGGATCACCTGAGCAGGCACAGCGGTGCGGCGGGGCGGAAGGTGCGGGGGCATGGCGGCGCAGCAGGTCGAGCGGGACGAGGTGGAGCGGCCGATCGTCGCGCAGCTTGAGGCGATGGGATGGACGCACGTCCCGGGCAAGGAGATCGGCACACTCGACGCCGATACCCCACTGCTCGCCGACCGGCTGGGCGAGGCCCTGGACCGTATCAACACCCGGGCCTCCGACGGCGAGCCGTGGATGGACGAGAGTGACATCCGGCGCAGCATCGCGGAGCTGGCGGCCGTCCCCCTCGGGAAGGGCGTCGCGCACGCCAACTTCGCCGCCACCGACCTGCTGCTCAGCGGCTACGTCCTGAACGGCCCGTCCGCCGCGCACGGCGGGGCCTCCGCCACCGTCCAGTACATCGAGTGGCACGAGGAGCGCGGCGGGCTCAACGAGTTCACCGTCGTCGACCAGCTCCGCGTCCGCAGCCGCTCCGGCGACCTGTCGATACTCGACATAGTCCTCTTCGTGAACGGCATCCCGCTCGTCGCCGTCGAGTGCAAGAGCCCGGATGCCGCCGACCCGATCCGCAGCGCCGTACTCGACCTGCGGCACTACGCGGGCGATCCGGTCGACGACGAACGCGACGGCACCGATCTCCCCGTGCCCGCCGGCGTCCCCGAGCTCTTCCGCACCGTTCAGCTGCTGATCGCGGCGACCGGCGAGACCGCGTATCTCGGGACGGTCACCTCCACGCCCGACCACTTCCATCCCTGGCGCAGTATCGAGCCGGAGAAGGAAGCGACGCTCCGCTCCGAGCTGCCCGGCGAGGTCGGCAGACTGAACGAGCGGCACAAGCTCGTAGGCGTCGTCCTGCGGCCCGCCGCGCTCCTCACTTTCGTACGTCACTACGTCATCCCGCTCCCCGTCGAGACCGAGGCCGGCGGGACCCGCACGGTCAAGGCCGCCGCCCGGCACCAGCAGTACCGGGCAGGGGAGAAGGCCGTACGCAAGCTGCTCACCGGCCGGACCCGTGGCCCCCTCGTGGCCGACGACGAGCGCGGCGGGGTCATCTGGCACACCCAGGGCTCCGGCAAGAGCCTGACCATGACCTTCCTCGTCCGCCGGATCCATCTGCACCACCGGCTCAGTGAGTTCACGGTGGTCGTGGTCACTGACCGCACGCAGTTGCAGGACCAGCTCTCCCGGACTCTGAAGCTGAGTGAGTCCGACGTCGAGACGGCCGAGACCCGTACGCAGGTGGAAGGGCTGCTGCGCGACGGCGGTCGGCGGGTCGTCTTCGCGATGATCCAGAAGTACGGGACCGGGGGCGCGTTCGCCGCGGACGGAGGCGACGGGGACGGCGACGACCGGAACCTGGCGGGCGAGTACGAGGCCGCCGAGCGGGACAGGAAGGAAGGCCGGGCCGCCGCGCAGCCGGCCGAGCCGGACTTCCCGGAGTGCAACACCTCCTCCGACATCCTCGTGCTGGTCGACGAGGCGCATCGCTCGCACACCAGCGTGCTGCACGCGGCCCTGCGCAAGGCCATCCCCAACGCCGCGAAGATCGGCTTTACGGGTACGCCGATCATGACCGGCCGGACCGAGGACACCCGCCGCATCTTCGGCGGGTTCCTCGACACGTACCGGATGGCGGAGGCCGAGCACGACGGTGTGGTCGTACGCATCCGCTACGAGGGCCGTACCGGTGAGGGCAAGGTCTTCGACAAGGAAGGCCTGGACCGGAACTTCGCCGACCTGATCCGGGGGCGTACGGACGAGGAGCGCAAGGCGCTGCTGCGTCGCTGGCCCACCGAACGCGACGTGGCCGAGTCCCTGCCGATGATCCGGGCCAAGGCCGAGGACATGCTGGAGCACTGGGTCACCTGGGTGCTGCCGGGAGGCGGCTTCAAGGCGCAGGTCGCCGCCGTCAGCCGGAAGGCGGCCGTCGCGTACCACCTCGCGCTGCGCCAGGCACGCGACGCCCTCATGATCGAACTGGCCGCGTTCGACCCGGAGTCGGTGACCGGGACCCCGCTGGAGCAGCTGGCCCGGCGGGAGCGCTACCTCTACCAGGCCCACCAGTACCGTTCCCTGCTGCGCCGCATCGACTTCGTGCCGGTGATCTCCCCGGGCGAGGAACGCAAGCGCCGCGAGTGGCTGCACTGGACGGACAAGGAGCGGCAGAACGCGTACGTCGAGCGCTTCCACCAGGCGTTCCCGCATCTGCCCGCCGAACCGGACTGGGTCACCACCACGCCCTTCCACACGGCGGCGCAGGACGTTGCGGCGGCAGCAGCAGCCGGTGACCACCCCTGGTCCCAGGAGGCCACCGGTCCGCGGCAGGCGCAGTCTGCGCCAGTGCCCGATCCCGTGCACCCGGAGAGCCCCGTCGCCTTCCTCATCGTCAAGTCCATGCTGCTCACCGGCTTCGACGCCCCGCGCGAGCAGGCGCTCTACCTGGACCGGCCGATCCGCGACGCCGAGCTGCTCCAGGCGGTCGCCCGCGTCAACCGGCCGATGCGGGGCAAGGAGATCGGCTACGTCGTCGACTACTACGGTGTCTTCGAGCACCTGACGGGAGCGCTGGCCGAGTACCAGCAGGCCGATGTCGACGACACCATGCTGAGCCTGTCGAAGGAGATCGGAGGGCTGGCGCCGGCCGCCGAGAAGGTACGCGCCTTCCTGCGTGCGCACGGGATCACGGATGCGGATCTCGCCGATCCCGCCGCCCTGGGATCGGCCGCGCAGGTCTTCGAGCCCGAGTCGGTGCGGTTCGGGTACGACGAGGTGCTCCACGAGTTCCTCCGGGTACTGGAACGGGTACTGCCGCACGAGGACGGCCTGGCCCACGTGGCGGACGCCCGCCGGTGGGGGATGCTCCAGAAGCGCGTCCGCAGGCTCTACCGCGACGCGCCGGGCGGGACGTTCACGCTGCGCCGCTACGGCCGCAAGGTCCGCGCGATGATCGCCGACCACCTGGAGGGTCCGGAGATCGAGCAGGTCATCGCGCCCGTCTCGCTCGCCTCCCCCGTCTTCGACGACGCGGTGCGCGCCATGCCGCCGCGCGAGGCCGCCGCGGAGATGGGGCACGCGCTCCGCTTCCACCTGGAGGAGCGGGTCAAGAGGGAGGACCCGGAGAAGTACACCCGGCTCTCGGAGCGGCTGGAGGAGATCCTGCGGGACCTGCCCGGACGCTTCGATGACCAGATCAAGGAGTTCGGCCCACTGTTCGAGCAGGCCCGGCAGGAGGACGAGGAGGACCCGGCGCTCGCGGGACTCAGCCCGCTGGAGCAGAAGGTGTACCGACTGCTCGACAAGCTTCTGGCGGACAACCCGGGCGTCGTCCGGAAGGTGGCGGACACCCGGCTCCTGGTCGGTGCGGTGTGCGACATGGCGGCGCGGACCATGGGCAAGGCGTCCTACCAGGGGCAGCACCAGGACCTCAGCGCGCTGGCGAAGATCATTCACGCCCAGCTGCTCCAGGGCGGCCTGCGGCCGGCCGCCACGGACTGGGCTCCGCTGAACGACATCGCGCAAGGGCTCGCGGCGTACGCGGCGGACAACAAGCGACAGTTCCTGGCCAGGTACCGGGGAGAATAGGCCGGGTGACCGTGACCGCTCCCGCCGACGACCGAATCCCTCCGTCTCTTGCCGAGGGGAACCTGCTCACGGTCGACGGGCTGGCGCTCCGCGTGCGCGTGAGCGGGCGGCGTAAGCGGTTCGCGCTGACCGTGGAGCCGGATGCGGGGCTGACCCTGCACGCCCCGCAGGGGCGGCCCGTGGCGGAGGCGGAGGATTTCGTCCGCGCCCACCGGTCTTGGGTCGTGACCAAGGTGGGGGTGCGCGAGCGCACACGCCCGCTGAATCCGGCCAAGCGTTTGACGGACGGCGAGGTCTTCCGCTACCTGGGGCGGACATACCGGCTGGGGATCGTCGAGAACGAGCCCGAGACAGGCAGGATCCGGCTGATCGCCGGACGCCTGGTCATCGGCCGGGAACAGGCCGAGGACCCGGACCGGGGGCGGGCCGCGTTGGTGGACTGGTACTGCCGGGCAGGGCGAAACTGGGCAGCGGGGCGGCTCCAGCCCTGGGCTGCTCGTATGGCGGTTGCCGAGCCCGCACTGGACGTTTGCGACCTGGGAAGTCGCTGGGGGCGCTATCGTCCCGGTCAGAGCGAGCGCGGCCCCGGCCGGATGAGCCTCGGCTGGCCGCTCTTCCAGCTCCCCATGCATCTGGTGGACTACGTGGTCGCTCACGAGCTCGCCCACGTCCGGGTGCCCGGGCATCAAGCGGACTTCTGGCGGCTACTGGGACAGGCATTGCCTGAGTACGAAGAGCGCCGGGCAGAGCTCGACGAACTGGGGCGGCGTATGTGGATGGGCGAAATCGCTTAGTTAGCCCGCTGGGCTACTCCGGAACCGTCCGCAGTGCGAACCACAGCTCCATCCGGACGTCCGGGTCGTCCAGGTTCCGGTCCAGCAAGTCGCCGGTGCGCGCGAGGCGCTGGCGGACGGTGTTGCGGTGGACGCCCAGCGCCGCGGCCGTGCGGTCCCAGTTGCCGTGGTGGGCCAGCCAGCCGCGCAGGGTCTCCCGCAGGGCGGGGGAGAGCGGCCCGAGCAGGGCCTCGGCGTGGGCGCGGGCCTCGGCCTCCCCGACCAGGCCCGCGAAGCCGGGGTCGGTGTGGCGGGTCAGCGGGGAACGGGCCGCCTCCGCGCGCCCCAGGGCCCGCTCGGCCTGGGCGTCGGCCGTGGCCAGGGCGGCGGGTGCGGCCGGGGCGCTCACCCCCAGCCGCCAGCCGGGCTGCGGATCGGGCTCCCGGTCGGTGAGCAGCCGTACGCCGCCCTCGTGCGGGTCCAGCAGTACGGTGCCCAGCGCGGCCGCGAGGCCCTGCGGATCCCCGCTCCCGCGGGCGTGGACGGCGTACCAGGGGCCGGCTGCCAGGGCCGCGGACGGATCCCCGTCGAGCAGCAGCCGGGTCAGGGCCGCGGCCTCGGCCCCGGCGGGCCGCTCGGCGGTGAGCAGGGTCAGCAGTACGGCGGCCACCGAGGCCACGGTGTGGTCGCCGGGCGCGCGGGCCGGGGTCGCGGTGCCCAGCGCGGCCCGCCCGGCCAGGGCGTAGGCGGCCAGATGGTGTCCGCCCGCCCGGTCCGTGGCGGTGACGGGCCCGCCCTCGCGGCCGACCCGGGCCAGCAGCGCGGCCAGCGCCTCCCGAGCCGTGGCGGGCAGCTCCGGGCCCGCCGTCCGGCCACCCGGCCACAGCGCGACCGACCCGCCCAGGCTCGCGGCGAGCCGGGCCAGCACCGCCGGGACCGGATCGGGCCGGGCCGCGGCCGCTGCCAGGGCCTGCTGGGCCTCGGTGATCCGGCGCAGCTCCCGGGTGCGGGCCTCCGCCGTCAGCCGCCCCACCGCGCGGGCGACCGCCGAGAAGGGGGTCCGCGGCGGAACCTCCAGCAGCGGCAGCCCGTGCCGGGCACAGGCCTCGGCCAGCGCGGCCGGGACCTCCTCGTGCACCGGGGCCACGCCGAAGCCGAGGGCGGCCGCCCCCGCCCCGGCCAGCCGGGCCACGTACCCGTCGGGGTCCTCGGCGGGGCCCGCCCCGGCGGTCAGCAGCAGCTCGCCGCCGAGCAGGTACGGGGAGGGGTCGGGCATCTCGGAGGCGTGCACGCCGTGCACCCCGGCGGCGGCGGGCCCGGCGAGGTGGCGCAGGCCGAGCTCCCGGTCGGCGAGCAGCGAGGCGAGGAGCACCGGCGGGGTGAGCGGCTCTCCCGCGGGGCCGTTGCCGTACTCCGGATCGCGGGGAGCGGCGGTCATGGATACTCCATACATTTCAGCTCTGCCAGATGGATGAAACGTACACTGCCCACCCCCGGGCAGCCCGCTTACGCTCGAAGGACCGCACACGTCAGGCCAGAGAAAGAGGCACAGCCATGAGCACGCAGCCGCGCGGACCCGTCGACTCCTCCCGCATCCCGCGCTACGCGGGCCCGGCGACCTTCGCCCGCCTGCCCCGCCTCGACGAGGTCGGCTCCGCCGACGTCGCCGTCATCGGCGTGCCCTTCGACTCCGGCGTGTCCTACCGCCCCGGCGCCCGCTTCGGCGGCAACGCCATCCGCGAGGCCTCGCGCCTGCTGCGCCCGTACAACCCGGCCCAGGACGCCTCCCCCTTCGCGCTCGCGCAGGTCGCCGACGCCGGTGACATCGCGGTGAACCCCTTCAACATCAACGAGGCCGTCGACCAGGTCGAGGCCGCCGCCGACGAGCTCCTCGGCGCCGGCTCCCGCCTGATGACCCTCGGCGGCGACCACACCATCGCCCTCCCGCTGCTCCGCTCGGTCGCGAAGAAGCACGGCCCGGTCGCCCTGCTCCACTTCGACGCCCACCTGGACACCTGGGACACCTACTTCGGCGCCGAGTACACCCACGGCACCCCGTTCCGCCGCGCCGTGGAGGAGGGCATCCTCGACACCGAGGCGCTCTCCCACGTCGGTACGCGCGGCCCGCTGTACGGCAAGCAGGACCTGGACGACGACGCCAAGATGGGCTTCGGCATCGTCACCTCGGCCGACGTCTACCGCCGCGGCGCCGACGAGGTCGCCGACCAGCTGCGCCAGCGCATCGGCGACCGCCCGCTGTACATCTCCATCGACATCGACGTGCTCGACCCGGCGCACGCGCCCGGCACCGGCACCCCGGAGGCGGGCGGCATGACCTCCCGCGAGCTGCTGGAGATCATCCGCGGCCTGTCCTCCTGCAACCTCGTTTCCGCCGACGTCGTCGAGGTCGCCCCGGCGTACGATCACGCCGAGATCACCTCGGTCGCGGCCTCGCACACCGCGTACGAGCTGACCACGATCATGTCGCGACAGATCGCGCAGGCGAAGGGCAAGTAAGCGAAGTGACGCACGACCACGACCTGGTACTCCGTCCCACCGAAGCCCAGAAGGCGGCCGCGCTCGCGCCGCCGCCGGGGCGGACGGGCGGGGACCTGGTCGTGGAGACGCTCCGCGGCCTCGGCGCGACCACGGTCTTCGGTCTGCCGGGGCAGCACGCGCTCGCCCTCTTCGACGCGGTCGGCCGCTCCGACCTGCGCCTCGTGGGCCTGCGTACGGAGAACAACGCGGGCTTCGCAGCCGACGCGTACGGCCGGATCACGGGCGAGGCGGTACCGCTGCTGCTCTCCACCGGCCCGGGCGCGCTGATGGCGCTGCCCGCCCTGGCGGAGGCGGCGGCCGCCTCCGCGCCGGTCCTCGCGATCTCCTCGCAGGTCCCCGTGGTGGGCCTGGGCGGGGGGCGGCGCGGACACCTGCACGAGCTGCGGGACCAGTCGGCGTCCTTCCGGGACGTGGTCAAGTCCGTCCACACGGTGCGCACCCCCTCCCAGATCCCCTCCGTGATCGCCGAGGCCTGGGAGTCGGCGCTGAGCGCCCCGCACGGCCCGGTGTTCGTCGAGATCCCGGAGGACGTGCTGCGGGCCGAGACGATCGTCCCGCAGGTCACGGGCGTGGACGCGACCCCGCACGAGCTCGCGCCGCGGCCCGAGCTCACGGCGCTCGCCGCCCACTGGCTGGAGAACGCCGCCCGACCGGTGATCATCGCGGGCGGCGGGGTCGTCCGCTCCGACGCGGCGGGCAAGCTGAAGCAGCTCGCCGAACGGCTGAACGCACCCGTCGTCACCACCTTCGGCGGCAAGGGCGCCTTCCCCTGGACCCACCCGCTCTCCCTCCAGTCCTGGCTGGAGGACCGCCACATGACGGACTTCCTGGAGGACGCGGACGTCCTGCTGGTCGTCGGCTCGGGCCTCGGTGAGCTCTCGTCGAACTACCACACGTTCTTCCCGACGGGCCGGGTCGTCCAGATCGAGGCGGACCTCGGCAAGCTGGAGTCGAACCACGCGGGCCTCGGCATCCACGCGGACGCCCGGTTGGCGCTCCAGGCCCTGCTGGAGACGGTCGCCGAGCGCGAGGACCCCTCGGCCCCGGAGCGCGTGCGCATGGTTCTCGCGGACATCGCGGCCCGCCTCGCCGGCCAGGACCTGGCGCGCGAGCAGCAGCTCCTCGCCTCGATCAGGGCCGCCCTTCCCGCGCGTTCCCCGTCCTTCTGGGACATGACGATCCTGTCCTACTGGGCCTGGTCCGCCTTCGACCCGAAGCACCCCAACACGATGCACTCGGCCCAGGGCGCGGGCGGCCTCGGCTACGCCTTCCCGGCGGCCCTCGGCGCGTGCGTGGCGGAACCGGACACCCCGGTCCTGGCGGTCTCCGGCGACGGCGGCGCGATGTACTCCGTCGCGGAACTGGCCACGGCCGAGCAGCACGACCTCGACGTCACCTGGCTGATCGTGGACGACGGCGGCTACGGCATCCTGCGCGACTACGGCTGCACGACCGGCACGGAGCTGCCCGGCCCCGACTTCGTGGCCCTGGCGCAATCCTTCGGCGTCCCGGCCGCCACCACCTCCCCGGACTCCCTGACCTCCGACCTCAAGAAAGCCCTGACCACCCCGGGCCCCTCGGTCCTGGTCCTGCCGACCACCTTGCGCATGTTTGCCCCGACGCACCTTTAGCGGCACCCGCGGGGCTGGTTAGGGTGGCCGGTGATCAGGGCCGTGCACGAACCACGAGGGGGAGCAGTGTCGTTCGAGGAAGAATGGGGCCGGCACCAGCAGACGGCCGGGCCGACGCAACCGTCGCCGCAGATGCGCCTGAACCAGCTCCCCGCCGATCAGGGCGGCTCCCCGGCGCCCGGCACCGGTAGCGGGTACGGGGTGCTGGCCACGGCCCCGCCCGAGAAGAAGAAGGCGGCCAACACCATCGAGAACGTCCTGCAGCCCGGCACCACGAAGGCGGCGGACGCGGCCGACGAGCCCACCAGGACCGCGGTCAAGGCCTTCACCGGCTGGGACACGGCCGCAGGACTGTCGAAGGCGCACACGCACTGGGACGACCAGGTGAAGCGCCTGATGGGACGCCTGAACTCGGAGAAGACGGCCCTGCGCGGCGCGTCGAACCTGTTCACCGGGAACGACCAGCTGACGGGCAGCAGCTTCCAGCCCGTTCAGTCCAAGGTCGCGGGACTGTAGGGGGAGACGTGCCGAACTACTCCGAGATCATGCAGACGGACCTCTCCGCGCTCACCACGGCCGCCGATGGCTGGAAGGCCATGGCGACACAGTTCAAGACCATGGAGGACGTCTACAAGGACGAGGTCCAGAGCGTCTCCGCGGGCAACGGCTGGCTGGGCTCCAGTGCCACGACCGCCGCCACGAACTCCTCCATGACGCGCAAGGAATTCGCGTCGGCGCAGAAGGAGGCCCTGGCCATGGAGTCCCTGCTCCGTGACGCGCACGCCAGGTTCACCGACCTCAAGGGCCGGGTGGTCTCGGCCGTGGCGGACGCCAAGACCGCCGGAATGAAGGTCTCGGACGCCGGCACAGCGAGCTACGACTTCTCCAAGGCCGACCCGGCCAGCGTGAACGCGATCCGCCACGACCCCGATCTCCCGGAGATCGAGCGCTCCTGGACGAGCCGGATCAACGACACGGTCAAAGCGGTCACGGAGTTCGACCAGGACGTCAAGACGGCCCTGCTCAACGCGTCGGGGGCCGACGGCACCTCGATGTTCGGCTTCAATTCCACGCCCGTCAACGACGTCGAGGCCGTGGAGGCGCTGGCCCTGACGAGCAAGATCCGTTCGGGCAAGGCCTCTCCGGAGGAGCTGCAGCACTACAGCGACGTGCTGCGCCAGAACTCGGCAGACCCGCACTTCGGTGAGGCGTACCTGCACGCGCTGGGGGCGAAGGACACCCTGCTGCTGGCGGACCAGATGAACCTGGCATCCAACGACCGCGGTGCCTCGGCGGCCGACAAGAAGCTCTACGAGTCGATCAACTCCGGCCTCGCGGGAACGATCGCCTCGGGCACCAAGGATCCGGACAGCTACGCGTACAAGCCGTTCGTCAACGGGCTCAAGGAGCAGGGCCCGGAGCTCGTCGCCAAGGGCCTGCGCCCCACCTACGGCTACCAGGCACTCGTCACCCTGATGACGAACGGCGACGGCTACGGCAAGCAGTTCCTCAACGACCTCGGCGACGGCATGATCGAGGCCGAGAAGTCGAAGCCGCACATGTACTCCCACGCCTACGATTCCCAGCGCCCGAACCTGGTCTCCGACCCGCTGGACGGCCTCCTGGGCATCATGGCCAAGGACCCGGACTCGGCGACGTACTTCCTCGACCCCGAGGCGGCCGGCAACAAGAACGAGCACCTGAAGTACATGCTCACCGACCGTGACATGCCGGACCCCTGGATCTCGACCGGTTACGGCCCGCCGATCGAGATGGACGTCGACAAGACGGCGGGCCTGGGCGCCGCCATCCAGGCGGCGGCCACCGGCCACGTGGACGGCGAGAGCCTGGGCGCGCCCGGCCCGCACACCGAGGGCCAGGCCCGCGTGATGCACGACGCCATCCGGCTCCTCGACAGCGAGATGGGCGGGGACGAGTTCCCGGAGGATCTGGAGGGCCTGCGCCGGCCCATGGCGAAGGCACTGGTCGACTACGTCGGCGACACGCACGAGATCCTCGGCGGCCAGAACTCCGACCTGGGCCTGATCAAGGGCAGCGACTCCATCCACGGATCGGGGGACCAGGCCCAGATCGCGGTGGGCCAGGGCAGCCTGATCCGCGTGATGCGCGGCATCGCGGACGACGGCCCGTCCTACGCCCTGCTGGTCGAGGCGGAGCAGGCGTACTCGGCGGAGCAGCTCGCGACCGCCGCCCCGTTCAAGGCCGACTCCCCGCACTCGGTGAGCGCCGACTGGGACAACCGCGCACACGACATCGGCGTGGCCAACGGCGCCCTCAACGGCATCGGGGCCGACGTCTACAAGGACAAGGAAGACGACCAGGTCAAGTGGGCGGAAGGCACCGCCGAGTACACGGCTGCCGGCGTCAACGGACTCATCGGCGAGATTCCGGTCGTGAGCACGATCGGAGGATCCCTGATCGATGTGGCCAAGTACGACTGGGTCGAGAGCGTCAAGGACGCGGCCGAGGAACAGAGCAAGCAGGACTCCAGTAAGAACTACTCGGCCGGTATGGAGGGGACCAACAAGTTGCTCGACGCATGGAGAGACGATCGGAAGCTGGAGGGAGACCCCGCGTTCGATCACGCCAGGAACGAGGCGGGCGACGGGTACACGACAGGTCGGGAGGCTGCACGTGCTCACCTCCGGCCCTGACGCGCTCAAGGTCCTCGCACGGTCGACGGCCGTGCTCCTCGTTGTCCTGTCGCTGGCGTCGTGCACCTCCGGCGGCTCCGAGGCCAGGGCGGCGAACCCGTGCGGGATCGCTTCGCCCTCCGAGGAGGAAGCGCTCGTGCGCGAAGTGCTCGATACGGAGGGCTTCACGACGAAGGACTACGGCCCCACCAGTCAACTGGTGGACAAGGCGAAGCGCGCACTGCCCGTGATCAGCCCCAAGAAGGACGTCTTCTACACGAACGTGTGCAGATACAGCACGGGTGACGAGCAGGGCGACGCCAACGCGACCTTTCTCGCCGGGTGGGTCCTTCGGGACGCCGCGGTCCCCTCGACCCCCAACGACTCGGCCTACATGGTGAACGGTGCGCGGGGCGCGGCGAACGGCAGCCGTTCGGCCCTGCTCGTCCAGTGCGACATGCCGGGTGACCTCGGGGCGAAGTCGCGGGAAGTGTGGCTCACCGCGGACCTCACGTTCGGCCCGTCCCGGCCGGACGTGGACCAGACGGCCAAGGACCGCAGGATGACCCTCACCTACCTCATGGCCCGCCGCGTCACCGACGCGCTCGGCTGCGAGAACAAGCCGCTGGAGAAGCCCCCCGTGGTGAAGCCCCTGACTGCCCCCTGACCGGTACCGCGGAGCACGGGGCGGCGGTCACGACTCGGCCTCCTCCTCGTCGCTCTCGTAGGGGTGGAACAGCAGGCTGATCACGGCCACCCCGACCGCCGTCGCCAGCCGGGTCCACCCGTTGTCGGTCACCAGGCTCACCGCCTTCGCCGCGAACAGCGCGACGAGGAAGGCGGTGACGAAGGGGACGACAGCGCGGGCGGTCCGCTGCACGAAGCTGTGGTCGGCGGGGTGGGGGTGTTCGTGAGTGCTCATGGCCCTGGATCCCTTCGGTCCCGCCACCACGGTCGGCGGTCGGCATCGGCTGTGCTTCCAGCATCGGCAGCGCGGCCCGCCGTGCCCAGATCCGGAAAGTCGTGTCTTGACAGGCCCGCGCACCGCCTGCTCGCGCGCCCCGCACGGCCTCCCGCCGCCCTTCGCCACCTCCCCGCCCCGTCTCCCGCCCCGGTCGGACGCGGTCCGCGCGCCCCCGCCGTACGACAGTGCGATTGTTGCGGCGGGATGAAATCCGCCGGTCGGAGCGTTGGCGCTTCCGGCAGGTCAGGACGAACGGGGAGGCCTCACGTGGCGGCGGCAGAGACAGCGACCGGGGGAAAACAGGGCTGGGGCAGGCGGCTGGCGGCCTACACCTGGCGGTACAGGACCAATGTGCTGCTCGCGCTCGGCTCCTCCCTGGTCGGCATGGCCGTCATGGCGGTCGTCCCCCTGGTCACCAAGGTGATCATCGATGACGTCATCGGGGACGAGACCAAGCCCATGGCGCCCTGGGCCGGCATGCTCATAGCCGCGGCCCTGCTCGTGTACGTGCTGACCTACATACGCAGGTACTACGGCGGGCGGCTCGCCCTCGACGTGCAGCACGACCTGCGCACCGACATGTACGCCACGATCGCCCGCCTCGACGGGCGGCGGCAGGACGAGCTGAACACCGGCCAGGTCGTCGGCCGCGCCACCAGCGACCTCCAGCTGATCCAGGGCCTGCTGTTCATGCTGCCCATGACGATCGGGAACTTCCTGCTCTTCGGGATGTCCCTCGGGATCATGATCTGGCTCTCGCCGCTGCTGACCGTCGTCGCCCTGCTCATGGCACCCGCCCTGTGGTTCATAGCCAAGCGCAGCCGCAAGAAGCTCTTCCCCGCCACCTGGTGGGCCCAGGGCCAGGCCGCAGCCGTCGCGACCGTCGTCGACGGGGCCGTGACCGGTGTCCGCGTCGTCAAGGGCTTCGGCCAGGAGGAGCAGGAGACCGGCAAGCTGCGCGAGGCGGGCCGCAAGCTCTTCGCCGGGCGGATACGGACCATCCGGCTCAACTCGCGCTACACCCCCGCCCTCCAGGCCGTGCCCGCGCTCGCCCAGGTCGCCATGCTGGCCCTCGGCGGCTGGATGGCCACCAACGGGCAGGTCACCCTCGGTACCTTCGTCGCCTTCTCCACCTACCTCGCGCAGCTGGTCGGGCCCGTCCGGATGCTCGCCATGGTCCTGACCGTCGGCCAGCAGGCCCGCGCCGGCGTTGAGCGCGTCTTCGAGCTCATCGACACCGAGCCCGAGATCCACGAGGGCACCCATGAACTGCCCGCCGACGCCCCCGCCACCGTCGAGTTCGACGACGTCCGCTTCGGCTACGACCCCGGGCGGCCCGTCCTCGACGGGTTCTCGCTCACCGTGGCGGAGGGGGAGACCGTCGCCGTCGTCGGGTCCTCCGGCAGCGGCAAGTCCACCGTCGCCCTCCTGCTGCCCCGGTTCTACGACGCGGACGGCGGTACGGTCCGCGTCGGTGGCCACGACGTCCGCGAGCTGACCTACGACTCCCTGCGCGGCGCGATCGGCCTCGTCCCCGAGGACTCCTTCCTCTTCTCCGACACCATCCGCGCCAACATTGCCTACGGGCACCCCGGCGCCACCGAGGAGCAGATCGAGGCCGCCGCCCGCGCCGCCCAGGCCGAGGGGTTCATCCGGGCGCTGCCCGCCGGGTACGACACCACGGTCGGTGAGCAGGGGCTCACCCTCTCCGGCGGCCAGCGCCAGCGCATCGCCCTGGCCCGCGCCATCCTCACCGACCCGCGGCTGCTGCTCCTCGACGACGCCACCTCCGCCGTGGACGCCCGCGTCGAGCACGAGATCCACGAGGCCCTGCGCTCCGTCATGGCCGGCCGGACCACCCTGCTGATCGCCCACCGCCGCTCCTCGCTCGCGCTGGCCGACCGGATCGCCGTACTGGACCGCGGACGGCTCGCCGACATCGGGACGCACGAGCAGCTGGAGAGCCGGTCGGCGCTCTACCGCAGGCTGCTCACCGACCCCGAGGCGCTCGGCGCCGCCTCGCCGCGCACCCCCGACGGCCGCGTGATGACCGAGTTCGAGCGCGAGCTCGACCGTGACCTCGAACGCGGCATCGAGCTGGAAGCCGAGATCGACTCCGAGCCCGTCAACGCCAAACGCAGGGTCGCCGGCGGGGTCACGCCCGAGCTCTGGCGCCGCCAGGAGGAGGACGCCGAGAGCACCGCCGGACCCACCGGGACCGTCGGCGCCACCACGGCCCCCGCCGGGAGCGGCGGGCCCGGGCCCGGGCACTCCATGGCCGGGTCCGTTACCGGGATGCCCGCCACCCCCGAACTCCTCGCCCAGGTCGCCGCGCTGCCGCCCGCCGACGACCTGCCCGAGGTCGACGAGACCCGCGCCGCGGCCGCCGAGGAGAGCTACGGCCTGCGCCGCCTGCTCCAGGGGTTCTGGGCGCCGCTCGCCATCAGCCTCGCCCTCGTCGCCGCGGACGCGGGAGCCGGGCTGCTCCTGCCGATCCTGATCCGGCACGGCATCGACCAGGGCGTGGAGCAGGCCGTGCTCGGCGCGGTCTGGGTGGCCGCCGGGCTCGCCCTCGTGGTCGTCGTCGCGCAGTGGGCCGCGCAGTTCGCCGAGACCCGGATGACGGGACGCACCGGCGAGCGCGTGCTGTACGCCCTCCGCGTCAAGATCTTCGCCCAGCTCCAGCGCCTCGGACTCGACTACTACGAGCGCGAGCTGACCGGCAAGATCATGACCCGGATGACCACCGATGTGGACTCGCTGAGCTCGTTCCTGCAGACCGGGCTGGTCACCGCCGTGGTCTCCGTCTTCACCTTCTTCGGCATCCTGGTCGCCCTGCTCGTCCTGGACGTCGAGCTCGCGCTGATCGTCTTCGCGACCCTGCCGGTCCTGGTCGTCGGCACGATCGTGTTCCGCCGCAGGTCGGTCGCCGCCTACGAGCTCGCCCGCGACCGGGTCAGCCTGGTCAACGCCGACCTCCAGGAGTCCGTCTCGGGCCTGCGCATCGTCCAGGCCTTCCGCCGCGAGGGCTCGGGCGCCAAGCGCTTCGCCGAGCGGAGCCACTCGTACCGCGAGGCCCGGGTCCGCGGCCAGTGGCTGATATCCGTCTACTTCCCCTTCGTGCAGCTGCTGTCCTCGGGCGCCGCGGCCGCCGTGCTGATCGTCGGCGCGGGCCGGGTGGAGGCCGGGACGCTCACCACCGGCGCGCTGGTCGCGTACCTGCTCTACATCGACCTGTTCTTCGCCCCCGTCCAGCAGCTCTCCCAGGTCTTCGACGGCTACCAGCAGGCCACCGTCGCCCTCGGCCGCATCCAGGGGCTGCTGCGCGAGCCCACCACCACCCCGCTGCCCGAGCGGCCGCGCGCCCCGAAGACGCCGGTCGGCGAGATCGCCTTCGAGAACGTCCGCTTCCAGTACGGGACGGCCGAGGAGCGGGGCGAGAAGGCAGATGCGCTGGCCGGTATCAGCCTGCGGATACCCGCCGGGCAGACCGTCGCCTTCGTCGGAGAGACCGGAGCCGGAAAGTCCACGCTGGTCAAGATGGTGGCCCGGTTCTACGACCCGACCTCCGGCCGAATCACCGCCGACGGCGCCGACCTGCGGGAGCTGGACCTCACGGCGTACCGCCACCGTCTGGGGGTCGTCCCCCAGGAGTCCTACCTCTTCCCGGGGACGATTCGTGACGCCATCGCCTACGGGCTCCCCGGCGCGAGCGACGCGGAGGTGGAGGCCGCCGCCCGCGCGGTCGGCGCCCACGACATGATCGCCACCCTCGACGGCGGCTATCTGCACACCGTCGCCGAGCGCGGCCGCAATCTCTCCGCGGGCCAGCGCCAGCTGATCGCGCTCGCCCGGGCCGAGCTCGTCGACCCGGACGTTCTGCTGCTCGACGAGGCCACCGCCGCCCTCGACCTGGCCACCGAGGCCCAGGTCAACCAGGCGACGGACCGGCTCGCGGGCAAGCGCACCACCCTGGTGGTCGCGCACCGGCTGACCACGGCGGCACGGGCCGACCGGGTCGTGGTCATGGACCGCGGCCGGGTCGTCGAGGACGGCACCCACGCCGAACTCCTGGCGCGCGGCGGCCGGTACGCCGAGCTGTGGCGCACCTTCGTCGGCGAGGACGAGCGCGCCGCCGCCTGAGCCGACACCCGCCCGTGAGGGGCCGCCCCGGGATCAGAACTCGCCGAAGAGCAGGTTCCCCGGGGCGTCTTCGTCGGTGCCGGTGTAGTACTCGCGTACCGCGTCGAGCAGTTCGTCCACCGTCAGCGAGCCGTCCCCGTCCGCGTCGATGCGCCGGAAGAGCGCCTCGGTGTCGGCGGGGCCGAGCTGCGTGTCGAAGGCCTCCTGCGCCCGGTGGAACTCCTGAGGGCTGATGCGCCCGTCGTCGTCCGTGTCGACGATCGTCAGGATCGCCCGCATCATCGGCCGGAACGAGCGGTCGTAGGCGGGCCCGCCCTGCGCGTACAGGCGGGTCATGCCCAGCTTGTACTCCTCGGGCGTGACCTTGCCGTCCCGGTCGATGTCCAGCTCGGTGAACAGGTCCTGCCAGAAGTCGGCCAGCCCGCCCATCACCAGGTCCGCCTTGGGCGAGGAGGCCGGCTCCGCGAGAGCCGTCAGCAGCCGGGAGCCGAGCGCGATGATGTCGGCGGCGTCGATCACGCCGCTCCCGTCGGCGTCCAGGTGCGTGAAGGCGCGCTCCAGCTTGCGGTCGAGCAGGTCGTTCGTCATCTCATGGCCTTTCACGGCTGAGGCTGCGGTTGCCGCTACGGCGAGCGGGTATCTCGTGACCTAGCGTAATCGCCCCTCCGGGTGCCAACTCCCGCTGTTCCGCCGGGAGGTGGTGGATGCACTCGTACGAGGGAGGGGTGGCCGGTACCGGCCGGCCGGGTCCTTGCGTGCGGCAACCTTCCGGGAACCTCGGGCGTCGTACGTGTGTACGTGCGCTGCACGTACGACCGATCGGGGGCAGGGTGTTACAGGGACGGGGAGGGTGGGGCCGCCGGGTCGTGTCTCTCGGGGTTTTCGCCGCGGTGCTGGGGCTCTGTGCGGGCGGGCTGTTCACGCCGTCGGCGGCGCGGGCCGCGAGTGAGGGCTGTGGGGGGCGACTGGCCAGGACGGTGGCGTTCGAGACGGGTGAGGTGCGCGTCTACAAGAGCCGCAACCAGGCCTGCGCGATGACCGTGGCCAGGGATTTCGGTGAGCGGCGGCGGATGGCGGTGAGCATCCAGCCGCGCGGTGGGGCCCCGGTGCGCGAAGCCGGGCGATTCACCCGATATGCCGGTCCCGTCACGGTGGGCGCGATCAGCCGCTGCGTGTATGTAAAGGGGAGCGTGGGGTCCGGATCGGTCGATTCCGGCTGGATCCTGTGCTGAGGGTCAGGCCCAACTAGGTCTGGTCAGTGGCGCGTTGGCCCGGCTAGGTTCACGGCGACCGAAGTGAACTCAAGGGGAGGGTGAATGCGCAAGACGCTCGGATGGCTGCTGTCGCTCGTGGTGCTCATCGGCACCATGGGCGCGGCCGGCTCCACGGCGCAAGCGGCCACAGCCGCGGAGCCCGCGGCCGCCACGGACATCAAGGACCAGATCCTCGGCATTCCCGGGATGAGCCTGATCGAGGAGAAGCCGTACCCCGGCTACCGCTTCTTCGTACTGAACTACGAGCAGCCGGTGGACCACCGGCAGCCGTGGAAGGGCACCTTCAAGCAGCGCCTGACCCTGCTGCACAAGGACGTGTCGCGGCCGTCGGTGTTCTTCACCTCCGGCTACAACGTCAACACCAGCCCGCGCCGCAGTGAGCCGACGACCATCGTCGATGGCAACCAGGTGTCTCTGGAGTATCGATTCTTCACTCCCTCCCGGCCTGACCCGGCCAACTGGTCGAACCTGGACATCTGGCAGGCCGCGAGTGACCAGCACCGCATCTTCACCGCGCTGAAGAAGATCTACAAGAAGAACTGGCTGGCCACCGGCGGCAGCAAGGGCGGGATGACGGCGACGTACTACGAGCGCTTCTACCCGCGCGACATGGACGGTGTCGTCGCGTACGTCGCGCCCAACGACGTCGTCAATAACGAGGACTCCGCCTACGACCGGTTCTTCGCCAGGGTCGGCACCAAGGAGTGCCGCGACCGGCTGAACGCGGTGCAGCGCGAGGCGCTCGTGCGCCGCGAGCCGCTGGAGGCCAAGTACGCGGTCGCCGCCGCCGAGAACGGCTGGACCTTCACCACGGTCGGCAACCTCGACAAGGCCTACGAGGCCGTCGTGCTCGACTACGTGTGGGCCTTCTGGCAGTACAGCCTGCTCGCCGACTGCGCCTCCGTCCCGGACGCCAGGGCCGCGAGCGACCAGGAGATCTGGGACACGATCGACGCGATCTCCGGCTTCTCGGCCTACGCCGACCAGGGCCTGGAGACCTACACGCCGTACTACTACCAGGCGGGTACGCAGCTCGGTTCCCCGGACATCAAGCTGCCGCACCTGAAGGGCCTGAGCCGTTACGGCTACCAGCCGCCGCGCAACTTCGTGCCCCGCGACATCCCCATGACCTTCCAGCCGGGGGTCATGGCGGACGTCGACAAGTGGGTGCGCAACAACGCCGACCGGATGCTCTTCGTTTACGGGCAGAACGACCCGTGGGGCGCCGAGCCGTTCCACCTCGGCTACGGGGTGCGCGACAGCTACGTGATGATCGCGCCGGGTGCCAACCACGGGGCGAACGTGGCCAAGCTGATGGACGGCGAGAAGGCCCTCGCCACCGCGAAGATCCTGCAGTGGGCCGGGGTGGCCCCGGCCGCCGCGCTCGCCGACGCGGGCCGGGCGGCGCCGCTGGCCGCGCCGGACGCGCAGCTCGACCAGCGCGACCTGGAGCGCGAGCCGCAGCTGCGGCCGTAACCGGGACGCACGCGGGCCGCGGGCCGGCGCGAGTGATCAGCGCGTCAGCCCGTGGCCCAGCGGGTAGCGGCCCGGGACCGGGACGGGGAGGCGGCCCACGGGCCGCGCCGCCCCGGTGAGCACCCGGGCCGCCGCCCGCATCTCCACGTCCGTCCAGCCGTACGTGGCCAGCTCCGCCGCGCAGACCGGCAGCCGGGCCGGGTCGTACGGGTTGCGGACGGCCAGGGTGATGACCGGGACGCCGGTCGCGATCAGGTCCGCCACCAGCGTGCGCTGCGGACTCTCGCCCTCCGGCACGTTGTACGTGCACACGAGCACCGCCGCGTGACCGGCCGCGGCGGCCACGGCGCGGGTGGGCGCCATCGCCGTCGCCCGGCAGCCCAGGGCGGTCAGCTCCCGGGCCAGTACGACCGTAGGGGGTCCGGTGCTACCCGTGGGGGAGACCGGGTCCGTCCCGGTGACCAGCAGCCGTGGTCCGTCCGTCGCGTCGATCGGCACCAGCCCGCGGGGATCGGCCAGCAGGGTGGTCGTGGCGGCCGCGATCGTGTCGGCGGCATCGAGGTGCTCCTGGACGCCCACGACGGTGTCCACCTCCCGGCCCGTGGTGTAGGCCTCGTCGAACAGGCCCCGGCGGGCCTTCAGTTCCAGGATCCGCAGCACCGACTCCTCGACGCGCGCCTCCGTCAGCTCGCCCGACTCGACGGCCGCCCGCACGCTGCGCTGCGCGAGCGCGAGGTCCGGCGCGTTCAGCAGCTGGTCGCAGCCCGCCAGCAGGGCCAGTACGGGCACGCGGTCGTTCCCGTACTTCTGGCGGACCCCGGCCATGTCGAGGGCGTCGGTGACCACCACCCCCTCGAAACCGAGGCGTTCGCGCAGCAGGCCGGTGACGATCGGCCGGGAGAGGGTCGCCGGGTCCCCCGAGGGATCGAGCGCGGGGAAGACGATGTGCGCCGTCATGATGGCGTCGACGCCCGCCTCCACCGCGGCCCGGAAGGGCGGCTCGTCCAGCTCCTCCCAGTCGGCCCGGCTGTGGCGCATCACCGGCAGGCCGACGTGGCTGTCGGTCTCGGTGTCCCCGTGCCCCGGGAAGTGCTTGGCGGTGGCGGCCACCCCGGCGCCCTGGTAGCCGCGGACCTGGGCGGCGACCAGCTCCGCCACGGCCCGCGGGTCGGAGCCGAAGGACCGGACGCCGATCACCGGATTGGCCGGGTTGACGTTGACGTCGGCCACCGGCGCGTAGTCCTGACGGATGCCCAGGGCCGCCAGCTCGGCGCCCGCGATGCGCGCCGCCCGCCGGGCATGGGCGGTGGACCCGGCAGCGCCCAGGGCCATCGCCCCCGGGAGCAGGGTCGCGGGCCTGCCGATCCGGGCGACGGCGCCGTGCTCCTGGTCGGTGGAGAGCAGCAGGGGGATCCGGGCCGCGGTGGTGAGGGCGGCCTGCTGGAGGCCGACCGAGAGCGCGGAGATCTGCTGGGGGTCGCGGGTGTTGTGGGCCCAGGCGAAGTAGATGATCCCGCCGAGGTGGTAGCGGGAGACCAGCTCGGCGGCGGTGCGCACCCCGAACGCCGCCAGGTTCTGCTCGGCGTCCGCCGGATCGGGATCGGTCGCCGAATGCCCGTACGCCCGGGAGACGAACAGCTGCCCGATCTTCTCGTCGAGGCTCATCCGGTCGACCAGGGCGCGCAGCCGCGCCCGGCCGGGGCGACGGCCGGGCCCGCTGCCGGGTCCGCTGCCGGGGGGTCGCGAGTCGTCGGGGGTGCGGTGGGGGCCGACGGCTGCGGAAGCCGCCCCGGCGGCCGTGACGGCGACCATGGCGGCTGCGGCGAGCAGATTCCGGCGCGAGGCTTGGTACGGCACGCGCCGGACCCTACTGCCGGGGTACGCCCGGGGAGTGACGGACACTCGGGGGTTCCCCCGGATGACACCCCCTAGTCCTGCCGGTCCGCCCAGTGCTGCTGAAGGGTCCGTACGGCCTCGGTGATGGCGGGTCGGCGGGCCGCCCCGGTCCGCCACAGGGCGTACACCCGGCGTACGGGGCCCGGTTCCAGCGGTACCACGACCGCTCCCGGCGGCAGCGCACCGGTGCCCAGCCGGGGCACGACGGCCACCCCGAGACCGGCCGCGACCAGGGCGACGATGGTGTGGTTCTCCTCCGCGACGTGCGCGACATCGGGCTCGAACCCGGCACTGCGCAGGGTCCGTACCAGCCAGTCGTGGCAGACCCGGCCGGGCGGCTGGCAGACCCAGCGCTCCCCGCCGAGGTCGCCGCGCCGGACGACCCGGCGCGTGGTGAAGGGATGCCCGGCCGGCACCACGAGGTCGCAGAGGTCGTCCCCGATCACCGCCTGTTCGATCCCCTCGGGTGCGGGCAGCGGCGCGATGTCCCAGTCGTGGGCCACCGCCAGATCGGTGACCCCGCGGGCCACCAGCTCCACCGACAGGTGCGGGTCCACCTCCGTGAGCCGTACGTCCAGCGCCGGATGTCGGCGGGCCAGATCGGCCAGGACCTGCGGCAGCAGACCGCGCGCCGCCGACGCGAAGGCTGCCACCGTCAGCAGCCCGCCGGGCTGCCCGCGCCGCTCCTCCAGGGTGGTCTCGGCGCGCTCCACGATCGCCAGCAACTCCTGCGCGGTGTCGGCCAGATGGCGGGCCTCCTCGGTGAGTGCGACCCCGCGCCCGCGCCGTTCCAGCAAGGTGGTGCGGGTCTCCCGCTCCAGCTTGGAGATCTGCTGCGAGACGGCCGAGGGGGTGTAGCCGAGGGCGGCAGCGGCGGCGGCGACCGAGCCGTGGACGGAGACGGCGTGCAGGGCGCGCAGCCGGGCGAGATCGAGCATGAATCCATCGTGGCACCACAAGCATTCGTAAGCAACGCTTCATCTGTGCCGGAAGAGATCCGCGCTGGTGCTACACGGTCAAGCGTCCGATGCTCGGAGCATGCGTCCCGTACACACCGCACTCGCCGTGCTCGTCGCCGCCGTCTGGGGCTTCAACTTCGTGGTGATCGAGATCGGCCTCGACCACTTCCCGCCCCTGCTCCTGTCCGCCCTGCGCTTCCTCGTCGCCGCCCTGCCCGCCGTGTTCTTCGTCGGGCGGCCCAAGGCCGCCTGGAAGTGGATCGTCGGCGTCGGGCTCGCCCTCGGAGTCGCCAAGTTCGGCCTGCTCTTCACCGGCATGGACGCCGGCATGCCGGCCGGGCTGTCCTCGCTCGTCCTGCAGGTCCAGTCCGTCTTCACCGCCGTCCTCGCCGCCGTCGTGCTGCGGGAGCGGCCGGGCCGGGTGCGGGTGCTCGGGATGGCCGTGGCGCTCGCCGGGATCGCGGTCGCCGCGGTGGACGGCGGGACCTCGGGGCCGGTGCTCGGCTTCACGCTGGTCGTGGCGGCCGCCGCCTGCTGGGGCGTGTCCAACGTGCTGACCCGCAAGGCCGCCCCGCCCGACGCCCTGAACTTCATGGTGTGGGTGTGCACGGTCCCGGTCCTGCCGCTCCTCGCGCTCTCGCTGCTGCTGGAGGGCCCCGAGCGGGACCTGGCCGCGCTGCGGGCCCTGGACTGGTCCGGGGTCGCCGTCATCGGCTACGTCGCCTGGGTGTCCACCGTCTTCGGCTTCGTCGTCTGGAGCCACCTGCTGCGCCGCTACCCGGCCTCCTCGGTGGCCCCGTTCTCGCTGCTGGTCCCGGTGTTCGGGATGTCCTGCGCGGCGCTGGTCCTCGGGGAGTCCGTCTCGGGGCTGCGCTGGCTGGCGGCCGTACTGCTGGTGGGCGGGGTGGCGCTGACCTCGCGGGCCCCGGCGGGGGCGGCGCGGCGGGCCCCGTCGCCGGCCGGGCTCAGCGCGGTCGGTCCTCCTGGAGCGGCAGCCGCCAGTCCTGTCCCGTCAGACTCACTCCGTACGAGCGGTGCGGCCGCTCCGCGATCAGGGTGAACCCGGCCTTCAGGTAGAGCCCGCGGGCGTCGCTCGGCACGTCGTTGGTCCACAGCACCAGCTCGCGGTAGCCGACCGAACGGGCGAAGGCCACGACGGTGTCCACCAGCAGGGTGCCGACGCCCCGGCCGCGCCCTCCTCCCGTACGCACATCACCGAGCCGACGGGCCGGCCGTCCAGCTCCGCGATCCACACCCGTTCGAGGTGGGGGTCGTGGTCCTGGGCGAAGTCCGCGACGATCCGGGCGACCAGGCCCTCGAAGTCGCTGTTCCAGCCGTACTCGGCGGCGTACAGCGCGCCGTGGCGCTGCACGATCCACCCCAGGTCCCCCGGTTCCGGGTCGCGGAGCCCCACGCTCTCAGCCATGGGGGCAACTCTAGGCGGACCGGCTGGCGGTGGGCCCCCGGGAGCGGCTACTTCCTGCCGCCGCCGAGGATCTGGCCCAGCAGGTCGCCGAGGCCGCCGCCCGGGGCGGGGGAGGCGCCGGGCGCTGCGCCCGCCCCGCCCGCCGCCTTGCCGGAGGCGCGCCTGGCGAGGACCGCGAGCACCACCGGGATCAGCATCTCGATGACCCTGCTGATGGTGGCCGCGGGGATACCGGTCTTCTTCGAGACGGCGTTGGCCACGGGCTTGCTCACCTTGGCCAGTACCCCGGCCATCATGGTGCCGCTGAGCAGACCGCCGAGGCCGCCGAGCGTGGCCACACCCTCCAGCGGCGGCTCGGCCACCTCGGCGAAGGCCTGGCGCACCTCCGCGCCGTCGGCGTCGTCCGCGGCGGCCTTCTGCCGGAGGTCGCCCGTCATCGCGCCGACGGTCTCCTCGACGGTCGCCCTGGCGCCGTCGGCGTCCGTGCCGATCAGCCCGGCGATCTCGTTCAGCCTGTCGTCGCCGAGTTCGCCGAGCACGTCGTCCTGGAATGAAGATTCACTCATGCCTGAAACGCTACTTCTGTGGCGATTCACCGGCACCTTGAGTAGGCGTTGGGTAACGGAAACGTAAAGCTGTCATCCCGCATGCAACCCTCCAGGCATATCGAGGGTCGTATGGTGCGTCGGTGCTTCCGGGGAGGGATCTGGGGGGATCGGGAAGTCCGACACGGGAGGGGTAACCGTGAGGGGGTCCGGCCGCGAGGCGGGACCCCCTTTGCCTTGCCCTGCCGCGCTGCCCGCCTCGTGGCCCCTTCGCGTTGTCCACAGGACCGGCGCGCTGTCGGCGCCGCCCGGTAGTTTCGGGTCATGACAGCAGTGGAGGGAGCGCCGCGGGCGGTGCAACTGGCGGTGGTCGACGGCGTTCTGGAACGCATCACCTACGCCAATGAGGAGAGCGGGTACACGGTCGCCCGCGTGGACACCGGCCGGGGCGGCGGCGACCTGCTCACGGTGGTCGGCTCGCTGCTGGGCGCCCAGCCCGGCGAGTCCCTGCGCATGGAGGGTCGCTGGGGCTCCCACCCGCAGTACGGCAAGCAGTTCACCGTCGAGAACTACCGGACCGTCCTGCCGGCGACCATCCAGGGCATCCGCCGCTACCTCGGCTCCGGCCTGATCAAGGGCATCGGCCCGAAGATCGCCGACCGGATCGTGGAGCACTTCGGCACCGACACCCTCGACGTCATCGAGGGCGAGCCGAAGCGGCTGATCGAGGTGCCCGGGCTCGGCCCCAAGCGGACGAAGCTGATCGGCGCGGCCTGGGAGGAGCAGAAGGCCATCAAGGAAGTCATGGTCTTCCTCCAGGGCGTCGGCGTCTCCACCTCCATCGCCGTGCGCATCTACAAGAAGTACGCCGACGCCTCGATCTCGGTGGTGAAGAACCAGCCCTACCGGCTCGCCGCCGACGTGTGGGGCATCGGCTTCCTCACCGCCGACCGCATCGCCCAGGCCGTCGGCATCCCGCACGACAGTCCCGAACGGGTCAAGGCGGGCCTCCAGTACGCCCTGTCCCAGTCCACCGACCAGGGGCACTGTTTCCTGCCCGAGGAGCGGCTCATCGCCGACGGGGTCAAGCTGCTCCAGGTGGACACCGGGCTGGTGATCGACTGCCTGGCCGAGCTGGCCGCGGACCCGGAAGGGGTCGTACGGGAGCCCGTACCGGATCCGCAGGGCGGGCCGGACCCGCTGACCGCCGTGTACCTGGTGCCCTTCCACCGGGCCGAGCTGTCCCTGGTGGGGCAGGTGCGGCGGCTGCTGCACGCCGAGGACGACCGGATGCCGGGCTTCCAGGACGTGGACTGGGACAAGGCCCTGGGCTGGCTCGCCGGACGGACGGGGGCCACGCTCGCTTCCGAGCAGCGCGACGCGGTCAGGCTGGCGCTGACCCGCCGGGTCGCCGTGCTCACCGGCGGGCCGGGCTGCGGCAAGTCCTTCACCGTGCGCTCGATCGTCGAGCTGGCCCGGGCGAAGAAGGCCAAGGTGGTGCTGGCCGCGCCCACCGGCCGCGCGGCGAAGCGACTGGCCGAGCTCACCGGGGCCGAGGCCTCCACGGTGCACCGGCTGCTGGAGCTCAAACCGGGCGGGGACGCGGCGTACAACCGGGACCGCCCCCTGGACGCGGACCTGGTCGTGGTCGACGAGGCCTCGATGCTCGACCTGCTGCTGGCCAACAAGCTCGTCAAGGCGGTGGCGCCGGGTGCGCACCTGCTGCTGGTCGGCGATGTGGACCAACTGCCCTCGGTCGGCGCCGGGCAGGTGCTGCGGGACCTGCTGGCCGAGGGCGGCCCGGTGCCCGCGGTACGGCTGACCCGGATCTTCCGGCAGGCCCAGCAGTCCGGGGTGGTCACCAACGCCCACCGGATCAACACCGGCCTGCCGCCGATCACCGACGGACTCCCCGACTTCTTCCTCTTCCCGGAGGAGGACACCGAGGCGGCCGGCGTGCTGGCCGTGGACGTGGCGGCCCGAAGGATTCCGGCCCGGTTCGGGCTCGACCCGCGGCGGGACGTCCAGGTGCTCGCACCGATGCACCGCGGCCCGGCCGGCGCCGGAAACCTCAACGGGCTGCTCCAGCAGGCGATGACGCCGGCCCGGCCGAACCTGCCGGAGAAGCGGTTCGGCGGCCGGGTCTTCCGGGTGGGCGACAAGGTGACCCAGATCCGGAACAACTACGAGAAGGGCGCGAACGGCGTCTTCAACGGCACGGTCGGCGTGGTCACCGACCTGGACGTGGACGAACAGCGCCTGACGGTGCGGACGGAGGAGGATGAGGAGATCGTGTACGAATTCGGTGAGCTCGACGAGCTGGCCCACGCGTACGCCGTCACCATTCACCGTTCACAGGGGAGTGAATATCCGGCCGTGGTGATCCCCGTCACCACCGGGGCCTGGATGATGCTCCAGCGCAACCTGCTCTACACGGCGGTGACCAGGGCGAAGAAACTGGTCGTCCTCGTCGGGTCCCGCAAGGCCCTCGGGCAGGCGGTGCGTACCGTTTCCGCAGGCAGGAGGTACACGGCGGTCGCTGCCAGGCTGTCCGGCCGGATACCGGTGGGAAACATCACCTAAATGATCGATCATTTGGGGTTCCCGCACCGGTGTGAAGGGGGCAGGATGAGCAGCTTGACGGCACTCAGTGCCGTCGAATGCACCAAACGCCGACCCCGAGTGCACTCTCCTGCGCCAAATGGGGGAAGGTAGGGGCAGTCAGGGCACCTCGAAGAAGAGGCACTACGTCGGTGAGGGATGACGTGAGCGACAACTCTGTAGTACTCCGGTACGCGGACGGTGAATACACCTACCCGGTGGTCGAGAGCACCGTCGGTGACCAGGGCTTCGACATCTCGAAGCTGCGGGCCCAGACCGGGCTCGTCACCTTGGACAGTGGCTACGGCAACACCGCGGCCTACAAGTCCGCGATCACCTACCTCGACGGTGAGCAGGGCATCCTGCGATACCGCGGCTACCCGATCGAGCAGCTGGCCGAGCGTTCGACCTTTATCGAGGTCGCGTACCTGCTGATCAACGGCGAGCTGCCGACTGTCGACCAGCTCGCGTCGTTCCGCAACGACATCACCCAGCACACGCTGCTCCACGAGGACGTGAAGCGCTTCTACGACGGCTTCCCGCGTGACGCGCACCCGATGGCGATGCTGTCCTCCGTGGTCAGCGCGCTGTCGACGTTCTACCAGGACAGTCACAACCCGTTCGACGAGACGCAGCGCAACCTCTCGACGATCCGGCTGCTGGCCAAGCTCCCGACGATCGCGGCCTACGCGTACAAGAAGTCGGTCGGCCACCCGGTGGTCTACCCGCGCAACGACCTCGGCTACGTCGAGAACTTCCTGCGCATGACCTTCTCCGTGCCGGCCCAGGAGTACGACCTGGACCCGGTCGTGGTCTCCGCGCTCGACAAGCTGCTGATCCTGCACGCGGACCACGAGCAGAACTGCTCGACCTCCACCGTGCGTCTGGTCGGCTCCTCGCAGGCGAACATGTTCGCCTCGATCTCCGCCGGCATCTCGGCCCTGTGGGGTCCGCTGCACGGTGGCGCCAACCAGTCCGTCCTCGAGATGCTGGAAGGCATCAAGAACGACGGCGGCGACGTCGACGCCTTCATCCGCAAGGTGAAGAACAAGGAGGACGGCGTCCGGCTCATGGGCTTCGGACACCGCGTCTACAAGAGCTTCGACCCCCGGGCGAAGATCATCAAGGCTGCGGCGCACGATGTCCTCTCGGCGCTCGGCAAGAGCGACGAGCTGCTCGACATCGCGCTCAAGCTGGAAGAGCACGCGCTGGCCGACGACTACTTCGTCGAGCGCAACCTCTACCCGAACGTGGACTTCTACACCGGTCTGATCTACCGGGCGATGGGCTTCCCCACCGAGATGTTCACCGTGCTCTTCGCACTCGGCCGGCTGCCCGGCTGGATCGCCCAGTGGCACGAGATGATCAAGGAGCCGGGTTCCCGCATCGGTCGCCCGCGCCAGATCTACACCGGCGAGGTCCTGCGCGACTTCGTTCCCGTAGAGGCCCGCTGACCCGAGGCTTTCCCGTCGCGCGGCGTGCGGCCGCGCGGACGGCACCACAGGTGACCGGAGTGCGAGAAGCGCCCCGCCGTCGATCCCCCCACGGGTCGACGGTCGGGGCGCTTCCCTTTTCCCCGAAACGGATTCCCCCCACGGGACCCGAGCCGGGGCGTCGGTGTGCCGGGACCCGTTCGTCCGGGAGGGCCGCTCAAAGCCTCCCGCGGGTACGTGTCCCGGCCGGCGGATACCCACGGAAACCCCCCAGGTCTCCGTGAAACGTCCCCCAAGACGTTCTTGGTATCGCCCCATTAGACCCACGGCGACCCCGGATGGTTACGTTGTGGTCACTGTGATCTGCGTCTCCTGTGAAGGAAGTGTGCGGACCGTGCGGAGGGGGGTCCGTTAGCGGAAGGACCGCAACCGGAGGCTGTTGGTCACCACGAAGACCGAGGAGAAGGCCATCGCGGCCCCGGCGATCATCGGATTGAGCAGGCCGGCCGCGGCCAGCGGCAGGGCCGCCACGTTGTAGCCGAAGGCCCAGAACAGGTTGCCCTTGATCGTGGCCAGGGTCCGGCGGGAGAGCCGGATCGCATCCGCCGCGACCCGCAGGTCGCCCCGTACGAGGGTCAGGTCGCCCGCCTCGATGGCCGCGTCCGTGCCGGTGCCCATGGCCAGCCCCAGGTCCGCCTGGGCCAGCGCGGCCGCGTCGTTGACCCCGTCGCCGACCATCGCGACCGTACGGCCCTGCGCCTGCAGGCGGCGTACGACGTCCACCTTGTCCTGCGGGAGCACCTCGGCGATCACCTCGTCGATGCCCACCTCCCGGGCCACCGTCTCGGCGACGGCCCGGTTGTCGCCGGTCAGCAGCACCGGGGTGAGGCCCAGCGCCCGCAGCCGGGCGACCGCCTCGGCGCTGGTCTCCTTGACCGCGTCGGCCACCGTCAGGACCCCGCGCGCCGCCCCGTCCCAGGCCACCAGGACGGCCGTGCTGCCCGCGGCCTCGGCGGTTTCCTTGGCCTCGGCGAGGGCGGCCGGCAGCTCGATCGACCAGTCGGCCAGCAGCCGCTCGCGGCCCACCAGGACGGCGTGGCCGTCGACGACGCCCTGGACGCCGAGCCCGGCGATGTTCTCGAAGGACTCCGGTACGGGAAGGGCGCCGGCCCGCTGCGCCGCCCCGGTGGCCACGGCCCGGGCGATCGGGTGCTCCGACGCGTTCTCCAGGGACCCCGCGAGGCGCAGCAGTTCGTGTGCGTCGACGCCCGCGGCGGGGAGGACGCCGTCGAGGGTCATCCGGCCGGTGGTGACGGTGCCGGTCTTGTCCAGGACGACGGTGTCCACGCGGTGGGTGGACTCCAGTACCTCGGGCCCCTTGATCAGAATGCCGAGCTGCGCGCCGCGCCCGGTGCCGACCATCAGCGCGGTCGGGGTGGCCAGTCCCAGGGCGCACGGGCAGGCGATGATCAGGACGGCCACGGCGGCGGTGAAGGCGGCGGTGGGGTCGTCGGTGATCAGCAGCCAGGTGATCCAGGTGCCGAGCGCGAGCACCAGGACGACGGGCACGAAGATCCCGGAGATCCGGTCGGCCAGTCGCTGCACCTCGGCCTTGCCGTTCTGCGCCTCCTCCACCATCTTCGCCATCCGGGCGAGCTGGGTGTCGGCGCCGATCCGGGTGGCCTCGACGACCAGGCGTCCGGAGGTGTTGACGGTGGCTCCGGTGACGGAGTCGCCCGCGGTGACGTCGACCGGGACGGACTCACCGGTCAGCATGGAGGCGTCCACGGCGGAACTGCCCTCGACGACGGTGCCGTCGGTGGCGATCTTCTCGCCGGGGCGGACGACGAACCGGTCGCCGACGGCGAGCGCGCCCACCGGGATCCGGACCTCCCGGCCGGCGCGCAGGACGACCACGTCCTTGGCGCCCAGTTCCATCAGGGCCTTGAGGGCCGCGCCTGCCTTCCGCTTGGAGCGGGCCTCCAGATAGCGGCCCAGCAGGATGAAGGAGACGACGCCGGCCGCCACCTCCAGGTAGATGGCGGAGGAGCCGTCCGTACGGGAGATGGTGAGGTCGAAGCCGTGGCGCATGCCGGGCATGCCGGCGTGGCCGAAGAACAGGGCCCACAGCGACCATGCGAAGGCGGCAAGCGTGCCGACCGAGACCAGGGTGTCCATGGTGGCGGCGCCGTGCCGGGCGTTGGTCCAGGCGGCCTTGTGGAAGGGGAGGCCGCCCCAGATGACGACGGGGGCCGCGAGGGTCAGGGAGAGCCACTGCCAGTTGTCGAACTGGAGCGCCGGGACCATCGCGAGCAGGACGACGGGCAGGGCGAGCGCGACGGAGACCAGCAGCCGCTGCCGCAGCGCGGCAAGCACCGGGTCGGGGGTTTCGGCCCCGGCCTCGGCACGTACCTCTTCGGCGGCTTCCGGGGCGGGCGGCGGCGGGGGCTCCTCGGCGGTGTAGCCGGTCTTGACGACGGTCGCGATCAGGTCGGCGACCCGGACGTCACCGGTGTAGGAGACGCGGGCCTTCTCGGTGGCGTAGTTCACCGTGGCCTCGACGCCGTCCATCCGGTTGAGCTTCTTCTCGATGCGGGCCGCGCAGGAGGCGCAGGTCATCCCGCCGATCGAGAGTTCGACCGCCGCTATCGGTCCGTCGTGCACAGTGCTGCTGCTCATGTTCCGGCTCCAGGGGGATGGCCGGGCCGTACGGGACCAGTATGAGCTGGCCGGCACGGCCCGGCAGGGTTCCGCGGGGCTGCCGCGGGTGCCGTACGGGAGGGGCGGCCGCTCAGACCCGTCCGGCGAACTCGTAGCCGGCCTCGTCCACGGCGGCGCGTACGTCCTCGTCCGCGAGCGGGCCGGCGGAGACCACGGTGACCTCACCGGTCGCGGCGACGGCCTTGACCGTGCTGACGCCCGGCAGGGCGGAGATCTCGGTGGTCACCGCGCCCTCGCAGTGTCCGCAGGTCATGCCGGTCACCCGGTAGACGGTGGTGGTCTGGGTGTCCGTCTCGGCGGTCATGTCGTTCTCCTCTTCAGGGGCGTGTGCCGGTCACCGGGAGGGGTGGCCGATGGCTCCACCGTCCTCCCGACACTTCGAGATTATACCCCTGGGGGGTATGAATGCGAGTATCGGCTCCCAGTCTTTCGCTCCGCGTGGGAAAACTGGGCGGTATGGGCGTGCTGTACGTAAATGGCTGATATGGATCACTCGGGAAGCCTCGTCCTGATCATGGCCGCCGCCGTCCTCGCCCCCCTGCTCGTCTTCGGGGTCTCGCGCTGGCTGTCGGTCCCGCTGGTCATCTTCGAGATCCTGCTCGGCATCCTGATCGGCCCGGACGTGCTCGGCTGGGCCGGGACGGGCGAGGTGGTCGACGTACTGAGCCAGCTCGGGCTGGCCGTGCTGATCTTCCTGGCCGGGTACGAGATCCAGTTCAGGGGCGGTTCGGGGCCGTGATGATGGCGATGGGAGCGGTGGGCGAGTTCGGGCCGATCATCGCCATGTCGCTGCTGCTCGGCGGCCGGGCCCCGGCCGGCTCGGCGGCGCTGCTGGCGGCCTTCGCGCTACTGACGGCGGCGGCGGTGTTCTGGGCCCTGCGGCCCAAGCCGCCGTGGTTCTCCCGGGTCATCGCCAAGACCCTGCACGGCAGTGCGCAGTTCGCCGTACGACTCGTGCTCCTGCTCCTGCTGCTGGTGGCGATGCCGGCGCTGTCCGAGGCGCTCGGACTCAACGTGCTGCTCGGCGCCCTCGCGGTCGGACTGATCACGCGACTGGTCCTGCACGGGGCGGCGCCGGAGAGCAGCGGGACCGTGCTCTCGACGGTGGAGGCCATGGGCTTCGGCTTCCTCGTGCCGCTGTTCTTCGTGGTCACGGGGATCGAGTTCGACCTGAAGGCGCTGCTGTCGGGCGGGCGGGTGCTGGTCCTGCTGCCGGTCTTCCTGCTGCTGTTCCTCGTGGTGCGCGGGCTGCCCATGTGGCTGCTGGCGCCGCGCGACCTGGGGCGGCCGCAGCGGTCGGCCCTCGTGCTGTTCGGGTCCACCGCGCTGCCGCTGGTGGTGGCCATCGCGACGCTCGGCGTGGACGACGGGATGATGACCCCGGGGGAGGCGGCGGCGCTGGTGGGGGCAGGGATGGTGTCCGTCCTGGTGTTCCCGCCGGTGGGGCTGCGGCTGCTGGCCCGCGCCCGGGGCCCGGAGGGCGCCGAGGTGGAGCGGACCGGCCGGGCCGGGCGGGTCAGCGAGGGGGAGTCGTGGTGATCATCGGCTCCAGGTAGCGCAGCAGGACGGTCTTGAGCTCGGCGGTGTAGGCGGCGCGCTCGTCGCCCTCGTGGGCCAGGATCAGGTCGAGGGACGACTTGAAGATGCCCAGGATCATGTTCGAGGTGTGGGCGATCTCGTGGGTCGTGGCCGCGGGGCAGAAGTCGCGCAGCACGGCCTCGACCCGGGTGAGCAGGCCCTCGTGCAGCTCCTCGTGCTCCTGGGCGATGCCGGGGACGCCGGTGCCGTGCATGAGGGCCCAGAAGGCCGGGTTCTCGCAGTTGAAGGCGATGACCGGGTCGAGGACGGCATCGAGCAGCTCGGGCAGGGGGCGCCGCAGGTTCTCGGGGCGGAAGGCCTGGCCGTGCGTCTCCTTGGCGCGCTGGAGCAGCAGGCCGCCGAGCTCGATCGCGATGGCCTCCTTGTTCGGGAAGTACTGGTAGAGGGTGCCCGGCGAGACACCCGCCTCGCGCGCGATGGCGTTGGTGCTGGCGGAGGCGTAGCCGGTACGGCAGAACACGCCTGCGGCGGCCGCGAGCAGCTGGGAGATCCGGCGTTCGCCGCGGGCCTGGCGGCGGCGGGGGGTGGCGGGGCTCTTGGCGGCGGTGGGATTCTCGCTCGCGGCGGAGTTCTTGATCCCCTTTTCGTTGCTTTTGCCCGTGGGTGTCCCCGGCATGTCCAATCCCCTGCTTCCCGTGGGTGATTGACAAACGCGAGAGATCGCTCGCATTCTTGAAAAACGCGAGCGAGTGCTCGTGTTTGCCAGTCTATGCGGCCTGGCAATCACGGTGAAGGGGACACCGAGTCATGTCCGAAGTCAAGAATCCGCCGTCCTCCGGGGCGGACGGGGGGTGGACCCGGTTCGTCACGGCCCGGCCGCGGCTCACGCTGCTGCTCGCCCTGCTGGTCACGGCCCTGGCCGTGGTCGCGGGCGGCGGCGTCGCCGACCGGCTGGGAAGTGGTGGCTGGGAGGACCCGGGCGCCCAGTCCACCTACGCCGCGCGGGCCCTGGAGCGCGAGTTCCCGCACTCCGAGCCCAACCTGCTCCTGCTCGTCGACGCCCCGGCGGGCACCGCCGGGGTCGACGACCCCGCCGTCGCCGCCGAGGCCGAACGGCTCACCACCGCACTCGCCGCCGAACGGGGGGTCATCGGCGTCGGCTCGTACTGGCGCGCGCACCTGCCCGCGCTGCGCTCCGAGGACGGCCGACAGGCGCTCATCGCCGCCCGGGTCCAGGGCGACGAGAAGACGGCCACCGCGACCCTGGAACGCATAGCCCCGCGCTACGAAGGCGCGCACGGCCCGGTGCGGGTGTCGCTCGGCGGTCCCGCCGCCGTCCAGCGCGAGGTCACCGAGACCATCCAGGAGGACCTGCTGCGCGCCGAGCTGATCGCGCTGCCGGTCACCCTCGTCCTGCTCGTCCTCGTTTTCGGCAGCGCGGTCGCCGCCCTGCTCCCGCTGGGTGTCGGCATCGTGGCCATCCTCGGCACCAATGCCGTCCTGCGCGGACTGACGGAGGTCACCGACGTCTCGGTCTTCGCGCAGAACCTGACCACCGCGCTCGGTCTCGGACTCGCCATCGACTACGCCCTGTTCATCGTCCGCAGGTTCCGAGAGGAACTCGCCGCCGGGCGCGATCCGGTGGCGGCCGTCGGGGCCACCCTGCGCACCGCCGGGCGCACCGTGCTGTTCTCGGCGCTCACCGTCGCCGTCTCGCTCTCGGCCATGCTCTTCTTCCCGATGTACTTCCTGCGCTCCTTCGCCTACGCCGGGGTCGCGGTGGTCCTGCTCGCGGCGGCGGCAGCACTGATCCTGCTGCCGGCCGCGCTGGTACTCCTCGGCGAGCGTGTCAACGCCCTCGACCTGCGCCGGCTGTGGCGGCGCGGCCGTCCCGCGGCCGCCGCTGCCGGGGCCGCGGAGACGGGGAGGGGCTGGGGGCGGACGGCAGCCCTCGTGATGCGGCGCGCCCCGGTGTTCGCCGTGGCCACCACGGTGGGCCTGCTGCTGCTCGGACTGCCCTTCACCGGGGTCAAGTTCGGCACGGTCGATGACCGGCAGCTCCCGAAGGACGCCCCCTCCCATGTGGTGCAGGAGCAGATCCGGGACCACTTCCCGGGCAGCCCCGGCGGCGGTCTCACCGTGCTCGTCGAGGGCTCACCCGGACCCGACCACCTCGAGGCCTACCGGGACCGGCTGGCCGCCCTGCCGGGGGTGGTCCGGGTCGACGGTCCGGTCGGCTCCGCGAAGGGAAGCGCGTACTCCTCCTTCTCGGTCGCCGTGGAGGGCGAGGCCGTGGGGGAGCGAGCCCAGGACCTGGTCGACGAGGTCCGCGCCGTGGACCCCGGCTTCACGACCTCGGTCACCGGACAGGCAGCCGTCCTCGTGGACGCGCAGAAGGCCATCGCGGGCGCCCTGCCCGCGGCGGCGGCCCTGGTGGTCCTGGCCACCCTGCTGCTGGTGTTCCTGCTCACCGGAAGTCTGCTGATACCCCTGCAGGCGGTGCTGCTCAACGCCCTCAGCCTGACGGCCATGTTCGGGGCCGTGGTGTGGGTGTTCCAGGAGGGCCACCTCTCGGGGCTCCTCGCCTTCACCGCCACCGGTGACATAGAGACCACCCTGCCGGTGCTGATGTTCTGCATCGCCTTCGGGCTCTCCATGGACTACGGGGTGTTCCTCATATCCCGTATCAAGGAGGAGTACGACCGGACCGGGGACCACGAGAGCGCCGTCCGGACCGGGCTGGCCCGTACCGGCGGGCTGATCACCGCGGCCGCCGTGATCCTGGCGGTGGTGATGGTGGCCATCGGTACTTCCCGGGTGACCAACACCAAGATGCTGGGCCTCGGGATCGCGCTGGCGGTCCTGATGGACGCCATGGTCGTCCGCAGCCTCCTGGTCCCGGCGGTGATGAAGCTGACCGGCCGGGCCACGTGGTGGGCGCCCGCCCCGCTGCGCCGGCTGCACGCCAGGTTCGGGCTCAGCGAGGGTGAGTCCGCGCCCCCGCCCCCGGTGCCGGAGGCGGACCGGATACCCGTCGGGGCCGGGACGTAAGGGCGGGCGCAGGCCCGGGAGGAGAGGGCCGGGCGCAGGGGCCGGGTGAGGGGCCCGGGGGTGGGTCCCCTCATCCGGCGCCGCGGCGGTCAGTCCTCGCGGCGGCCCCGGTTCCCGGGCCGGCGGGCCACCCAGGCGCGCACGGTGTCGGCGTACCAGTAGGGCTTGCCCCCTTCCACGTGATCGGGGGCGGGGAGCAGGCCGTGCTTGCGGTAGGAGCGCACGGTGTCCGGCTGGACCCGGATGTGGGCAGCGATCTCCTTGTACGACCAGAGCTGTCGGTCGCTCATGCTGGACACCTCCTTGTCCACGCCGCGGGGCCGGCCGGGAGGCCGTCGGGGGAGCCGGCGCGTGGACACTGACGATCACTCGGGTTCTGCCCGGGGAACGACGCGCGGTGAGCACAGGGGAGGGCCTGTAGACCGCCTGTGACGGAAGACCCGAGTAATGCGGACATGCGTGACAGAAGGGTGACCTCTGTGACAAGAGAGCCACAGGGGTCCGGGGAGGTCCGGCGGCGAGTCACTGGCGGGGCGTCAGAGGTAGAGGGCCGGGCGCTGCGCCAGCTCCACCACGGTCCGTACGCCGCTGCGCGCCGCCGCGAGGCCCGTCTCGGAGACGGCGGCAGCCGCGTAGCCGTCCCACGCGTCGGGTCCCGCCACCCGGCCGTGCCCGGCCGCGGCCACCCAGCTGCGCAGCTGCCGGTCGTAGGCGTCGGCGAAGCGCACCGTGAAGTCCTGGTCGATCGCGCCGCCCCAGCGGCCCGCCGACTGCACCACCATCGCGTGGCCGTCGCCGATCCGGGCACTGCCCGCCTCGCCGACCGCCTCGCACTGCACCTGGTAGCCGAAACCGCAGTTGACGAAGATCTCCACGTCGACGACGGCCCCGCCGGAGGTCTCCAGCAGCACCAGCCGGGGATCGCTGAGCCCTTCGGGAGCGGCCGCCGAGGGCCGGGGGGAGAGCACGGTCACGGCGGTGATCTCCTGACCCAGCAGCCAGCGGGCCGCGTCCACCTCGTGCACCACCGAGTCGCTGATCAGCATGTCGCTGGTGAAGAACGACGGCGAGGAGGCGTTGCGGTGCCGGCAGTGCAGGAAGAGCGGGCGCCCGATGCCGCCCGCGTCCAGCAGCTTCTTCAGCTGCTCGTACTCCGAGTCGTACCGCCGCATGAAGCCCACCTGCACCAGGCGCCGCCCCAGCCGCTGTTCGGCCTCCATGACGCGCAGCGCCCCCGCCGGGTCGGGGGTCAGCGGCTTCTCGCACAGCACCGGAAGCTCCCGCTCCAGCGCGTGCAGGATCGCCTCCTCGTGGGCGGGTCCGGGCGAGGCGATCAGGACGGCCTGAACCCCGGGTGCGGCTATCGCGGCCGCCGGGTCGGTGTGCGCCGTCACCCCGTCCAGGGTGCCCGCGACCTCCTTGACCCGGTCCCCGTCCGGGTCGGCCACGGCCACCACGCGGGCCCCGCCGACCGTCCCCCCGATCCGGCGTACGTGGTCGGCGCCCATCTTCCCGGTGCCGATGACGGCGATGCCGAGCGTGCTCATGTCGTACTCCTCTGGTTCTTCCGAAGGGTCAGCGGGCGCCGCAGGAGCGGAGGTAGGCGCGGGTCCGCCGGGCGATCGGCAGCGGCCGGTCGGGCGGACACGGATACATGTCCTGCTCCACGATGGCGAAGAGGTCCACGTCCAGACGCTGGGCCGCCGCGAGGACCGGTTCCAGCGCGGGCACCCCGGAGGGCGGTTCGCACATCACCCCACGGCCCACGGCCGGCCCGAAGGGCAGCCCCTCCGCGACGACTTCGGCGAGGATCCGCGGATCCACCTGCTTGAGGTGGAGGTAGCCGATCCGTTCGGCGAAGGCCTCGATCGCCTGCACGCTGTCGCCGCCGCAGTACGCGTAGTGCCCGGTGTCCAGGCAGAGGGAGACGAGATCGGGGTCGGTGGCGTCCAGGAAGCGGGCCACGTTCGACGGGGTGTCGATGTGGGTGTCGGCGTGCGGATGGACGACGATCCGCAGCCCGTACCGGTCCTGCACCTCCCGGCCGAGGCGCTCGGTCTGGGAGGCCAGTTCATGCCATTGGGCGGGTGTGAGGGTGCGGTCCTCCCGTACCTCCCCGGTCTTGTCGTCCCGCCAGAAGGAAGGGATGACGACGAGGTGGGCCGCGCCCATGGCCCGGGTGAGCGCCGCGATCCGCGACACGTGCTCCCAGGTGTCCTCCCACACGGCGGGCCCGTGATGGAGTCCGGTGAAGACGGTTCCGGCCGAGACGCGCAGCCCGCGCTTGGCCGTTTCCTCGGTGAGTCGGGCGGGATCGGTGGGCAGGTAGCCGTAGGGGCCGAGCTCGATCCATTCGTACCCGGCGTCGGCGACCTCGTCGAGGAACCGTTCCCACGGGGTCTGCCCGGGGTCGTCGGGAAACCAGACACCCCAGGAGTCCGGGGCCGAACCGATGCGGATACGGGTCAACGCGGGCGGGGAGGACGTCATAACGGCCACCTTAGGGTGGAGGACCGATGGGAGGACTGACTGTGACCGGCACCGGCGATCCGCTCGCCTTCGACCTGATCACGATGGGCCGGATCGGGGTGGATCTCTACCCGTTGACGACCGGCATTCCACTGGCCGAGGTGGAGACCTTCGGCAAGTTCCTCGGCGGCTCCCCGACCAATGTGGCCGTCGCCGCGGCCCGCCTGGGGCGGCGGGTGGCGGTGATCACCCGGACCGGCGCGGACCCCTTCGGCGGGTACCTGCGCTCCGAGCTGCGGGGGTTCGGGGTGGACGACCGGTGGGTGTCCGAGGTCCCCGGGCTGCCGACCCCCGTCACCTTCTGCGAGATCTTCCCGCCGGACCATTTCCCGCTGTACTTCTACCGGTTGCCGAAGGCGCCGGACCTGGAGATCGCGGTGGACGAGGTGGACCTGGCAGCGGTCCGGGCGGCCCGCGTGTTCTGGATGACGGGCACGGGCCTGAGCGAGGAGCCCTCACGGGAGGCGACACTGGCGGCGCTGGAGGCCCGCGCGCGGACGGGGACCACGGTCTTCGACCTGGACTGGCGGCCGATGCTGTGGCGGGAGAAGCCCGAGCCGTTCTACGAACGGGCGCTGCGGTCGGCGACGGTGGCCGTGGGCAACGTGGAGGAGTGCGCGATCGCCACGGGCGAGTCGGACCCGCACGCGGCGGCGCGGGCGCTGCTCGAGGCGGGCGTGGAACTGGCGGTCGTCAAGCGCGGACCGCAGGGCGTGCTGGCGGTCCACCGCGACGGGACGGCCCTGGAGGTCCCGCCGGTGCCGGTGGAGGTGGTCAACGGGCTGGGCGCGGGAGACGCGTTCGGCGGGGCGCTGTGCCACGGGTTGCTGGCGGGATGGGAGCTGGAGACGGTGATGCGGTACGCGAACGCGGCCGGGGCGATCGTCGCCTCGCGGCTGGCGTGTGCGGCGGCGATGCCGTTCTCTCACGAGGTGGAGGAGGTGGTGGGACGTGCCGGTGGTGTCTGAGTGGCGGATGGAATGGACGAGGTTGCTGGTTCTCGACCTGGCCCCGGGGGAGGTGTACGCGCACCCGTGCGGGGAGTCGGAGTGGATCGTGCTCCCGCTGTCGGGTGCCTGCGAGGTCCGTTGCCGGGCCCTGCCGGATCAAGCCTCGCCGGCGAGTGAGGCGCGGGGTCCGGGGCAGAGCAGCCCCGGGAGCGGACCGGAGGTGTTCCCACTGCAGGGGCGGACAGGGGTGTTCGACGGGACCACCGACTTCGCGTACCTGCCCCGCGACGCGCACGCGGAGGTCGTCTCCGGGAACGGCGGGCGCTTCGCCCTGGCCGGGGCCCGGTGCGAGCGGCAACTCCCCGCCAGGTACGGCCCGGCCGAAGCCGTCCCCGTGGAGCTGCGCGGGGCAGGGCACTGCTCCCGCCAGGTCAACAACTTCGCCGCCGCCGGCACGGACGGCTTCGACTGCGATCGCCTCATCGCCGTCGAGGTGCTCACCCCCGGTGGGAACTGGTCCTCGTACCCGCCCCACAAGCACGACGAGCAGCACCCCGGCGAGGAGTCCCGCCTGGAGGAGATCTACTACTTCGAGATCGCCCCGCACGGGGACACGCCCGGGCTCGGCTACCAGCGCGTCACCCCCTCTCCGGCGGGGAAGACCGACATCCTCACCGAGGTCCGCACCGGGGACGCGGTGCTGATCCCCGACGGCTGGCACGGCCCGTCCATCGCCGCCCCCGGGCACGCCATGTACTACCTGAACGTCATGGCCGGACCGGGCGGGACCCGGGAGTGGCTGATCCGCGACCACCCCGACCACGGCTGGATCCGCGGCAGCTGGGACGGGCAGGACATCGACCCCCGGCTGCCCTTCCCCCGGCCGCCCCACCCCCGGACGGAGGACCACCGGTGAGGCTCACCGTCGCGCAGGCGCTCGTCCGCTTCCTGTCCCGCCAGTACACCGAGCGCGACGGGCACCGGTACCGGCTGATCGCCGCCACCTGGGGGATCTTCGGCCACGGGAACGTCGCGGGCATCGGCCAGGCCCTCCTGGAGAGCGGGCCGCAGGCCATGCCCTTCCTCCAGGGCCGCAACGAGCAGGCCATGGTGCACGCCGCCGTCGGGTACGCCCGCCAGTGCGGCCGGCTGTCCGCGCACGCGGTGACCACCTCCATCGGGCCCGGCGCCACCAACCTCGTCACCGGCGCCGCCCTCGCCACCATCAACCGGATCCCGGTGCTCCTGCTGCCGGGGGACACCTTCGCCACCCGGCCCGCCGATCCCGTGCTCCAGCAGCTGGAGGTCCCCTACGCAGGGGACATCTCCGTCAACGACACGCTGCGGCCCGTCTCCCGCTTCTTCGACCGGATCACCCGCCCCGAGGCCCTGGTCCCGGCCGCGCTCCAGGCCGTGCGGGTGCTCACCGACCCCGTGCAGACCGGCGCCGTCACCCTCGCGCTGCCGCAGGACGTACAGGCGCAGGCGTACGACTGGCCCGAGGAGTTCTTCGCCGAGCGGGTGTGGGGCGTGCGCCGGCCGCGGCCCGACCGGCACGAGCTGGCCCGCGCCGCCGGGGCCGTACGGGGCTCCGCGCGCCCGCTGATCGTCGCCGGCGGCGGGATCCGGCACAGCGAGGCCCGCGCCGCCCTGGCCGCCTTCGCGGAGGCCACGGGGATCCCGGTGGCCGTCACCCAGGCGGGCAAGGGCGTCCTGCCGTACGGCCACCCCGCCGACGTGGGCGGGATCGGCCCCACCGGGACCTCCACCGCCGCCGCGCTCGCCCGGGAGGCCGACCTCGTCATCGCCGCCGGGACCCGGCTGACCGACTTCACCACCGCCTCCGCGACCCTCTTCCAGAATCCGGCCGTCCGCTTCGTCGGCCTCAACCTCGACCCGTACGACGCGCACAAGCTCGCCGCCCTGCCCCTGGTCGCCGACGCCCGTGAGGGGCTCGACGAACTGCGGGGCGGCCTCACCGGCCACCGCACGGACCCGGCGTACGGAGCGGGATACGCGGCGGAGCGGGCGCGCTGGGAGGCCCGCGTCGACCGGGCCTACGCCGTCACGGAGGCGGACGAGGACGCTCCGCCCACCCAGGCCCAGGTGCTCGGGCTGCTCGACGCCCTGGTCGACGACACCGACATCCTGATCAACGCGGCCGGATCCCTCCCCGGCGACCTGCACAAACTGTGGCGGGCCCGGTCGCACGACCAGTACCACGTGGAGTACGGCTACTCCTGCATGGGCTACGAGATCCCCGCGGCCATCGGCGTCGCCCTGGCCGCACCCGGCCGGCCGGTGTGGGCGCTGGTCGGCGACGGGACGTACCTGATGAATCCGACCGAGATCGTCACGGCCGTCCAGGAGAGGATCCCGATCAAGGTGGTGATCCTCGACAACCACGGCTACGCCTCCATCGGCGGCCTGTCGGGGGCGGTGGGCGGCGAGGGCTTCGGCACCGCGTACCGCTTCCGGGCGCCTGATTACGGGTATACGGGGGATCCCCTTCCGGTGGACCTCGCGGCCAACGCGGGCTCTCTCGGGATGGCCGTGATGCGCGCCCGCACCACACGTGACCTGCGCGAAGCCCTCGCCGAGGCCCGCTCGGCGACCCGTCCCACATGTGTCTACGTACAGACCCGAACGCCCGACACTGTGTCGGGCCCACCCCCGGCACAGGCGTGGTGGGATGTTCCTGTGGCCGAGACCGCGACCCGCAAGGACGCTGCAACGGCCCGCGAAGAGTACGACCGGCAAGCCGCGCAGCGACGTCGCCATCTGTGAAGGAGCAAGGCATGAAGACCGTCAACCACTGGATCGGTGGCAAGACCGTCGAGGGCGCGTCGGGCAACTACGGCCCGGTCACCGACCCGGCCACCGGCGAGGTCACCACGCAGGTCGCGCTCGCCTCGGCCGCCGAGGTCGACGCGGCCGTACAGGTCGCCCAGGAGGCCTTCCTCATCTGGGGCCAGTCCTCGCTGGCCGCCCGTACCAAGGTGCTGTTCGCCTACCGCGCCCTGCTGGATGCCAACCGCGACGCCATCGCCGCCCTGATCACCGCCGAGCACGGCAAGGTCCACTCGGACGCGCTGGGCGAGGTGGCCCGCGGCCTGGAAATCGTCGAGCTGGCCTGCGGCATCACCACGCAGCTCAAGGGCGAGCTGTCCACCTCCGTCTCCAACCGGGTGGACGTCTCCTCGATCCGCCAGCCGCTGGGCGTCGTCGCCGGCATCACCCCCTTCAACTTCCCGGCGATGGTCCCGATGTGGATGTTCCCGCTGGCCGTGGCCTGCGGAAACACCTTCATCCTCAAGCCGAGCGAGAAGGACCCGTCGGCCGCCAACAAGCTCGCCGAGCTGGCGACCGAGGCCGGTCTGCCTGCGGGCGTGCTGAATGTGCTCCACGGCGACAAGGTGGCCGTCGACGCGCTGCTCGCCCACCCCGGCATCGCGGCCGTCTCCTTCGTCGGCTCGACCCCGATCGCCCGCCACATCCACACCACCGCCTCCGCCAACGGCAAGCGCGTCCAGGCCCTGGGCGGCGCCAAGAACCACATGCTGGTGCTGCCGGACGCCGACCTGGACGTCGCCGCCGACGCGGCCGTCTCCGCGGCCTACGGCTCGGCCGGTGAGCGCTGCATGGCGATCTCCGCCGTGGTGGCCGTCGGCGCGATCGGCGACGAGCTCGTCGAGAAGATCCGCGAGCGCGCCGAGAAGATCAAGATCGGCCCCGGCAACGACCCGGCCTCCGAGATGGGTCCGCTGATCACCGCCGCGCACCGCGACAAGGTCGCCTCCTACGTGAAGGGCGCGGCCGACCAGGGCGCGGACGTCGTCCTCGACGGCACCGGCTTCACGGTCGAGGGCAACGAGAAGGGCCACTGGATCGGCCTGTCGCTGCTGGACCGGGTGAAGACCGACTCCGACGCCTACCGCGACGAGATCTTCGGCCCGGTGCTGTGCGTGCTGCGCGCCGAGACCTACGAGGAGGGTGTGGCCCTCATCAACGCCTCGCCGTTCGGCAACGGCACCGCGATCTTCACCCGCGACGGCGGCGCCGCCCGCCGCTTCCAGCTGGAGGTCGAGGCCGGCATGGTCGGCGTCAACGTGCCGATCCCGGTGCCGGTGGGCTACCACTCCTTCGGTGGCTGGAAGGACTCGCTCTTCGGCGACCACCACATCTACGGCAACGACGGCATCCACTTCTACACCCGCGGCAAGGTCGTCACGACGCGCTGGCCGGACCCCTCCGAGGGCCACCTCGGCGTGGACCTGGGCTTCCCGCGCAACCACTGACCGCGCGCGGGTCGCGCAGGAACCACTCGCAGGAACCACTCGCAGGACCGACTCGCAGGACCGACTCGCCCCCGCAACCCTCACCGCGGGGGCGAGTTCCGTTTCCCGACGACCGTCCGACGACCGTCCGGCAGCCCCGTCCGGCAGCGGCCCGGCGGCGGTCGGCTGCCGTCCGGCTGTCGTCAGAATCTCGACCAGACGTCCGCCGCGGCCTTGGCGCCCCAGACCACGTCGCCGTGGCCGTAGCCGGGGACCACGGTGAAGGTCACCCGCTCGTTCCCGGCCGCGCGGATCAGCTCCGCGCCCCGGGGGTGGTCGCCGCGGCCCAGGGCGGCATTCACCCAGAGGACCTCGGTGCGGATCCGGTGCCAGTCGATCCCGTACGTGTCCCCGTCGCCCGCCCAGATCGCCGCGAGGTCCCGCATCAGGGCGGTCGGGACGAGGCCGCTGCCGAGGGCGGCGGTGGCCGCGTGCCAGGTCGACAGCGGGGTGTGGGTGAGGTCGAACCGGTCCTCGGCCGGGGTGGCGCCGAAGGCGTGGCTCCCGGCGCTGTGGCCCCGGGAGTGGATCCAGTTCGCCGCGCCCGGGAGGGCCGCGGTGCGGATCAGCGCGAAGTGGGCGAGCCCCGCGTGGGTGAAGCGCAGGACCGGGTCCGCAGGCCAGGGCGCCGCGGAGGAGCCGGCCGGATCGGTCACCGCCCGGGCGACCAGCGCCGCGAGCCCCGGGTCGGTGGCGCGGACGCCCTGCGCGAGCTGGGTGGCGTACGCGTCCCGGGTCGCGGCGGCCCGCAGCGCCAGGTCGCCCGTGTACGGGCCGGTGGTGTCCAGCACCAGCACCCGGCGCAGCCGCGGGGAGGCGTCGTGCGAGGCCGCGTCCAGGGCGAGGGCGGCCCCGGCGGAGTGCCCCGCGTACTCGTACGGCAGGCCCAGTACGCAGTCCAGCGCGCGCACCACCCCGGCCAGGTCCCGGCGGTGCGCCGCGAGCCCCCACTCGGCGGTGATGTCGGCGGCCGCGGCGGCGTCCTCCCGCGGGGTGACCCCGACGACGAGCAGGCCCCGGCCGCGCAGTTCGTGGGCGAGGTTGTGCTCGCCCCGGCCGCCCGGGGTGAAGAAGTCCGCCGCGAAGTTCAGCCCGCCGCCGGGCAGCAGGTACACGATCCCCTCCGGCGCCCGCCTCGTGTCGGCGATCACGTCCACCGTGACGGGGGCCGGTCCGCCGTCCTCCAGCGGGAGGGTGAGGCGGATCCAGCCGTCGCCGGGCAGATAGGCGGCGGTCCCGGTGCCCAGCGCCCGCTCGATGCGGGTCAACAGCCCGATGCCCTTGGCCGTGTCGCCGTGCTGTCGTTCCATGAGGTGCCTCCCCGCCCCGAGGGTGATGGCCGAATACCGTCACCCGGGGACACCCTCGCCGGTCAGCGCATCCCAGCCAAGTCCGGTAGGACATCTTGCTGTTCGCCCTCGGCGTGGCGCCGGCGGCGCAGCGCCCACATCGTGGCCCCCGCGCCCGCCAGCACCAGGAGCAGGCCGACGGCCGGCCAGGGCACGGCGATGAAGTCCGTCCCGGACTCCGAGACCAGATCGGGGTGGGCGGCCGCTCCCGCCGTGACCTTGACGCTCACCCGGTCCGACTGGGGCGCGTCCGGCCACGGTTCGGTCAGCTCGATCCGCTGGCCCGGCAGCAGGGACAGCCTCAGCTCCCGGGCGGGCCGGTTCAGCACCTCGCGGCCGAACACCCCCTCGGCGGAGACCGCCACCCTGGGCTCGACGACCACGTTGCCCCGGTTGACGAGCGCGTACGAGACGGTGGCGCGGGCGTTCTTGACCCACGGCAGCAGCGGCGCCGACCGGCTGACCCGTACGTCCTCCACGCTCAGCCCCGCCGTGACCGGCCCCGGCACCCGGAAGTACAGCCGGGCGCCCACCGAGCGCTTCACCCCGACCTGGACCTTGCCCTCCTGCTGCACGCCCTCCACGGCGGTGCCCAGGGCGACGATCCCGCCGACATGGTCACCGGGCGTCGCGTCCGCCGGGACCTTCACGGTGAACGGAATGTCCTTGCGGCCCTTGGCGGGCACGGTGACGGTGCTCGCGGCCTCCGGCGCCAGGGCGATCCAGGCTCCGACGTCCTTGGGCTTCGTCTCCACCGGCAGCAGCGCGAAGGCGCCGCCCGCCGGGGTGTTGAGGGCATCCGTGGCGAAGACCTGGAACGTCAGCTCCTTGTCGGAGGAGTTCAGGATCGTCACGCTGTCGCTGAGCGCGCTCCCGGCCGCGCCCTGGTGGAAGAAGTACGCGCGGTCGGTCACGGCCGCACCGGCCGCGGGCGTTGGGAACACCCCCCACGTGCCGTTGTCCGCGGCCGTCGCAGCGGTGGCCGGCAGCAGGCCCGCGCCGAGCAGCAGGCCGAGGAGCAGACCGTACAGGAGGGTGCGGGTGCGGCAACGGGTGCGGCTACGAGGGCGCATGGGCGGTCTCCAGTCGGCGCGGAAAGGGGAAAGGGGTGGTGGGGGGGCCGCGCGCCCCCCCCCCCCCCGGGGGGGGGCCCCCGGGGGGGGGGGCTGGGCAAGGTCAAACACCGCATTTTTGGTGTCGGCCAAATCAAATGGCGGGGCCGGGAAAAATACGA
>NZ_JBIWCL010000005.1:242836-368325 GCF_044761485.1 Streptomyces sp. NPDC097617
GGGCGCGGGGGGGGGCGCGGGGGGGGGGGGGGGGGCCCCGCGGGGCGCGGGGGGGGGGGGGGGGGGGGGCCGGCCCCCCCCCCCCCCACCACCCTGGGTCGAGCGGCCGTACGGGTCAGGCGATCGAGAAGGTCACGACCGTCTGGTAGGTGTCCGCGAACATGAAGGGCGGGAGCTGGATCATTCCGGCGCCGCCGACGGCGAACTCACCACCGGTCAGCTCCTCCCCGCCGGCGGCCTGGGAGGCCACCTTCATGGGGACGTCGGAGATCGCGCCCGGGGTGCCCGCGGTGCAGGTGCTCGGGCTGTCCGGGTTGGTCACGGTGCAGGACGGCTGGATGCCGATCTGCGCCTTCGCCATCGAGTGGCCGGTGGTCTGGTTCAGGAACGGCGTACGCGTCGCCGTCACGTCCCAGCCGAGCGAGCCGCCGCGGAAGTCCTGGACGGTCGCGGCGTTGAAGACGCCGACCACCGACTGGGCCTTGCCGTTGATGGTGACCGCGCCGAAGCTGACGGCCGGCTGGCCGTCCTTCGGGCCGAGGGCCAGCGGCCCGGGCAGGACCTCGACGTCGACCGGGTTCTTCACACCGGCCTGCTCCTCCAGGAAGACGAAGGACTTGTACGGGGTGATCGAACCGTCGATCCGGATCGCGTCGGCCTTCTTGGTGACCGTGAGGTTGCAGGTGGCGGCGCCGCTCGCGTCCGCCGTGCCCGCACCGGTGTCACCGGTCGCCGTGCCCGCGAGCAGGGCGGAGCAGGTGACTGGGCCGGCCGGGAAGTTGGCGCCGGTCACGGCGACGGCGGTGCCCGCCGGGCCGCTGTTGGGCGTCAGCTTCGTGGTGACCGGGTCCTTGGGCAGGGCCTCGACCGCGACCGAGCCGAGCGAGGCGCTCGGGCGCGGGGCCGGGGTACAGGTGGTGGTGAAGACCGAACCGGAGAGGTCCGCGTCGGTCACCGCGAGGTCGAGGGCGACCTGGACGGTCGTGCCCTCGGTGCCGTCCGGGATCTTGATGGTTCCGGAGAACGCCTTGGGGTCGAGCGGCTGCCCGGCCACGACGGAGACGGTCTCCGGCGGGCTGGTGACCACCTGGGTGGTGGTCCCCACCTTGAGAGTGATCTTGGAGGTGTTCACCGTGGTGACGGAGAACGAGGGGATCAGGGGGCTCGCGCCCGGGTCGATCGTGATCGGCACGACGTCGCCGGCCTTGGCTCCGTCGGGCAGGGTGACCGTGTAGTTCTGGTTGCCCGAGCCGTCCGGCTGCGGCGCCGGGGCGTCGCAGTTCTCGAAAACGGCTGTGGTCTTGGTCGCGGCCTGCGCGGAACCCGTCAGGGCCACCACGCCGCCCGTCAGGGCCAGAGACAGGGCTCCCGCCCCGGCCAGCACTCTTCGTCGATAGGTTCTCGTACTCACTGGGTCGCGACTCCTTCGTCATGACGAACCCCTCCCCCCACCCGCTGTGTGGGGGAGGCCGAGCCGGTGCGGTGGCCGATATTGACGCGTCGCCGTGATGAGAAGTCAATGACTTGCTTTCGCCCGAAGCGCACAGAAATTGATGGGCCATCAGAGAGAGTCTGATGGCCCATCGGATACCGACTGGTCGGGGTGGGTGCCGGGGTGGGTGCCGGGGTGGATGTCCGGTGGATGCCGGGGTGGATACGGAAGGGACGTCTAGCGTCCGGTGGGGGTGTGGAGCAGCAGGTTCGGGGTGCCGGCCGGGAGACCGGAGATCCGGTCGGGCACGGCGCTGCGCAGCAGTTCCGCGGACACCTGAGCCGGGGTGCGCGCGATACCGCGCGCGAGGATGAGGGCGGCGACCCCGGCCACGTGCGGGGCGGCCATCGAGGTGCCGGAGGCGCGGGCCGTGGCGGTGGCGGTGCCCTTCCACGCCGAGGTGATGCCCACGCCGGGCGCCGAGAGGTCCACGCAGCGGCCGTGGTCGGAGAACGGCGCCCGCCGGTCCGCGGCGTCGGTCGCGCCGACCGTGAGGGCCTGGGGGACGGCGGCCGGGGATCCGGAGCAGGCGTTCGCGCCGTCGTTCCCGGCGGCCACGGTGACGGTGATCCCCCTGGCCACGGCCCGGGCCACCGCCGCGTCGAGCGCGTAGCTGCGGGTGCCGCCGATGCTCATGTTGGCCACGGCCGGGGTGGCGGGGGCCTTGGCGGCGTCCTTCACCACCCAGTCGAGACCTTTGATCAGGGCCGACAGGGCGGCGGAGCCACGGCAGTCGGCCACCTTCACGCCCACGAGCGAGACGCCCTTGGCGACCCCGTACGTCTGTCCGCCCACGGTCGCCGCGACGTGCGTGCCATGGCCGTTGCAGTCGCGGGAACTGCCGAGGAACACCGCGTTGTAGCCGTTGCGGGCGCGGCCGCCGAACTCCACGTGCCCGGTGTTGATACCGGTGTCCACGACGTAGACGGTGACGCCCGCGGCCCTGGTGGGGTACGTGTACGAGCCGTCGAGGGGGAGTTCGCGCTGGTCGATCCGGTCCAGGGACCACGGCGCGGGCGCCTGCGGCAGGGACTGGTGGGTGCCGGGCGTGCCGGGGGTGTCGGCGGCGCCCGTGGTGCCGGTAGTGCCGGGGGTGTCGCTGGTGTGGAACTCCGCGTCCGGCTCCACGGAGGCCACCCGGGGGTCGGCGGCCAGGGCGGCGGCCCGGGCGGCCGTGGTGCGGACGGCGAAGCCGTTCAGGGCGGCCCCGTAGACGGCCCCGACCTCGTCCCCGGCGTCCGCCGCCTCGGCGGCCACGGCGCGGGTCGGGGCGCGGGAGGTGGTGTCCTTGAGGACGACGACGTAAGGGGCGGCGGCACCGGAGCCGGGAGCCGGCGGGGAGCTTGTGACGGAAGCGGCGAGGAGGGCGGCGGCGGGGAGGAGCGCGGCGAATGCGGTCATGCGGCCGATGCTCTGCGAGCGGCGGCCCGGGCGCGCGGAGGGTGCGCCGAGTGGGCGCACGACACGCCGCCGCGCGGGCGTATCCGGGCCCGGGCCCGCGCGGTGCCCCGTTCCGTCAGGCGGCCCGCCAGACCGTCATGTCGGCCGACACCAGGGCCGGGAGGTCCGACAGCGTCCGGGTCGACTTGAGCGTGATCACGAACAGCGTGATGTCCCCCGACGGGTGCTTGACGCAGAACTCGCTGCCGGCCGCCGCCAGGTCCAGGGGCCGGCTCTTCTTGTTGGTGTTCTCGAGGGCCTTCCGGCACGAGTCGAGGGAGCCGTTCGGTCCGCCCGACAGCACGGTGATCACGCTGGTGCTGCTCTCCAGCGAGCAGTCGTACTCTCCGCACTTCAGACGGATGTCCCCCGCACGGTCGGCATGCTGGATCGGCTCCTTGATGCCGATCGAGTTGTCCTCGTCCAGGCACAGCTGGGGGTAGGGCATCGCCTTCGGCGGGCCGCTCGGGCTCGGGCTGGGGCTCGGGCTCTGCGTGGACGGGGTGGCCGCCGGGGCCGGTCCCCCGCTCGCCGAGCGGGCCGACCCCGCCGGTGTCCCCTCGGCCGCCGGGAACTGCGCGCGGTCGCGCAGCCCGGCCGCCGCGTTGTCGATGACCGACCATGCCGTGCCCAGTACGAGTGCGACGGCCACCACCGATGCGGCGGAGATCAGCACGTTGCGGCGCCGACGCCTGCGCAGCTGCTCCGGTCCTTCCGGCGTCGTCGTCTGCGGGGGCTGCCACACCTGGCGCATCGCGTGCGGAGGAACCGTCCCCCACACGGGCGCCGGGACGGGAGCGGGCGCCGCCGCGGGTGCGGGCGCGGGCGCCAGTACGGGCGTGGGCGCCGGGGTGGGGTCCGGGACCGGCTCCGGGACCGACAGCTCCGGCCCCGTCACCTCGCGCCAGAGGGCCGGGCCGCCGGCCGCGTCGACGTCCTCGCCCACCAGCTGCCGGCACGCCGCCAAGATCTCCGCGGGAGGTGGCCCGCTGCTGCGGATCGGCGACCAGGCACCGGGCGATCAGCGGTCGCAGCTCCTGCGGCAGTCGGGTCAGGTCGGGCTCGGAGTGCACGATCCGGTACAGCACCAGCGCGGAAGGACCCGTGCCGTACAGCGGCTCGCCCAGTGCGGCGAACGCCGCCGTCCGCCCCAGCGCGAAGACGTCGGCGGCTGCTGTGACCTCACCCGCCGACGCCTGCTCGGGGGCCATGTACTGGGGGTGCCGATGGTCGCGCCGGCGGTGGTGTGCGCCGTGATGTCGGACGCCGGCGAGATGCCGAAGTCGATGACCCGGGGACCGTCGGCGGCGAGGAGCACGTTCGACGGCTTCATGTCCCGGTGCACGATGCCGACGGCGTGGATGGCCTGCAGGGCCTCGGCCACATCTCCGATCAACCAATGAGTTGATCCGCGCTCACCCTAAGTGCCGGTCAGGGCGGAGAGGTTGCCGGGGAGGGCCTGCGGGGAGGGGCCGGACCCGGCTACGGGGCGAGGGGCCAGCCGCGCATCGAGAAGACGCCCTCGTCGCGGGCGCCGGCGGAGGTGTAGGTGGCGAGAGCGGCCTCGTTGTCGGTGTCGACCCCCACCCACATGCCGTAGCAGCCGCGCGCCTTCGCCTCCTCGGCGAGGGCCAGGGTCAGATCGCGGCCGATGCCGCGGCGGCGGTACCCCTCGTCCACGGAGAGCTCGTACAGGCACATTTCCGTGCCCTTGTCGGGGTGGCTCATCTCGATGCCGGAGACCATTGCGGCGGGCACGCCGTCGACGTAGGCGATGAGCATCACGTGACCCGGGGCGGCGAGGAACCGCTCGGACCACTCCTCGCGGGCGGGCCCGTCGAAGAGGGATTCGGCGGCCGTGAGCTCGGCGGGGGTGCTGGCCCGGCGAATGTCCATGGCGGTCACGATAGTGGGCGCATGACGGATGGTCAGCCGATATCCGGCACGGCGTGGCGGCCGTGACTGCCCCGGCCGGCGCACCCCTTAGCCTGTTCCGGCTGTCGGGAATCCAAGGCACGTGGGGGAGCATCGTGAGGAACGCCGTGGTCACGCCGGAGGGCGACCGGATCCGCTGGGTCGAGCTGGCGGGGGAGGAACCGGCCCGGGTCTATGTGCACGGGCTGGGGGCGACCTCGCCCGCCTACTTCGCGGCGAGCGCCACGCATCCGCTGCTGGCGGGGCGGCGTTCGCTGCTGGTCGACCTGCTGGGTCACGGGCACAGTGACCGTCCCGAGGGGTTCTCCTACACCCTCGAAGCGCACGCCGACGCGCTGGCCGCCGCCCTCACCGAAGCCGGTGCGGAGGGCGCCGAGCTGATCGCCCACAGCATGGGCGGCGCCGTCGCCATCGTGCTCGCCCACCGGCACCCCCGTCTGGTGTCCCGGCTGGTGCTCATCGACGCCAACCTGGACCCGCAGCAGCCCGTTCCCGTCATGCCGGGGAGCAGCGGGATCGCCTCCTGCACCGAGGAGGAGTTCCTGGCCGGGGGCTGGGCCGAGGTGCGGGACCGGGTCGGGGCGCACTGGTGGGCCACGATGCGGCTCGCCGGCCGAACCGCCCTGTACCGCACCGCCGTCCACCTGGTCGCGGGCACCACGCCCACCATGCGCGAGCTGCTGCTGGATTCGAAGATCCCGTGCACCTACCTGCTGCCGGAAGCGGACGGCCCGCTCCCGGGCGCCGCAGCCCTGGAGGCCTCCGGTGTGGCCGTGGTGTCCGTCCCCGTGTGCGGGCACAACATCATGCTCGACAACCCTGAAGGCTTCGCCAGCGCCGCCGCCGCGGCGCTGGCCCGCGACTGAACACTCCTTGCCCGTCGCCGTCACACCCGTAGCCGTAGCCGTAGCCGTAGCCGTAGCCGCAGTCGCAGTCGCAGCCGTAGGCCCGCCGAGTGCCCTGCGCCCGCCGGGCGGTCAGCCGTGGGCGCGGGGGGCGGGGGCGCCGTCCCGGGGCCCGGCGCCCGGGGGCGGGGTGCCGTCCGTCCAGGCGTAGACCCGCTTGCCGCGCACCATGACCTGGTACTGGTGGGCGCCGCGGCACTCGGAGCGCACGCCGTCCCGCAGATTGCCGCCCGGCCACCACTTGGCGTGCAGGTCCGGGTTGCCCACGGGCTTCGGCGTGCCCGCGCCGCACTGGGGGGCGTCCAGCGGCGTCGCGCCGAGGGTGAACCGGATCAGCCGGGCCTCGCCGGTCGTGCGCACCCGTATGCGGACGTCGGTGGCGTCCTTGGGTATCCAGGACGGCAGGGCGAACGGTGCCTTCTCGCGTTTGGGAGCATCGGCGGCGCTCGCGAAGCGCTTGCCCTTCTCCTTGTACACCTTGTTGTCGATCGTGTCGGTCACGGGGTTCGGCGGGAGGTTGGGCAGTGCGAAGGCGGCGGTGGCGAGTACTCCCACGGTGGCTGCGGCGATGACGAGCGGGCGGCGGTTCATGTTCTCCAGTCTCGACGGGCGGACCCCCGTCGCGCGTCCCTCCTCAGGACGAAACGAGAGTGCGCCGCAAGTCCCATACGGACTCATACCTGGGAGGGTGTCGGGTCCGGTCGGATCGACGCGCAGTAACCGGAGGGTGCCCGGGGCAGTTGGCCGGAGGTGACCCCCTCCGCCCAGGCACCGAGGAACCCCATGCGCCGTCGCCTCCTCCTCCCCGCTCTCGCCACCGCCGCCACCGCGCTGCTCGCCGTCGCCCCGGTAGCCCGGGCGGGCGCCGCACCGCAGGTCCCGGCCGACAAGCCGCAGGTGCTGAGCCGCTGGACGCAGACCAGTGCCGCCAGTTACCACGCATGGGCACAGGCGCGCGAGCACCGGGCGCCCTGGGCCGCGTACGCCTTCGACTGGTCGACGGACCAGTGCACCTCGTCCCCCGACAACCCCCTCGGCTTCCCCTTCGCGGACGCCTGCGCGCGCCATGACTTCGGCTACCGCAACCACCGTGCGGCAGGACTGTTTCCGGCCGCCAAACAACGGTTGGACCTGGCGTTCCACGCGGACCTGAAGCGGGTCTGCGCCCAGTACTCGGGCCCCCGCCGGAACTCGTGCGACGGCACCGCCCAGATGTACTACCAAGCCGTCCGCCTCCTCGGAATCTCCTAGGGATCACAGGGCCCACACATGCCCCCTCCTCTCGTTCACATGTTCTCCGTTTCTGCTTCACCAATCCGTGTGCCGCACAGCCCTACGCCCCGTGGATTGTCATGCCCGCGGCCATGGGTGGGTGGCCGATTTCAGGCCACGCACGGCTTGTGGGGAAGGGGGGCGGACCGGTGTCTCGGCCACGTTTTCTGTTCGTGTCGTGGGTGGACGTCGTACGACGTCAGGCACCCGGACGCGCCGCGGACCAAGGGGGTGCCGGCGGCTGCCCCGAGGCGGTGACCTGGCGTCTCATCGGCGCCAACAACCACGAACTCGGCCGCAGTCCGCACGCGCACAGCAGCCTCACGGCCTGCTGCTCCTCCGTGGAGCGGCTGCGCGCGGAGGCCGCCAGGGTCAGCACGCTCGTGGTGATGTCCCCCGGCACCGGCACCGGCACCGGTAGCGGGTCGGCGGCGACCGCTGGGGCCACCGCCGGGGGCGGGGCCGGCGCCTGGACCTGGCAGCTCACCCTCGACGAGCAATGCGTGGCCGTCGCCGTCCGCACCTTCCGCCGCCAGCGCGAATGCCGCCACAGCCTCCAGCTCTTCCTGTCCGCCGTCACCGAGGCGCAGGTCGCCTCCGGCGTCACCTACACCCGGCGGCTGCGCGGCCTGCGCCTGCCCGGCGCCGGCGACGCCCCCGGGCTCGCCGTCCGCGGGGGAGGCCTGCTGTGACCACCGCGACCACCGCGACCACGACCGTCGTCGATGCGCCCGAGCCCGCCGACCGGGGCGACACACCCCGCCCCCTCCTCAAGGGCGGCGACCCGGCCGACCGGATCTTCCGCGGCTGGGCCCGCGGCGCCGGCGCCACCGTCCTCCTGATCATGACCCTGGTCGGGGTCTTTCTCGGCGGACGCGCCCTCGAGGCCCTGACCGACGCCGGCCCGGCCTTCCTCACCACCTCCGCGTGGGAGCCGGACTCCCACCACTTCGGCATCGCGACCGTCCTCACCGGCACCGTCCTCATCGGGGCCGTCGCGATCGTCTTCGCCGTGCCGCTCGCCGCGGGTACGGCCCTCTACATCACCGAGTACGCACCGCGCCGCCTCAAGCAGACCCTGATCAGCCTGGTCGACCTGATGGCCGCGGTGCCCAGCGTGGTCTACGGCCTGTGGGGGCTGTTCCTGTTCCAGCCGAGCGTCGTGGGCCTGTCCCGCTGGCTCACCACCTACTTCGGATGGTTCCCGCTCTTCGCCGTCGACGGGGACAGTCCCCGCGACCCGCTCAGCCCGAACACCTTCTACACCTCCTCCACCTTCATCGCCGGCATGGTCGTCGCGCTGATGGTCACGCCGATCGCCTGCTCGGTGATGCGCGAGGCCTTCGCCCAGGCCCCGCCCGGCGAACGCGAGGGCGCCTTCGCCCTCGGCGCCACCCAGTGGGGTGTCATCCGCTCCGTCGTCCTGCCCTTCGGCAGGGGCGGGATCATCGGCGGCACCATGCTCGGCCTCGGCCGCGCACTGGGGGAGACCATCGCCGTCTACCTGATCATCTCCCCGGTCTTCGAGGTGCAGTGGCACCTCCTGCAGAACGGCGCCAACTCCGTGTCCGCCCTCATCGCCCTGCGCTACGGATCCGCCGGCGAGTTCGGGATGTCCGCCCTGATGGCAGCCGGCCTCGCCCTCTTCCTCATGACCCTCGTCGTCAACTTCATCGCGTCCTCGGTCGTCGCCCGCAGCCGCTCCGGAGCGGGGGCCGAAGCATGACCGTCACCACGCACCCGAGCGCCGCGGCCACCGCCGACCCGCCCCGCACCGTCTGCCCCGAGGCCGTCCCCGACGGCCCCGGCACGCCCGCCGAAGAGCGCCGCAACACCTCCTCCCTGCACGCCCGCGACATCCTCGCCCTGCTCGGGGCCGCGGCCGCCGCACTCGGGCTGACCTCGCTCCTCTTCGGGCGCGTGCTGCCCTTCAACGCACCGCTCGGATTCACCGTCGTCCTCTACTTCGCCTTCATGGCGCTGTACGCGGTCCTCGTCTCCCTCGACGAGAACGGCTCGGCCGTCCGCGCCCGCCTCGCCCAGGCCTTCGTCCACAGCGTCGCCGCCCTGCTGCTGGCGGCCCTCCTGCTCGTCGTCGGCTACGCCATCGTGCGCGGCCGGGAGGCACTGGCCCACCTCAACTTCTTCACCGAGGACATGTCCGGTACCGGCCCGCTGGACCCGCTCACCCAGGGCGGGGCCCTGCACGCCATCGTCGGCACCCTGGAGCAGATCGGCATCGCCCTCGCGATCACCGTGCCGCTGGGGCTGGCCTGCGCCGTCTTCCTCAACGAAGTACCCGGCCGCTACGCCCGGTTCGTCCGCACCATCGTCGAAGCGATGACCGCGCTGCCGTCGATCGTCGCGGGCCTGTTCATCTACGCCACCTGGATCCTGCTCCTCGGTCACGACAAGTCCGGCCTCGCCGCCGCCCTCGCGCTCTCCGTGATGATGCTGCCGATCGTCATCCGGGCCTCCGACGTGGTGATCCGGCTGGTCCCGGGCTCGCTCAAGGAGGCTTCCTACGCGCTCGGCGCCGGCCAGTGGCGCACCGTGTGGACGGTGGTGCTGCCCACCGCCCGCTCCGGCCTGACCACCGCCGTGATCCTGGGCACCGCCCGCGGTATCGGCGAGACCTCCCCGGTGCTGCTCACCTCGGGCATCGCGGCCGGACTGAACGCCAACCCCGTCGAGGGGCCGCAGATGTCGCTGCCGCTCGCCACCTTCAGCCTCGTCGGCTACCCGGACAAGACGATGATCGCCCGCGGGTTCGGCTGCGCGGCCCTGCTGATGGGTCTGGTGCTGCTGCTGTTCGTGCTCGCCCGCGTCATCGGCGGCCGGGCCCCCGGACAGCTCAGCCGCGGCCAGCAGCACCGCCGTGTCCTCGCCTCGGTGCGCGACGCGGAGCGCATGGCGGCCAGGGCCGAGCAGCGCGAGCAGGACCTGACCGAGGAGCCGGCGGGGCCGCGGGAGGTGGGCCCCGGCGGGGCGGGAGGGCCGGCTCCGGGGGGTTTCGCTCCCCTCGCGCAGCCGGGGGAGAAGCGACCCGGGCCTCCGCCCCGGTCGTGAGGGAGCCGCGCTCCGCGCGTCCCGCCGCACCACGCTTCGTACGATCCGTCACCGATCAGGAGAGTTCCCGATGCCCGGACGACCCCCGGCCCACCACGGACGTGCCCCCTCGGGCGTCCTCGTCCGCGTGCTCGCCCTGCTCCTCGCCGCGGTCGCCGTCGCCCTTCCCGGCGCCGCGCCCGCCGTCGCCGAGAGCTACGTACCGGTGTCCGGCGCCGGTTCCACCTGGAGCCAGAACGCCCTCGACCAGTGGCGCGCCAACGTCAAGCAGTACGGCATGACGGTCAACTACAGCGGTACCGGATCGTCCGACGGCCGCAACCAGTTCCGCAACGGAACCGTCGACTTCGCCGTCTCCGAGATCCCCTACGGCATCAAGGACTCCGGGGTCGTGGACCCGGCGCCCTCGCGGAAGTTCGGCTACATGCCGATCGTCGCGGGCGGCACCGCCTTCATGTACAACCTCAAGATCGGCAACCGCCGGGTCACCAACCTCCGCCTTTCCGGCGAGGTCGTCGCCAAGATCTTCACCGGTGCCATCACCACCTGGAACGACCCCGCCATCAAGGCCGACAACCCGGCCCTCGCCGCCTCGCTGCCCGCCCGCCGGATCGTCCCCGTGGTCCGCTCCGACGGCTCGGGCACCACGGCCCAGCTCACCAACTGGCTGGCCCAGCGCCACGGCGGCCTGTGGGACGCCCACTGCGCCAAGGCCGGCCGCTCCACCCCCTGCGGGCAGACCTCCAACTTCCCGGTCGTCTCCGGCCGCGGCTTCGTCGGCCAGTCCGGTTCCAACGGCGTCTCCGGCTACGTCGCCCAGGACGGCAACGTCGGCACCATCACCTACGTCGAGTACTCCTACGCGGTCGCCACCACCGGCTTCCCGGTCGCCAAGATCCTCAACGGGTCCGGCTACTACACCGAGCCCACCGCGCAGAACGTCGCCGTCTCGCTCACCAAGGCCAGGATCGGGGCCGACCTCACCCAGGACCTGTCCCAGGTCTACGACGAGAGCAGCGACCGCCGCAACTACCCGCTCTCCAGCTACAGCTACATGATCATCCCGACCGCGCAGGAAGCGAACTTCAACCCGCAGAAGGGCAAGGCGCTCGGCGCCTTCGCCTACTACTTCCTCTGCGAGGGCCAGCGCTCGGTGGACCGGCTCGGCTATTCGCCGCTCCCGATCAACCTCGTGCAGGCCGGGCTGGAACAGGTCCGCCGCATCCCCGGCGTCACCGCCACCGCCATCGACATCAAGAACTGCAAGAACCCGACCTTCTCCGCCGACGGCACCAACACCCTCGCCACCACAGCGCCCCAGCCCGCCGAGTGCGACAAGAAGGGCGCCACCCAGTGCGAGGTCGGCACCGGCGGCAACAAGACCCCCACCCAGACGGGCAGCGCCTCGGGCGGCTCCGGCGGAGCCGCCGCGTCCGGCGGTAGCGGCGGCGGTACGGGCGCGGGCGCGTCCGGGGGCGCTGCGGCCACCGCAGGCTCCGGTACGGGCGGGGGCGGCGCCGATGGCGGGGCCGCAGCCACCGGGGGCTCCGGTGCCGGGTCCGCCGAGGGCGGCGCCGACGCCGGAGCGGGAGCCGTCGACCCTGAGACGGGCCGGCCCCTCGCAGCCGGGTCGGGTGACCTGTTCGGCATCCCCGTCACCACCGCCACCGGCATCGGCGCTCTGCTCCAGACCGCGCTGATGGTGCTGGGCGCGCTGATCCTGCTGACCCTCACCGTGGGGCCCCCGCTGCTCACCCGGCAGCTGGCCCGGCGACGCACGGGAGGCGGTTCCTGATGCCCGGACCCCGCATACCCCACTCGCCCCGCATACCCCGCACGCCCCGCACACCCCGTACGCCCCGACTCCGCATACCCCCGCGGCTCCGCCTCGCGCTGGGCGCGCTCTGCCTGGTCCTGCTCCCCGTCGTGGCCGCCGCCGGCACCCTCGGCCCCGGCGCGCAGGACGCGCACGCCGCCATCGGCCCGGCCGCCGACGGATCCGAGGCGACGGTCACCGGCTCCGGCGAATTCGCCACCCTCAAGGTGACCGTCAGTCAGACCCGCAACCTCGTCGACCAGGTGGTGAAGGTGTCCTGGGCCGGCGGCGCGCCGACCGTCTCGGACACCGCCTACTCCGCCAACTACCTCCAGATCATGCAGTGCTGGGGTGACGCCGCGACCGGTCCCACCACCGACCAGTGCCAATTCGGCGGCTCCTCGGCGCTGGGCGCGGGCGCCGGCAACCAGGCCGCCGGCGCCTACACCAACAGCCGCCAGCTCAACTACGGCGACCGCCTGAGGGACGCGGAGAACCAGCCACTGCCGCCGCCCACCCCGAGCGGGATCTCCTTCGCCCCCTTCCGCACGGCGGGCGGCGACCCGGTCAGCCCGGGCAACTGGAACGAGTTCTTCGACGTCAACAGCACCAACGAGGTCCCCTACGCCCGCACCAACGCCCGCGGCACCGGAGAGGTCTGGTTCGAGACCCAGACCGCAATCGAGGCCCCGGGCCTCGGCTGCGGCGCCGCCGTCCGCGATCCGCAGGGCGCCACCGCCGGCCGCGGCTGCTGGCTGGTGGTCGTCCCGCGCGGCACCGCCGAGGTCGACGGAACCCCGTACACCGGCCAGTCCGGCGGACAGCTCCAGTCCTCCCCGCTCAGCCCGGCGAACTGGAAGCACCGCCTCGTCGTCCCGCTCGGCTTCGAACCGCTCGGCAGCTTCTGCCCGATCGGCGCCGAGGAGCGCGGCACGCTCGGCAGCGAAATGGCCGCCGAGGCCGTCACCCGCTGGCAGCCCGCCCTGTGCCAGACCGGCGGGAAGGCCATCTACGGCTACGCCCAGGTCCCGGACGAGACGGCCCGCGTCAAACTCCTCTCCGGCGCCCCGGGCCTGGTCTTCCTCGGCCGGCCGGCCGCCGCGTCCGCCCCCGGGTCCGAAACCCGCACACCCGTCTACGCGCCCGTCGCCCTCTCCGGCATCACCATCGGCTACTTCATCGAGAGCCAGGCCGGTTTCGGCGCCCCCGACGAGGTCAAGGCCCGCAACGGCACCCGCCTCGGATCGCTGCGGCTGACCCCGCGGCTCGTCGCGAAGCTGCTGACCGAGTCGTACAAGGACGGCAACTCGCGCTTCGCCGAGAGCACCGCGAAGAACCCGGAGAACCTGGGCCGCGACCCGGAGTTCATCCGGCACAACCCCGACTACACCGGCCTCGACTTCGGCGGGAGGCTCGGCGACGCCCTCGTGCCGCAGCCACTCGCCGACACCACCCGCCAGCTGTGGGAGTGGGTGGCGCAGGACGCCGCTGCCCGGGAGTTCCTGACCGGGGTGCCCGACAACGCGGGCACGTACGGGGAGCGCGCGTACGCGGGCATGGCCGTGAACCCGCACTACAAGGACCTGGCGCTGCCGGTCGACAGCTTCCCCAAGAGCGACCCGTACTGCCAGCCCTTCGACGACCGGCCCTCCTTCCCGCTCTGCATCCAGGACAAGCACCCCTACGCGAGCGATATGCACGCGGCCGCCCGCGCCGCGAGCCGCGGCGACACCCTCGCCCGTACCTCCTGGGACGCGACCGCCACGCCGCCCGCCTACAAGAAGGACCCGCCGCAGCCGGCCGGAGCCCGGGCCGTGCTCGCCGTCACCGACACTGCCACCGCCGGCCGGTACGGTCTCGTACGCGCCGATCTCCTCAACGCGGCGGGCCGGTTCGTGGCGCCGGAGCCGGCCGGCCTGATCGCCGCCGCGGGCGCCCGCAAGCCGGGCGCGACCGGCGCGAGCGGCATCAGTTCCCCCGACCCCGCGGCCAAGGACCCGGCGGCGTACCCGCTCACCGTCCTCACCTACGCGGCGACCGTGCCCGCCGACCTCACGGTGGCGGAGGGCAAGGACTACGGCAGCCTCCTCGCCTACGCCGCCGACCGTGGCCAGACCCCGGGCGTGGCCGCCGGAACGCTGCCGCACGGCTACGCCCCGCTGCCCGAGGCGCTGCGGGCCCAGACCCGCGAGGCCGCGCGCACGGTCGCGGCGCAGGCGGGCAAGAAGCCGGCTCCGGGCGGGTCGGCGGGTGCCGAAGCGGGCGGAGCCACTGCTTCCGGCGGTACGTCGGCCACCGCGGGCACGTCCGCCGGCGGCGCGGCAGCCACCTCGGGCTCCGGCGGGTCCACCGCTTCCGGCGGCTCCGCCCCCGCCCCGGCAGCCGCCGCGGGCGGCGCGGCTCCGGCGGCCGCGGCCCCGGCCGCACCCGGCGCACCCGCCGCCACCGCGGGCCAGGCACCCGCCGCGCGGGCCACCGTCGACACCCCGCGCTGGGTGGTCGGCGCCATCCGGCACGTGCTGCTGATCTGCCTGATCGTGGGCGCGCTCGCGGCCTTCGCCGGCCCGCTGCTGCCCCGCTTCCTGCCCCGTCTCCTGCCCCACCTGCGAGCCCTGCGCGCGGGCGCCGCCCACCGCGACGAAGGGAGGTGATGCCCGGCCACAACCGTCTGATTCGTCCGCGCCAACGGAACTTCACCCAACGCGTGCCGGGCACCACCCGGGGCGCAGCCCAGCTGAGGGGTATACCCGCGTGAACAAGAAGAAGACCGCCTTCGCCGCCGCGACGGCCGCACTGGCGCTCGGCGCCACCGGCGGCAGCATCGCCTTCGCCGACCCGGCCGGCCCGCCGCCGTACCGCCAGCTGTCCGGCGTCGGCTCCGACACCACCCAGGACGTCATGAACGGCCTGGCCGCGGCCATCACCGTGAACGGCCAGAAGGTCATCGGCTCGTACGACGCCACCGGTTCCGCGAACGTCACCACCAAGGACCCGGCCGCCAACCCGAACTGCACCATCGCCCGCCCCAACGGCAGCGGCGCCGGCCGCTCCGCGCTGCTGACCTCCCTCCAGGCGAACAACGGCTGTCTGGACTTCGCCCGCTCCTCCGCCCTCAACCTGGCGGCCGCGGCCCCGGGCCTGACGTACGTCCCGTTCGCGGTGGACGGCGTCAGCTACGCGATCACCCCCGGTTCGGCGATCCCGCGCAAGCTGTCGCTGACCGACCTGAAGGCGATCTACCACTGCGACCCGAACTACGTGGGCGCGGGCCCCCACTACGACATGACCGTCTACCTGCCGCAGGCCGGTTCGGGCACCCGCAGCTTCTGGGAGTCCCAGATGGGCATCACCGACGCCGACGTCGTCGCGGGTGTCTACCCCTGCATCAAGGACAAGAAGGGCAGCGCCCCGGTCCAGGAGCACGACGGCCGCGTCCTCGACGACAAGTCGATCGTTCCGTTCTCCCTCGCGCAGTACCAGTCGCAGTCCTCGCAGACCATCGCCGACCTGCGCGGCCGCGCGATCCTCGGCACCGTCGACGGTCTGGCGCCCACCGTGCTCAACAGCGGCTTCGGTGTGAAGCGCGACGTCTACAACGTCATTCCGACCAGCAAGGTCGCCACCGCGCCGTGGAGCACGGTCTTCGTCGGGGCGAACTCCGAAATCTGCAAGCAGACCTCGGTGATCAACACCTACGGCTTCGCCGCGAACCCGAGCTGCGGCGACACCACCAAGCAGACCCCCTGACCGCTGCTCCTGATCCCCGATCGCTGATCCCTGATCCCTGATCGAGCCTTGATCTTCCGATTCTGGAGACCGCTGTGCTGAAGAACAGAGTTTCACGGGCCCTGGCCCTGGGTGTCGCCACGGTGACCGCCGCCTTCGCGGCGGGTCTCGCGGGTGCGGGCGCCGCGTACGCCGCCCCGATCGGCACCGTCGAGATCAACCCGGCGACCGGCGCCGACACGTCCGGCGTCGCCTTCACCACCTCCGGCGCCTGCCCCGCGGGCGCCACCAACGTGCTGGTGAAGGTGGAAGGTTCCGGCTTCCCCGCCGGCGGGCTGAACGTGGTCGGCAACTCCCCGATCACCACCTACCCGACCGCACCCAACGGCGGCATGGTCATCCCGCTGACCTCCACCATGCGGGACTACGCCAGTCAGGCGGGCTTCACGACCCTCCAGGGCAAGTACGACTTCACGGTCATCTGCCGGACCGCCTTCAACGGCACCAGCCTCGGTGACTACACCGGCGCGGTCTGGTTCACCTCGAACACCACCTACCAGAACACCGACCCGGCGGTGAAGACCGACACCACCACCGCGCTCGCGGTCACCCCGGCCGGTCCGGCCCAGGCCGGCACCCCGGTCACCCTCACCGCCACGGTCGCCCCGGCCGGCGCCGGCGGCACCGTCCAGTTCAAGGACGGCACGAACAACCTCGGCACCGCCGCCACCGTCGTGGGCGGCGCCGCCGCCCTCACCACCAGCAACCTCACCGCCGGCACGCACGACCTGACGGCCGTCTTCACCCCGGCGAGCGCCTCGTACACCGGGTCGGCCTCCGCCCACGTCTCCTACGTGGTCACGGCCGTCCCGGCGGCGCCCACCACGACCGCCCTCGCGGTCTCCCCGGCCTCCACCGCGCCGCAGTTCAGCCCCGTGACCCTGACCGGTACGGTCACGCCCGCGGGCGCGGCGGGCGCGGTGAAGTTCACCGACACCGTCGGCGGCAGCACCGCCACGCTGGGCACCGTCCCCGTCGCGAACGGCACCGCCGTGCTGACCACCAGCAGCCTGCCGGTCGGCGACCACGCCTTCACCGCCGTCTTCGTGCCGGCCGACGCGGGTGCCTTCACCGGCTCCGACTCCGGAGCGATCCCTTACGTGGTCGGCGCGTTCACCGGAGTCACCGCCTCCGAGACCATCACCACGACCGTCAACGCCGGCGCGCTGGTGATCAGCGTCGCCAACCCGCAGGTCACGCTGCCCTCGCCGGTCCTGAACGCTGACGGCGACCTGCTGACCACCGCCGGGTCCATCAATCCGGTCACCCTCACCGACACGCGCGCCGGCAACCCGGGCTGGACCGTCAGCGGCCAGGTCACCGACTTCTCCGACGGCGCCACGCACGCCATCAACGGCCAGAACCTCGGCTGGTCCCCGAAGCTCGTCGACAAGGCCCCCGCGCAGACCGTCACGGCCGGCTCCGTCGTCGCCGCGGCGCACGGCTCGGCCGCCGGTGACGCGGGCGCCGCGGGCCTGAAGTCCGCCCGCACCCTCGCGAACGGCGCCGGTCTCGGCACCGCGCACGTCACCGCCGACCTGGCGCTGAACGTCCCGACCTCCACGGTCGCCGGCACCTACAGCGCCACCCTCACCCTCACCGCCATCTGATCCAGGCGTGAGCCCCGGGGCGGAACGGGCCCTTCCCAGCACGATGCCCGTTCCGCCCCGCCCCTGACGCCTCGATCTCACCGATCGTCTCCCTACGCCCGGATCGGACGCCCGCGCCATGACCTCCACCGCCCCTTCCCGGCGCCGTCCGGGCCCGTCCGCCGCCGCGGCCACCACCACGGTCACCGGCACCGGCGCCGCCACCGTCGCCGCCGTGCTGATGGCCCTGCTGCTCGCGCTGTTCGCCGTACCGGCGGCGCACGCGGCCCCGGCGCCCGCGGAGGACCGGAAGTCCACCTTCGGGGTGCAGCCGGCCGGCCCCACGGAACCCGACGCCCGCCCGCACTTCTCGTACGGGGTCACCGGCGGCGCGGGCCTGCGGGACCAGATCGCCGTCTGGAACTACGGTGACGAGCCGCTGACCGTCGCCGTCTACGCGAGCGACGCCGTCAACACCGTCGACGGCGGCTTCGACCTGCTCCCGGCCGGCCAGGCCCCGAAGGACGCGGGCAGCTGGATCAAGCTGGAGAAGGACACGGTCACCGTCCCGCCGAAGGCGAACGTCATCGTGCCCTTCACCCTCGCCGTACCCCGGGACGCCAGCCCCGGTGACCACACCGCCGGCATCGTCGCCACCCTCGCCGGTGGCGGCCAGGACGCCCAGGGCAACAAGGTCCGCCTCGACCAGCGCGTCGGCACCCGCGTCTACCTCCGCCTCGCCGGGGAGCTGACCCCGCGCCTGGCCGTGGAGAACGTGAAGGCCTCGTACGCGGGCACCTTCAACCCCTTCGGCAGCGGCTCGGCAACCGTCACGTACACCCTGCGCAACACGGGCAACGTCCGTCTCGGCGCCCGCCAGGCCGTCCGTATCAACGGCATGCTCGGCGGCTCCGTCACCGCGGGCGGCCTCAAGGACCTCGGTGACCTGCTGCCCGGCAGCGCACTGACCATCACGGCGAAGGCCGACGGCGTGGTGCCCGCACTGCGCTCCTCCGCCGTCGTCTCCGTCCAGGCGGTCGCCACCCGCGAAGGCGTGGACCCCAAACTTCCGTCCCTGACCCGTTCGGTGTCGTTGTGGACGGTCCCGTGGACGCTGCTCGCCCTGGTTCTCGCGATCACCGCGTGCGGGCTGTGGCTGTGGCGCCGCCGGCGCCCGGCCCGGGCGGCGGCCACCGCGTCGGCGCGCCGACGCACCACACCCGAGATCGCCAAGAAGGAGCCCATCGTGCAGTTCACACGTCCCTCCCGGCGCGACGCGGCCGGAGCCGCCGTGCTCGCCTCCGCCGTCGTGACCCTGGCCGCAGTGGCCCTGCCCGGCGCGGCGGCCCAGGCCGTCTCGTCCGGCACGGCGGTGATCAACCCGGCCACGGGCACGGACACCACCAGCGTCGACCTCGCCACCTCGGCGGCCTGCCCGGCGCCCGCCACCAATGTCCTGGTGAAGGTGACCGGCAAGGGCTTCCCGGCCGAGGGCAAGAACGTGGTGGGCAACTCCCCGATCTCCACGTACGGGCAGGCGCCGTCCGGCGGCATCGTCATTCCGCTGACGATGACCATGCGCGACTACGCCAACGAGGCGGGCTTCACCAGCCTCGAGGGCCGCTACGACCTGACGGTGGTGTGCCGCAAGGCCTTCGGCAACGAGACGTACGGGGACTTCACCGGGCCGATGTGGTTCACATCGAACACGGAGTACCGGACGACGGATCCGGGCGGCGGCCAGCCGACCCCGACGCCCACCCCGACCCCGACGCCCACCCCGACCCCGACGCCCACCCCGACGCCCACGCCCACGCCCACGCCCACGCAGACGTCGACCCCGAGTCCGACCCCGACCTCTACCCCGGACCCCTCCGGGACCCCGACGCCGACCAGCACGGCCACCACCGGCGGCACCGGACTGGGCCTGTCCACCAACGTCACCACCGGCGGCGCGGGTAGCACCGCGGGCACCACCGGGGGCAGCGGCGCGAACGGGGGCTCCGGCTCGGGTGGTGGTCTGGCCGACACGGGTACGGACGTCACCACCCTCGCCCTGATCGCCGCGGGGCTGGTGCTGACCGGCGGCTTCGCCCTCTGGTGGGCCCGCCGCCGCGGCCTGCTGAGCTTCTTGGGCGCCTCCGGCACCCCGGGCAACTGACGCGGCCGAAGCGGCCGAAGCGGCCGAATCAGCTGAAGCAGCCTTAGCAACCGAACGACGGAGAAGGACAGATGACCGCCACCGCCACCGAGCCGGTGGACGCGCGCCCCGACCCCGCCGGAGCCGTTCGCGCTCCGGCGCGGCCGGGGTCCGCCCCGGCCGCCGGCCCCGGCCTGTGGGCCGCCGGAGCCGCCCTGGCCATCCTGGGCGCGCTCCTCCTCGGCTTCGTCGCCGAGGTCGGCCCGCTCGGCCACCTCCGCCACGAGCGGGACCGCCGCGTGGGCTACGCCCAGCTGCGCGACCAACTCGCCAACGCCACGGCCCCGGTGGGCCCGACGAAGGTCGGCGAGCCCGTGGCACTGCTGGCCATCCCGCAGATCGGCGTACGGGAGGTGGTCCGCGAGGCGACCACCGCCGAGGTGCTGGCATCGGGCCCCGGGCACCGCCGCGACACCGTGCTCCCCGGCCAGCCCGGAACGAGCATCCTGATGGGCCGCCAGGCGGGCTACGGAGGCCCGTTCGGCCACATCGGCGACCTGGAGCGGGGCGAGACCTTCACCGTCACCACCGGTCAGGGCGAGCACGGGTACCGGGTCCTGGGCGTGCGCCGGGCCGGGGACCCCCAGCCCGTCCGGCCGACGGGGGAGGCCGGCCTGCTGACCCTGATGACCGCCGACGGAACCCCGTACATGCCGGGCGGTGTGCTCCAGGTCGACGCCGAACTCGTCACGCCCGCGCAGCAGTTCGGCGGTCGGGCTTCCGGCCGGCTGCCCGCCGACGAGGCTCCGATGGCCGGGCAGTCCTCGGCCTGGATGCCGCTGATCCTGTGGGGTCAGGCCCTACTGCTCTCGGCGGCCGCCCTGGCCTGGGCCCGCGTCCGCTGGGGCCGCGCCCACGCCTGGCTGGTGGGCTTTCCCGTACTGGCCGCACTCGGCCTCGCCGTGTCCGACCAGGCCGCCCTGCTCCTGCCCAACCTCCTGTGATCGAGGCCCTTATGACCGAGACGCTCACCCTGCCCCAGGCCACCTCCACGGGTGCCTCCTCCTCCCTGGACGCCCGCGGGATCTCCGCCTGGTTCGGCGGACGCAAGGTCCTCAGCCGGGTCTCGCTCGAGATGCCCGGCGGCCAGGTGACGGCCCTGATCGGGCCGTCGGGCTGCGGGAAGTCGACCTTCCTGCGCATCCTCAACCGCATGCACGAGCTGATCCCGGGCGCCGAACTGGCCGGGGAGGTCCTCCTCGACGGTGAGGACATCTACGCCCGGGGCCGCCGGCTGACGGACGCCCGCCGACGTATCGGCATGGTCTTCCAGAAGCCGAACCCCTTCCCCGCGATGTCGGTCTACGACAACGTCACGGCGGGCCTGAAACTCACGGGCGTGCGCACCTCGGGGGCCGTGAAGGACGACCTGGTGGAGGAGTGCCTCAGCAAGGCGGGCCTGTGGAAGGAGGTCCGCGACCGCCTGCGCCAGCCGGGCGGCGCCCTCTCCGGAGGCCAGCAGCAGCGCCTGTGCATCGCCCGCTCGCTGGCGGTCCGCCCCCGGATCCTGCTCATGGACGAACCCTGCTCCGCCCTGGACCCCACCTCGACCCGCCGCATCGAGGAGACCATCCGGGACCTGGCCGACGAGGTCACCATCGTGATCGTCACCCACAACATGCAGCAGGCGGCCCGCGTCTCCGACCAGTGCGCCTTCTTCCTCGCCGAGCAGGGCACCCCGGGCCGGATCGTCGAGCACGGCCCCACCGCGGCGATGTTCGCCACCCCCTCCGACCAACGCACCGCGGACTACGTCGAGGGCCGCTTCGGCTGACGGCGGGGTCGGCTCAGCAGCACAGGACCGGGACGTGCTGGACGAGGTTGTTGCCGAAGCCGCCCCGGTTCCACGGCTGTTCGAGCGGCTGCGTACGGCCTGCGGCGTCGGTGGCGCGGACGGTCAGCGTGTGGCGGCCGGGTGCGGCCGACCAGACACAGGACCAGGCCTGCCAGGCCCACCGGTGCGGCTGTGGCGGCGCGACCTCGGCCGGGGCCCAGGAGCGGCCCCCGTCGGCGCTCACCTCCACCCGGACGACGGCCCCGCGGCCGGACCAGGCCCGGCCCTCCAGCGGTACGGGGCCGGGGTGCACGACGCGGGTGCGCGTCATGAAGTCGGGGAAGCCCGGCGGTACCATCAGGGCGCGCGGCGCGATCCGGGTGACCGGCTCGCCGGGGTCGTCCGGAGCGTCGTCGGCCCCGCGGTAGCGGTAGGCCACGGCCTGCTGGAAACCGGTGAACGGCGCGTCGACGAGGGTGATCTCGCGCAGCCACTTCACGTGCGCCATGCCGTACCAGCCGGGGACGACCAGCCGCAGCGGATACCCGTGCTGCGGCGGCAGGGGCGCGCCGTTCATCGCGTAGGCGATCAACACGTCCGGATCGTCGCCGGTGGCGGCCGCCACCGGCAGGCTGCGCCGGTAGTCCTGCTCGACGCCGCGTTCGATCCCGTGGTCGGCGCCGGTGAACACGGCCTCGACGGCGTCCTGCCGTACCCCGGCCTCGGCGAGCACCAGACGCAGCGGAACGCCCGTCCAGTCGGCGGTGCCCACCGCCTCGACCAGCCACGGCTGGCTGACCGGCCGGGGGGTGAGGCGGGCCCGGCCGTTGCCCGCGCACTCCATCGTGACGCGGTGGGTGACGGCGGGGAGGGCGCGCAGGGCGGCGAGGTCCAGTGCCAGCGGGGTACGGACCCGGCCGCCGACGGAGAGGGACCACCGGGCGGCATCGGCCGCGGGGATGTCGTAGTGGACCAGGACGTAGTGGAGTCCGGGTGGGGTGACCTCGTAGCGCAGGGCTTCCAGCGGGAGTCCGTGGTTGCGGGCCGCGAGGGCCAGCTCCTCGGGGCTGATGTCCTCGCCGGGTGCGGCGATGCGGCCCGGGGCGCTGACCTCCCGCGCCTGATCGCGGATCTGCTCGCGCGGCTGCTCGCGCTGCTGATCCCGTACCTGCGCAGAGGCCCGCTCCGTCGCCGGCTCCATCTCCTCATGGTCGCGCGTGCCGCCGCTGTCGCGCCACCGCTGGCCCTCGGGGCGCGGGGGCAGGGGGGCAAGGGCGGGTCATGGCGTCAGGTGGCGGGCGAACCAGGCGCGCGCCAGGCCGGCCACCTCGTCCAGGGCGCCCGGCTCCTCGAAGAGGTGGGTGGCCCCCGGAACGACCTCCAGCCGGTTCTCGCAGCGCAGCTCCCGCCGGGCCCGGCGATTGAGGTCGAGCACCGTCGTGTCCAGGCCGCCGACGATCAGCAGCGTGGGGGCCCGTACGGCGGCGAGCCGCGGGCCGGCCAGGTCGGGCCGGCCGCCGCGGGACACCACGGCGCCGATGTCCGGGTCCGAGGCCGCGGCCCACAGCGCCGCCGCGGCTCCGGTGCTCGCCCCGAACCAGCCGACCGGAAGGGATGCACGGCCGCGCAGCCAGGCGGTGGCGTCCGCGAGCCGCCCGGCCAGCGTCTCGATGTCGAAGACATGCGCCCGGTCGGCCTCCTCGGCGGGCGTGAGCAGGTCGAGGAGCAGGGTGGCGAGACCCGCCCGGTTGAGGTCCGCCGCCACCGACCGGTTGCGCGGGCTGCGGCGGCTGCTGCCGGAGCCGTGGGCGAACACCACGACCGCCCCGGCGCCCTCGGGCAGGGCGAGGTCCCCGGGCAGGGTGAGGTCGCCGGCGTCCACCTCGACGGCCACGGACCGCACGGGCGGGCGGGTGACGGGATCGGCCGCCGCCCGCGCCAGCAGGAAGACGACCTCCTCGTCGGGGGTCTGGGAGAAGTCCTGGTACCACTCGCCGACGGCCCGGAAGGCGTGCGGTGTGGAGAGGCACACCACCTCGTCGGCCACGGAGCCCAACCGGGCGACGGCGTCCGGCGGTGCCACCGGAACGGCCAGCACCACGCGCGCCGCGCCCTGCGCCCGGACGACCTCGCAGGCGGCCGCCGCCGTGGCGCCGGTCGCGATCCCGTCGTCCACGACGATCACGGTCCGCCCGTCCAGGGGCACCCGCGGCCGGTCCCCGCGGAACCGCAGGGCCTGCCGGGCGAGCTCCTGCTCCTCGGCCCGCTCGACCTCGGCGAGGTCCTCCGGGCGGAGCCGGCCGCCGCGGACGATGTCCTCGCTGATGACGCGTACGCCGCCCTCGCCGATGGCGCCGAAGGCCAGCTCGCGGTGGTGGGGGACACCGAGCTTGCGGACGATGACCACGTCGAGCGGGGCGCCGAGCGCGCGGGCCACCCGGTAGGCGACCGGGACTCCGCCCCGGGGCAGGCCCAGTACGACGGGATCCTCACCCGTCAGGTGCCGCAGCGCCTCGGCGAGCCGCTCGCCGGCATCCGCGCGATGGGTGAACAGCACGACGGTTCACCCCCAACCCAGGGGAGACGGAAACCACGTACCCACCTCCTTCGACGCAACCGCATCCCCGGCCTTCCCGCAAGTCGGTACGGGACGAGGGCGCGGCCGGGGCTCAGGGCGCGGGCGGCGGTCAGGGCGCGGCCGGCGGTCAGGGCGCGGCCGGTGCCCGGCCGAAGAGCCGGCCCGCGAGGGCGACGCCCATCGAGCGCAGGCGGCCCGCGGCCAGTTCGAGGACCAGCGGCATCCCGTCAGCGCCTACGGCGTGGGCCTGCCCCAGGAGACCGCCACGGCCCTGAGCCGGACCGGGGTGGACATGTTTCTGGCCTACTACAAGTACCGCCCGGCGCGGGACACTCGCTGACGTCCCGCCCCCCAAGTGGTTCGGAACGGCCTGATGTTGCGGTCGGCGGCTCGTGCGCGCAGCCGGAATCGGCCGGATGGGGGACGGTGGTCGCCGGATGCGGTCCGCAGCGGGCCCAGCCCTTACCGTGTCGCTACGAGGCGCTGTCCAAGCTGCTCCGACCTGCACGAAAGCCCTCCGCGGAGGGAGGGCTTCGGTGGTGCGGAAGTGGTGCCCCCGGCAGGACTCGAACCTGCGGCCAAGTGCTTAGAAGGCACCTGCTCTATCCACTGAGCTACGGGGGCCGGTGGTGGCCTTGGTGGGCCTGGAGCCCCTGGTGGGGGTGGGGCTGAGGTCCGTGCCGGGTCAAGGATAGGGCTCCGGTTGCCTTGTCCCGGTTGCTTCACTCGCGGGCCACGATGTGGAGGTTCGGTGAAGCGGTCCCGATAATCGCAGGCAGGTGCGATTCTCGCATCGCTTTTGCGCCGCGTCGCCCCTGGTGTTGTGCACTCGTTATGCCTGCGCCCCACTCGTCCGTCGTGCCCAGAATGTCCCACTGGAGTCGCGGTCGGCGCGCAGAGGACGTATAAGCTTCAAAAATGGTCCCAAATTGGGCATTCTTCGCATGTGGTGACCTTGGATGTTCGGCCTCAGCTGCTCGATGCCCTGTCCGCCCTGCGCGACCGGGTCGCGTCCGTGCGTCTGCCGCTGCCCCTGCCCGGCGCTCCGCGCGCCCGCCAGACCAGAGCCGAGCTGCTCGCGCAGCTCGACGACTACCTCGTACCCCGGCTGAAGGCGCCCGAGGCGCCGATGCTCGCCGTCGTCGGCGGGTCCACCGGGGCCGGTAAGTCGACCCTCGTCAACTCCCTCGTCGGCCGACAGGTCAGCGAAGCCGGGGTGCTGCGCCCGACCACTCGCACACCGGTGCTCGTCTGCCATCCGGACGACCACCACTGGTTCGCCGGAATGCGTGTACTGCCCGACCTGATGCGGGTCTGGGTGCCGCACGAGGAAGAAGAGGTGCCCCCCGCCGCCAAGTCCCGGGTCCGCGATCGCGGACCGGCCAACACCCATGCGACCCGCGAGATGCGGATCGAGACTGTTTCCAGCCTGCCGCGCGGCCTGGCCATCCTCGACGCGCCCGACATCGACTCCCTCGTCGTCGAGAACCGCACCCTCGCCGCCGAACTCATCTGCGCCGCCGACGTCTGGGTGATGGTCACCACCGCCTCGCGGTACGCCGACGCGGTGCCCTGGCACCTGCTGCGCACCGCCAAGCAGTACAAAGCCACCCTCATCACCGTCCTCGACCGGGTCCCGCACCAGGTGCTCGCCGAGGTCTCGCGGCAGTACGGGGCCCTGCTCACCAAGGCCGGACTGGGCGACGTACCGCGGTTCACCGTTCCCGAACTGCCCGAGTCCGCCGGTGGGGGCGGGCTCCTGCCGGCCAGCGCCGTCGCCCCGCTGTTCGCCTGGCTCGCCCACCACGCCCAGGACCCGGCCGCCCGGCAGCACGCCGTCGGGCGCACCGCGCTCGGTGCGCTGGACTCCCTCGGGCGCCGGATGCCGGAGCTCGCCTCCGCCGTCGCCGCCCAGCACGCCGCCGCGGTACGGCTGACCTCGGCCGTCGAGGACGCGTACAAGCGGGAGGGCAAGCGGGTCCGCAACCGCCTCGACCACGGCGCCGTACTGGCCGGGGACGCACTGACCCGGTGGCGCGGCTACCCGCTCGACACGAGCGCCGACGAACTGCTGGACTCGCTCGCCGAATCCCTCGCCGCGCTCCTGCAGTGCGCCGTCGCCGCCGCCGACGAGCGGATCGCGGCGGCCTGGCGGCGCGAACCGGCCGCCGGTGCGGTCGCGCTGCCCGCACCCGACCGGGAGGCGGGCGAACGCATCGGCGTGGCCGTCCGCCGGTGGCGGCGGGTCCTGGAGGAACTCGCCGAGGAGGAGGTGGGCAAGCTCGACAAGCAGCCCGCCCCCGACCCCGACGGCGTCGCCGCCCTGCTCGTCGCCGCCCTCCTCGGCGGCAAACGGGCCCGGCCCGCAGGGGAGAAGCTCGCCGAACGGATCGGCGCGCAGGCCGCCCTGCGGCTGCGCGACCGGGGCGGGGAAATGGTCGGCGACCACCTCGACCAGGTGCTGCGCGCCGAACGCGACCGCCGGCTCGCCCCGCTGGAGGCGCTCGAAGTGACCCCGGAACCACAGGCCGAGCTGATTGCCGCGCTGTCCGTACTGCAGAAGGAGAGGTGACGCCGTGACCGCCCTGACCGACCGCACCGACGACCGCTGGGACGACGGACTCATCGCGCGCTCACGCCCCAGAGCCGCCGACGGGAGCGAGGAGGAGGGCGGCGACGAGGGCGACGACGCGCTCGTACGGGCCGTCTCCGGCGCCGGCAGCGACGGCGGCAAGTCGACCGCGCCGCCGCTCAGCCCCGAGGGTCAGGCCCTGCGGCTGCGCCTCGACGCGCTGCGCCAGCTGGTCGGACTGTCCCGGACCCGGCTCGACGGCAAGACCCTCGCCGAGGCCGGGCGGGTCCTGGACGAGGCGGCGGCGCGCCGCGGGCTGTCACCCCAGCACACGGTCGTCGCGATCGCCGGGGCCACCGGAAGTGGCAAGTCCACTCTCTTCAATTCACTCGCCGGTGTGCAGATCTCCGAGATGGGCCTGCGCCGCCCCACCACCGCCGCCCCCATCGCGTGCAGCTGGTCGGACGGCGCCGCCGGACTGCTCGACCGGCTGGAGATCCCGGGAAGGCTGCGGCGCCGGCCCCGCGAGACCTCCGAGGCGGAGGCGCTGCGCGGCATGGTCCTCGTCGACCTGCCGGACCTGGACTCGGCGGTCGGCGCGCACCGGGACCACGTGGACCGCGTACTGGCGCTGGTCGACGCCGTGGTGTGGGTGGTGGACCCGGAGAAGTACGCGGACGCCGTCCTGCACGAGCGGTACCTGCGGCCGCTCGCCGGGCACGCGGAGGTGACCTTCGTCGTCCTGAACCAGGTGGACCGGCTGCCCGGTGAGGCCGCCGACCTCGTACTGGACGACCTGCGCAGGCTCCTCGACGACGACGGCATCGCGCTCGGCGAGCACGGCGAGCCCGGCGCCACCGTCCTCGGACTGTCGGCGCTCACCGGGGAGGGCGTCGGGGAACTGCGCGAGCTCCTCGGACAGTTCACCCAGGAGAAGGGCGCGGCCACCCGGCGGATCTCCGCCGACGTCGACCGCGCGGCCGTGCGCCTGCGCCCGCTGTACGTGGCGGACGGGCATGCCGGGCCGGAGATCGGGGAAGCGGCGCGCGCCGAGTTCGAGGACCGGCTCGCCGAGGCGGTCGGGGCGTACGCGGTCGGCCTCGCCGCCGAGCGCGCGTGGCGGCGCAATGCCGGGAAGGCGTGCGGGACCCCGTGGCTTCGGCTGTGGCGCTGGTACGAGAGCCGTCGCGCGCCGCGCACCCTGGCGGGTCTGGCCGCCCTGGCGGCGATCGGCGGCCGCGGCGGGTCGGCGGTCGCCGAGGCCCCGGTCGAGGAGGAGGTGACCGCACGTCAGCGGGTGGAGCAGGCTGTCCGGGCCGTCGCCGACGAGGCGGTTTCCGGGCTGCCCGACCCGTGGGCGCAGGCGGTTCGGGAGACCGCGGTGCGCGGCTCCGAGCGGCTCCCGGAGGCGCTGGACGAGATCGCGGTGACCCTCGGGGCGGCGGTCGCGGTGCCGACCGCCAGACCGCCGCGCCCCACGTGGTGGCCGGCGGCCGTGCTGGCCCAGGCGGCCATGACCCTGCTGCAGATCTTCGGCGGGCTGTGGCTGGTCGGGCAGATCGTCGGGGTCCTGGAACCGAGGCTGCTGCCGCCAGTGCTGCTGATGGTGGCGGGCATCATCGGCGGGCCGCTCGTGGAGTGGTCCTGCTCGATCGCGGCCCGGGGCCCGGCGCGGCGCTACGGGCAGGACGCGGAGCGCAGACTGCGGCAGGCGGCGGCCGGATGCGGGCGGGCGAAGGTCCTGGAGCCGGTCGCGGCGGAGCTGCTGCGCTACCGCGAGGTGCGGGAGCAGTACGCCACCGTGGCCGCAGGGGGGAGCAAGTTGTCCACAACCAGCGAGTAATCCACAGGCCCGAGCGGGTGTCGGTGGACTGCCCCAGCATGGTTCACAGCTCGTACGGACGGTCCGGACGAGGGCTCGTACGGATGACCGTGCGGGCGGGAACCACGGGGGAGGGCAGCCGGGATGTACGACACCCAGGTGACGCTGGTGGGCTGTGTGGCGACGCAGATCGACTACAAGGAGACGGTGAACGGCCCGGCGGCGCGGTTCCGCTTCGCGGTCACACCGAGGTACTTCGACCGCCGCAAGGACACCTGGATCGATGGGAGCACCAGCTTCTACACGGTGTGGGCGCGGCGGACGCTCGCGGTGAACCTCGCCGGTTCCGTATCGGTCGGTGAGCCGCTGGTGGTGCACGGGCGGCTGAGGGTGCGGGAGGACCCGCCCGACGGGGAGGGCGCCCGGTGGTTCTCCGCGGACATCGACGCGACGGCCATCGGACACGACCTGAATCGCGGGACCGCAGCCTTCCGGCGCGTGGTGCGGACGGACACGCCGCTGATGGTCACTCAGAAGGCGGCGGTGGTCTGAGTGTTCGAGGCCGATAGGATTCCCCGGTACTCACGGGCACCTGGGTCTTTGGCCCGAAGGGGAAGACTGTGTCGATTGCCGTTCCCGCATCCTCCGCTCCTGATTCCGCTCCTGCGGACGCGCCCGCTGCTGCGCCTGCGCCAGCGCGTGCGCCGGCTCACGCGCCTGCGGCGGTTCCTTCCTGTCTCGAACCTCCCGCGGCGGTACGGGGCTCCGCGCGCCGGCCGCTGGCGGCGGCCCTGCTGGCCGCGGCCCTCACCGCGGCGCCCGGAGCGTGGGCGGCCGCCGATTCCGGCCCGGTCGCGCCCAGGTCACCGGAGGGCGCGAGCGCCGTGCTGGACGGGCTGAAGACGTACGGGCAGGCGGTTCTGCGCTCCGGGGACGGGTCGGTCCGGCAGATCCCGGCCGGGCTCTACGAGATGCGGGTCGACGGCGGCGGGATGCTCCAGACCTACGGGGTCGGCGTGACGGGCAACGCCCAGCCGCAGGCCCGGTACACCGAGAGCGGCTGGGGCGGCAGTCCGCTGGCCGGGAACCGGGAGGCGGGCCGGATCCGCTGGGTCCTGGAACACTCCTACCCGCAGCTGAACGACCTGGCCGGGCTCGCCAAGGCGGCCGGGGCCGGGGCGCTCACCGCGCAGAGCGCGGCGGCCGGCACCCAGGTGGCGATCTGGCGACTGGCGGACGGGGTGAACGTCGAGGCCACCGACCCGGCCGCGGAGAAGCTGGCCGACTATCTCCAGCGGGCGGCGGGGCAGCTCCCGGAACCGCCGGCCTCACTCGGGCTGGACCCGGGTGACGTGTCCGGGGCCGTGGGCACCCGGCTCGGGCCGGTGACCGTGCGCACCGGGGCGCGGAGCGTCTCGGTGATCCCGGACGCGGCGGCCGTCGCGATGGGGGTGCGCGTGGTGGACGCCGAGGGGCAACCACTGACCACCGCCGTCAACGGCAGCCGGCTGTACTTCGAGGTGCCCGCGGGCACCCCCGACGGGACGGCCTCGGTCACCGTCCAGGGCGCGACCAAGGTGCCGGTCGGGCGGGTCTTCACCGGCGAGCTGCCGACGCAGGCGCAGATCGTGGCCGGCTCCAGCGAGTCCGCGGCCGCGGCCACCGCCACGGCCGTCTGGCCGCAGCCCCCGGCGACGGCGGTGGGCACGGTCTCGGGCACGACCGAGGGCGCCGGTTCCGGCTCGGCGGTCGAGGTGATGGGCGCGTCGTCCGCGGCGGTGCCGACGACCTCCCCGGACGAGGAGCGGCTGGCGACCAGCGGCAGTTCGGCGGCCACCCCGGTCATCGCCTCCCTGGCGGTGGGCCTCGTCGTCCTGGGCGGTCTGGTGGTGCTGCTCCTGCGCAAGCGTCCGATGGACGAGGAGGACGAGGCATAGGAGCGGGGCGTAGGGCGCTCCGGTGGGGCGGGGCCGGGGCGCAGGACGCGTGCGAACCCGCGCGAAGCCGTGAGAACCCGTGCGTACCCGGTGGCCCGCTCCGGCTGGGCCGAGTGGCCGTGGGCCCCGATTCGGATCCGCCGCCCGGGGTAGTGGCACAGGATGGCTGATCAACCACTGACCTGGTCCGGCACCCTCGCGCGATGGGACCGCCGGCTGTTCGACGCGGTGGCCCAGCGGCACTGGCCCGGGGCCGACCGGGCGCTGCCGCGGCTCGGCCGGGCCGCGAACCACGGTGTGCTGTGGGGCGGCGCCGCCGCCGCGATCGCCGTCTTCGGATCGAACGGCGCCCGCAAGGCCGCTGTGCGCGGGGTGGCCTCGCTGGCGCTGGCCTCCGCGACGATCAACACCGTCGGCAAGTGGTCCGTGCGCCGGCCGAGGCCGCTGCTGGAGGGCGTGCCCGTGACCCGGCAGCTGGCCACGCAGCCGCAGACCACCTCCTTCCCGTCCGGGCACTCGGCATCGGCCTTCGCCTTCGCCACCGGCGTGGCGCTGGCGTCCCCGGGCTGGGGCGCGGCACTCGCCCCGGTCGCCGCGGCCGTGGCGTTCTCCCGCGTGTACACCGGGGTGCACTATCCCTCCGACGTGCTCGCGGGCGCCTCGCTGGGGGTGGCCGCCGGGTTCGTCGTACGCCGCCTCGCGCGGGACGCGCAGGAGGCCCGGGTCGTGCCGGGCGACGAGCGGCCGGCCGCCGGAGCCCCGGCGCTGCCCGACGGGGCCGGGCTCACCGTGGTGGTCAACACCGGATCGGGCACGGCCGCGGCCGCGGGTCTCGACATGGTGCGCACCCGCCTCCCCGAGGCGGAGGTGATCGAGTGCGAGGGGCCGGAGCTGCCCGCCACCCTCGCGAAGGCGGCCTCGCGAGCCACCGTGCTCGGGGTCTGTGGCGGCGACGGCACGGTCAACGCCGCCGCCACCGCCGCACTGCGGGCCGGGGTGCCCCTGGCCGTGTTCCCCGGCGGCACCCTCAACCACTTCGCGATGGATCTCGGCCTCGCCGGAGCCGAGGCGACCTGTCGCGCCGTGGCCGACGGGCAGGCCGTCCGCGTCGGCGTGGGCCGCTTCTCCCCGGGCCCCGGCGGGGAGCCCGGCTACTTCCTGAACAACTTCAGCATCGGCGCGTATCCGGAGCTGCTCGGCCACCGGCTGCGCTGGGCCCCGCGCATCGGCGGCGGCCCGGCCGCACTGCTGGCGGCCTGGCGGGTGCTGCGCGCGCAGCGGCCCGTGCGGCTGCGGCTGGCCGGGCGGCCGCGGAGCGTATGGCTGCTCTTCGCGGGCAACGGCACTTACCACGGCACCGGCCCGACCCCCCGCCGCCGCGACAACCTCGGCGAGGGCCTGCTGGACCTCCGCCTCGTCCACGGCGGCGGCCGGCCCGGCCCCAGGCTCCTGGCCGCCGCCTTCACGGGGCCGCTGAGCCGCTCCCCGGTCCATGTGGCCACCCGCCTGCGCAGCCTGCGCATCGGGGACATCCCGCCGGGCACCCCGCTCGCCTACGACGGCGAGTACGCCGAGGCCCCGACCGCCCTCGTCCTCGACGAGCTCCCCGGCGCCCTGACCGTCTACCGCCCCCGCTGACCGGCCGGCCGCCGGCGGCCGGAACCCGGATCTCCGTACGGGGCGCCCGACGCTTCCCCGGTCAGGAGCCCCTGACCGGGGAAGCGTCCTCGACGCCGAGATCGGCCCGCATGGCGCCGAGCATCCGCTCCCAACTGTTCCCAGAGCCGACCGAAGTCCGTTCGGATCTCCCCCGCGACACCCACGACGGCCACGGCCAACGCGATCAATGTGCTTCCCACTGAAACCCCCGCGGATTCCCTGTCCGTTTGTCTGCCGGTTCGTCTGCTCGTACGCCTGCTCGGTGGTCGACCCGGGTGTCATTCCGCTCGTCCTCCAGGGCATCCTGCCGCGGCCCGCTCCGGAGCCGGTACGGATAGGGAGGCGGCCGACGGCGCAAACAGCCCGAGCGCAGGGCCCGCCGGTGCCCGCCGGTGCCCGCCGGTGGCGACCGTCGGTGACCGGACCGTGAGCCCGCCCTCCGGTCGCGCCCCAGGTCAGGGGCCCCTGACCTACCCATTCGCCCCGGGGTATGGACGACTGGCAAGATGGGGTGTATCTGCCCACCATCGATCTGCCGGACGGTTTCTCTTGGCTGAGTTCATCTACACCATGCGCAAGACGCGCAAGGCGCACGGCGACAAGGTGATTCTTGATGACGTCACCCTGAACTTCCTGCCCGGCGCGAAGATCGGTGTGGTCGGCCCCAACGGCGCCGGTAAGTCCACCGTCCTCAAGATCATGGCGGGGCTGGAGCAGCCGTCCAACGGCGAGGCGTACCTGTCTCCCGGCTTCACCGTCGGCATCCTCATGCAGGAGCCCAAGCTCGACGAGTCGAAGACGGTCCTGGAGAACGTCCAGGACGGCGCGGCCGACATCATGGCCAAGCTGAAGCGCTTCAACGAGGTCGCCGAGGAAATGGCGACCGACTACACCGACGCGCTCCTGGACGAGATGGGCAAGCTCCAGGAAGTCCTGGACCACGCCAACGCCTGGGACCTCGACGCCCAGCTGGAGCAGGCCATGGACGCCCTGGGCTGCCCGCCCGGCGACTGGCCGGTCACCACCCTCTCCGGTGGCGAGAAGCGCCGCGTGGCGCTCTGCAAGCTGCTGATCGAGGCCCCGGACCTGCTCCTCCTCGACGAGCCCACCAACCACCTCGACGCCGAGTCGGTGAACTGGCTGGAGCAGCACCTTTCTCAGTACAAGGGTGCCGTCGTGGCCGTGACCCACGACCGGTACTTCCTGAACAACGTCGCCGAGTGGATCCTTGAGCTCGACCGCGGTCGCGCCCACCCGTACGAGGGCAACTACTCCACCTACCTGGAGAAGAAGGCCACGCGTCTCAAGGTCGAGGGCCGTAAGGACGAGAAGCGCCAGAAGCGCCTCAAGGAAGAGCTGGAGTGGGTCCGCTCCAACGCCAAGGGCCGCCAGACCAAGTCCAAGGCCCGTCTCGCTCGCTACGAGGAGATGGCCGCCGAGGCGGACAAGATGCGGAAGCTGGACTTCGAGGAGATCCAGATCCCGCCGGGCCCGCGTCTGGGCTCGATCGTGGTCGAGGTCAACAACCTCTCCAAGGCGTTCGGTGACAAGGTCCTGGTCGACGACCTGTCCTTCACGCTGCCGCGCAACGGCATCGTCGGCATCATCGGCCCGAACGGCGCCGGCAAGACCACGCTCTTCAAGATGCTCCTGGGCCTGGAGGAGCCGGACTCCGGCTCCGTCAAGGTCGGCGAGACCGTCAAGATCTCGTACGTCGACCAGAGCCGCGCCAACATCGACCCCAAGAAGTCCCTCTGGGCGGTCGTGTCGGACGAGCTGGACTACATCAACGTGGGCCAGGTCGAGATGCCGTCCCGCGCCTACGTCAGCGCCTTCGGCTTCAAGGGTCCGGACCAGCAGAAGGCCGCCGGCATCCTGTCCGGTGGTGAGCGCAACCGTCTGAACCTGGCGCTGACGCTCAAGGAGGGCGGCAACCTGCTGCTCCTCGACGAGCCCACCAACGACCTCGACGTCGAGACCCTGTCCTCGCTGGAGAACGCGCTCCTGGAGTTCCCGGGTGCGGCCGTGGTCATCTCCCACGACCGCTGGTTCCTGGACCGAGTCGCCACGCACATCCTGGCGTACGAGGGCGAGTCCAAGTGGTACTGGTTCGAGGGCAACTTCGAGTCGTACGAGAAGAACAAGATCGAGCGGCTCGGTGCGGACGCCACCCGTCCGCACCGCGCCACCTACAAGAAGCTCACCCGAGGCTGAGGGCTGAGGTCACAGACCATGGCCAGACACCACTACCGGTGCCCCCTGCGCTGGGCAGACATGGACGCCTTCGGGCACGTCAACAACGTCGTCTTCCTCCGCTATCTGGAGGAGGCGCGGATCGACTTCATGTTCCGCCTCGCGCCGGGGGAGGGCAGTGAGTCCTTCACGGGCGGTTCCGTCGTGGCCCGCCACGAGATCGACTACAAGCTGCCCCTCGTGCACCGCCACGAGCCGGTCCTCATCGAATCCTGGGTGACCCGGATAGGTGCCGCGTCCCTGACCATTCGCTACGAGGTCAAGGACGAGGCGACCGAGGACGCGCCCGAGACGGTCTACGTGCGCGCCGAGACCGTGGTCGTGCCCTACAACCTCGCCGCCGGGCGGCCCCGCCGCATCACGGCCGAGGAGAAGCGCTTCCTCCAGGAGTACCTCGACGAGCCCGCGCCGGCGTCCTCGACCGGACCCCTCGCGGCATGAACGACCGGTTGCACTTCGCCGATTCCGGGGAGGCGGCGGACCTCGCCGCCTTCCTGGGCCGACTGGTGCACTACGACCGCGCCGCCGCCGTCCGCCTCCAGGCGGGGGGCGGCGCGCTCGCCGTCTTCGGGCGGCCGCCGTCCTTCGACATCCTCGCCATCCGTACGGTGCGGCTCGCCGCGCCCGTCGCGATGCCGCTGGACCTGACGGTGTCCGCCGGGGAGCTGCTGGAGGCCGTGGACGAGTCCGCGGCCGAGGCCGGCGTGCCCGGGGCGGTCACCGGACCCCCCTGGGCCGGGGTGCTCCCGCCCCGCGGCGGCTGGCGGCAGGTTCCGGGGCTGCCCGGCCCCGAGGCGATGGGAGCGGCCGTGGCCGCCGCCGTCGCCGAGTTCCGGGCCCGCGACGAGGCCCTGCCCATGCAGCACCGGACCCGCTCCGAGCGCGACCGCATCGGCCGCGAGATCTGGTCCCGCACGCTCGGCGACACCGAACTCCCGCTGCGCGCCGTGCACGCCGCGCAGTCCCTGGGCTTCCTGCGGCCGCTACGGACGGCCGTGCCCGCTCCTGCCCCTGCATCCGGCGGCCCCGCGTCCGGCGGCCCCGGCGCGGCCGCCCCCGTGGCACTGCTCGCCGCCGGGACCTGGCTGCGGCTGCGCACCCCGTACGGTTCCGTCGCCATGCGCCGCCCCGGTGTCACCGGCGGCCTGGGCGCCCTCCAGGTCCGGCCGGTCTGACCCCCGTAAAGCCCGCCGGTCTGCTGGTCCGCCGGCCCGCTAGCCCGCCGTGTTGATCATCGAGGCGGCGGCGTAGGTCAGGTACTTCCACAGCTGCGCCTCGTGCTCCGGCGCCAGGCCCATCTCGTCCAGTGCCACCCGCATGTGGCTCAGCCAGGCGTCGTGGGCCGCCGCGTCCACCTGGAACGGCGCGTGCCGCATCCGCAGCCGCGGGTGCCCGCGGTGCTGGCTGTAGGTGCTCGGTCCGCCCCAGTACTGCATCAGGAACAGCGCGAACCGCTCCTCGGCGGGGCCGAGGTCCTCCTCCGGGTACATCGGGCGCAGCAGCGGGTCCTCCGCGACCCCCTCGTAGAAGCGCCGGACGAGGCGGCGGAAGGTCTCCTCGCCGCCCACCTGCTCGTAGAAGGTCTGCTCCTGAAGTGCGCCCCGCGGAATCTCATTCACCCGACCATCGTCTCAGACGCCCGGAACCAGGACCCCGGTCCCAGGACCCCCCCCTCGCAGTCGCACGCGACGCCCGGGCGCAGGACAGTGGAGGCATGGCCGCACACACCGCACGCATCGAGGCACGGGACCTGCGGGACACCGCACACGCCGCCCAGGTGCGCGAGCTGACCACCGCCGGGGTGCTGGAGGACCCGCGCTGGCGGGCGGCGTTCGCCGCCGTGCCCCGGCACGTGTTCGTCCCGTACTTCTGGACCGGCCGCGGCGCCGGCCACGAGCGGCTGTGGGCCGAGGACCCCGACCCCGAACGCCGGGCCCGCTGGCTGCGCGGGGTCTACGTCGACACCCCGCTGGCGACCCGGCTGCGCGACGGCCGGCTGGTCTCCTCCAGCAGCCAGCCCTCCCTCATGGCGAAGATGCTGGCAGCCCTGGACGTGCGCGACGGCGACGACGTACTGGAGATCGGCGCGGGCACCGGCTACAACGCGGCCCTGCTGTGCCACCGGCTCGGCGAGGAGCACGTCACCACCGTGGACCTGGACGAGGAGATCACCGAGTCCGCGCGGGCGCACCTGGCCGAACTCGGCCACCACCCCGCGGTGATCACCGGCGACGGTGCCCGCGGCTGCCCCGCCCGGGCCCCCTTCGACCGGATCATGGTGACCTGCACGCTGCCGCTGATCCCGCACCCCTGGCTCGCCCAGTGCCGCCCGGGCGCCCGGATCCTCGCGCCGCTGTCGACCGGCCTGATCGCGCTGACCGTCCGGGACGCCGACTTCGCGGAGGGCAACTTCCTGCACACCCCCGCGTACTTCGTCCCGCTGCGCGGCGCCACGGCCGTACCGCCGCCCGACCCGGCCGGCGTGGGGTACGGCCTCCCGTACGAGCTGGTGGAGAACGAGCGCTTCCAGTTCATGCTCGTACTGACCGCGGGCGTACTGCACCCCCGCGAGGCCCTGGACCTGTGGCGCCGCGAGGACCGCCCGTCCCGGGAACGCTTCGGCGTCTCGGTCGGCCCGGAGGGCCAGTGGACCTGGCTGGACGACCCCCAGGGGCCCTACGTATGGCCCCTGGGAGGGTCGCCGGGGGGCCGGGAGGGCCGTGTCGGCTGACGTGCGAACCGGCCGCCGCGGGTCCGGTGCCGGAGCCCGTCGGTCGTGTCTGTCCACGGATCTCGAACTCCGGCGCGATGTTGATCAGTTGGCGCTAGAGTGCCGAGGGTGGAAGGCTCACGTCACGTCTCGGGGGAGCATCGTTGAGTATCGGTTCGGGGACCTACGAGCATGAGCTCGCGCTCGTCCTTGTCGCCGGGTATGCCGGATCCGGCAAATCCGAGGCGGGCAAGATGATGTCGCAGGCGACCGGTTGGCCGCTGTTGGACAAGGACACACTGACGAGACCGCTCACGGAATCACTGCTGTCCCATCTCAACGGGGACCCCGATGACCGGCAGAGCAGCGTCTACGCCGAGAACGTGCGTCCGTTGGAGTACGAGTCCCTGATGAAGGCCTGCTGGGAGAACCTCGAGTGCGGGGTGCCGGTGGTCGCTGTGGCGCCCTTCCTTGCCGAGGTCGTCGACGAGCAGTGGGCGGCCCGGACGCGCCGTCACTGCTCGCGCCTGGGCGCCGGGCTCGAAGTGGTGTGGGTGGACAGTGACGCGTCGTCGATGCGCGAGAGGCTCACCTCGCGCAATGCGGCACGGGACACGTGGAAGCTCGCGAACTGGCGGCAGTACCTCGGCTCGATCTCCCTCGAGCGGCGCCCGGTCGGGGAATTCCATTGCGTGGACAACCGCATCACCGCGATGACACCGCTCGCCGAACAAGTGGAATCGGTGGCCATGGTCCTGTCCGGCCGATACGGCGGGGGACACGCGTGAACGAGGACGCGAATGCGAAGGCGCAGCGTGACGGGAGCCGGGGAGGAGTCGTCCTCTTCGGCCCCCCGACGGCGGGCAAGGACACTGTCAGCGCCGCGCTGACCGGCCTGGACGCTCGATACGGTCAGCTGCCCAAGATCAAGGTGGGTTCCGGGCGCACCATCGGCTACCGCATGGCGGACAGCGAGGAGCTGGACGCGCTGCGTGTGGCCGGTCGCCTCGTGCTGGAGACCCGGAGGTACGGCAACACGTACGCGATCGACCGCGACGACCTGGACGCCATGACCGGGGCCGGTCGCATCCCGCTGGTGCACATCGGCAGCATCGAGCACCTGCGGACCTTTACCGCCGCCGTCCGGGAACCCTGGCTGCGTGTGCTCCTGTGGGTGCCCCGCGACGTGTGCGGGGAGCGGTCCCGAGGAAGAGGCGACCGGGACACCGGGGACCGGCTCGCCGCCTGGGACGAGGCGCTGGCCGATCTGGACGCGGTGCCCGACGGTGAGGAGCCGTTCGATCTCCTGCTGCACACCGACCGTACCGACCCGGCCGGAGCCGCCGAGCTCATCGCGCGGACCCACGCACGTCACCACGGGGGACACCACCGGGCCGCGAGCCTGGCCGCCTTCCTCAAGGAGGCCGCCACCGCCGAAGGGTGAGATCGCGGGTACGACGTCGCGCGCTGGCCCGTGCATCACGGTGGGGAGGGGACACACATGGCGACGATCAGCACGCTCGACGCGCTGGCACGTGCGGCGGACCTGGAAGCGTCGGCAGGCCGGGAACGGGACCTGACGATCAGACAGAGGGATATCGACGAACCCCTGGTGCTGGATTCGCTCACCGCCGGCAGGCTGGCCCTGCACCGGGTGAACGTAGCCGGAGCCGTCAGCCTGCGCTCGTGCGTCATCGAGGAGCTGGTCGTCGACCACTGCACCGCGGACGCCCTGCAGGTCAGCAACTCCCGGATCGGTCGGCTCGTCGTCCGCAACACCCCTCGCAACACCGAGGTCGATGTGAGCGAGACGGCCCTGGAGGCCCTGGACGTCCACTCCTGCGGGCCGACGCGCTTCGAGGGCGTGCGCGTGTCCGACTCGGTGCAGATCTCGGCGATGCGGGGTCCGGTCCAGCTCAAACGACTGCGGGCTGCCACGTTGGCCCTGCGCAGCCAGGCCGCCGTGGGGCGGCAGCGCCGACCTCGGGTGTCCATGGAGAACCTGCACGTCACTGAGACCATCACCCTCGACGACCTGTGGTTGGCGTCTCTCACCCTCGAGGAGGTCGATGTCGCCGCCCTGCTCCTGCGGCGGGTGCGCGTGGACGAGCCCTTCCGCGGTACGGGGGTGCGTTGCCGGGACAGTCTGCGCATCAACGGCATGGTGGTGCCCGGTGAGGCCAGTGCACTGCTCGACAGCGAGGTCCGCGGCCCGGTGGTGGTCCGCGGCCTGCGCCACGCGGAGACGGTGCCCGCGCAGCGCCGGCAGACGGCGCCGGACACCGAACCCGCCGCCGCGGCCGCGGAGCTGGTCTTCCGGTCGTCGACCCTCTCCAGCCTGGCCGCCAGCGCCGACGAGGTGTCCCCGGTGGTCGTGGTGCTCGCGGATACCTCGGTCCGGGCGCTCGCCGTTCCCGTCGGTCCGGCCCGATACCGGCTCGCCGGAACGAGCAGCGTCCAGGAGGTGGACCTCGGCGACGTGGTCTTCCGGAACGGCGAGCACGTCACCGGCTTCCTGGACCGGGTGTTCACCCGGGTGACTCCCGGGGCCCTGGAGGCTGTGCGATCCACACTGACCGGGCGCCGGCGTATGTCGGAGGGCGATCAGCTGTACTACTTCACCCGGCAGCGGGAGGCGGCGGAGCGGCCCCTGCTGCGGCGTCTCGCGGTCCGGGCTCTGCTCGGGGGCGTCCTCGGGTGGGGGGTGAGAGCGCGAAACCCGGCGCGGACTCTGGGCGCCGCCATGCTGTTCACGGCCGTCGCCCTGCACCTCTCCGGAGCCGCCCGGGGCCCGCGGGACGGAGGCCTCCTCGACCTGGTGGCCGCGGGGAGGGCGCTCGTCCTCGCCTGTGCCCTGTGGCTGAACGTCGGTGTGGGTGCTCCGTCCGAGCTGAAGACTCACGCCTGGACGGCGCTCGCCGTGGGCTGCACCGGTGGTGGCCTTCTCTTCACGACCCTGACCGTGGGCATCGTGATCCGGAAGCTGGTGCGCTGAGGCGCCCGCCCCGGGAGGGGATCCGGCGTCAGTCGTGGCCCGGATCGCCGCGCAGCAGCGCCAGAGCCTCCTCCACGGTGAGGGTGGCATCGCGGGCGGTGTCCCAGCGGTCGAGCGTCGAGACGGCGGCGAGCATCAGCTCCTCGGGAAGGCCCGCATCACTGAGCAGCGCGGCCGCGTCGGCGAGCTCGGGTCCCCAACGCCAGGCGCGGGCTGCGCTCTTGGGGATGTAGTCCGTCTCGGTCAGGTAGGAACCCGCCCGCCCGGCCGCGATGGAAAGGAGCTCATCACCGACACCGTGCGCCTGCGCGGCGCCGTAGGCGAGGGCCGCCAGGACGCGTGACGCCTTCTGGTAGCTGGAGTAGGAGAGCTTGAGGGCGGACGCCGCTCCCACCTCGGTGCCCAGGTCGTGCGTACGGATGTCGGTACCGGCGAAGAGCCGTTCGACCTCGCTCGTACGACCGTGCTCGCCGGAGAGATAGAGCGTCGGGTGCTTGCCGGCGACGGGCGGGGAGCCGACCACGGCGGCGTCGACCGTCTCCACGCGCGGCAGCAGGGCGGCGATGCGTTTCACCCGGCCCGGGGAGATCGCGTTCGCCTCCACGTACGCGCGCCCCGCGAAGCCGTGAGCGGCGACCCGGGCGGCGAGCTCCTCGGCTGCGGCCGGAGGGCAGAGGGACAGGACCACGTCAGCGCGTTCCATGAGACGGGAGAAGGGTGCGGGCTCTAGGCCGGCCCGCTCGGCCCGCTCGCGCGTGGCATCACTGCGGCCGTCGGGGCACCATAGGACGGTGAGCCCCCGCGCGCGCAGTTGCGCGCCGAAGGCGGCCCCCATGCTGCCCGGGTGCAGCAGTGCGACCGTCGTGGCTGGTTCCGTCATCGGTGCGTCCCCTTCAGGTGGTGTCTTGCAGGAGCAGGTGGATGGCGGAGAGCGCGGTCGGGGCCGTCCGGTCGGGGGCGGGCAGATCTCCCGGCCAGCGGTCGGGGGCGCCGATCCACAGGGTGGCCAGTCCGGCGGACCGGCCACCCGCGATGTCCTTGACGGGGTCGTTTCCCACCATCCAGCCTCCGGCTCCCGGGGGCGCGCCGCAGCGCTCGGCAGCGGTGGCGAACAGCCGGGGGTCGGGTTTGCGGAGCCCCAGATCGGAGGAGACGCACACCGCGTGGACCCGGTGCACGATGCCGGTGGCATCCAGTTTGGCCCGCTGGATGTCGGCGGAGCCGTTCGTCGCGATGCCGATCCGCCAGCCGCGTCTCCTCAGATCGTCCAGGCCGTCCAGTAATCCGGCCGGGCAGAAGGCGAACTCCGCCATGTCCGCCAGGTACTGCCGCCACAACTCCTCGGCCGGGGCGGCCAGGCCGAGGAGCTCGCGGACCACAGAGAAGTCGGCGGCGCAGGCACGGTCGCCCAGCCGGACGAGGAGGGCCTCCCGCTCGTCCACCGCGAGGCCGTGGTGGGAGGCGAAGCGCGTCAGAGTCGCTTCGAGCGCGTGACGGCGGTCGATGAGCGTGTCGTCGAGGTCGAAAAGGGCGAGGCGCTGCACCCGCGCAGAGTAGTACGCGCATCCGGGCCGCCTGCCGGGCGGGGACCGCCGGGCCCCGGTGAAGGGAGCCCGGCGGTCGTGGATCCGCAGGAGCAGATCAGCCGCGGCGGATGGTGATCGTGGTCCAGGCGCCCACGTGGACGCGGTCGCCGTCGGTGAGGGGGACCGGGACGTAGGGCTGGATCGGGTCCTCGCCGCCGTTGATCGTGGTGCCGTTGGTGGAGTTCTGGTCCACCACCGCCCAGCTGAGGTCCGGCTGCTGGACGAGTACCGCGTGCTGGTGGGAGACGCCCGGGTCCTCCGGGGGCACCGACAGGTCGATGTCCGGGGACTCGCCCGTGGAGGCGCGGCGGCGGCCGATGGTGATCTGGCCGCCGGACAGCGGAAGATGCTGCTCCGGGGAGTAGGCGGGCAGGTTGAGCCCGGCGGCCTCGGGGCCGCTGCGCTGCATCATCGCCATGAAGTACGAGCGGTCCGGGCTGATCGTCGCGGTCCAGGCACCGCCGCCCTGGGGCGGGAAGGGCTGGTGCTGCTGCTGGTACTGCTGCTGTTGCGGCGGCGGTCCCTGCTGCTGGTACTCCTGCTGGTACTCCCGCTGCTGCTGCGGCGGGGGCTGCTGCTGGTACTGGGGCTGCGGGGCCTGGTACTCCCTCTGCGGCTCGTGCGCGGGCGGCGGCAGCAGCCAGTCGTCCTCGCGCTGGAGCGGCTCGGCCGGCCGGTTGACCCGCGACGGCCGCGAGCCCTGGTACTCGTAGTGGTCCTGGGAGTAGCTCCCGGGAGCGGGTACGGGCGGGGGAGGCGTACCGCGACCGCCGACACCGCTGCCGCCGCCCGCACCCGTCGCCTGGGGACCCGGGTCCGGGGCCGGCGGCGCGTACGAAGTCGAGGTGCGGGTCAGGAAGTTGTAGCGGCACTCCTCGCAGAACGGGGCCATGGCCTCGCGCGGGGTCCGGCACTGCGGGCAGAGCTCGGCCTGGGCGGTGGGTTCACCGGCGGTCGGGGGGAAGCCGTAGCCGTAGGAGGGCACCGGGGGCGGGCCCTCCGAGGCAGCCATGCGGTGGCCGCAGACCTCGCACCAGTCGTCGGACGCGGACTGGTGCCCGTTCGGGCAGGTCGGCATGGCGGCGCTTCCCCCTTCTACTCCCTGCGTCATCACGTCAGGTCTTCTCAGGTCTTCTTCACTCGGACGGTCTGCGTCGAACGCGTGTCGAGAGTCATCTCGTCGGCATCGGCAACCTTCGCTTTCAGCCGCACAGTACCCGCCACCGCGTCCACCACATCCACCACCTTCGACAGGAGTCGTGCTGTGTCGGCGTTCCCGGAGGAACTCGCCAGTTGTACCGCACGTCCCAGCTTGGCCGTGGCACCACCGACATCGCCCATTTTGCGGGCTTCCAGGCCCTGCTGGATAGCCTCCGCCAGCTCCGCCTGCCCCGTGTAGTGGGCGACCTGCGCGTTGATGGCGGTGGAGGCCGCCAGATCGTTCGTCCAGACCGCGCGGACCAGGCCCTGGGCCAGGACCGTCGCCGGTTCGCCCGCCGCTCCCGGCAGGACCAGGGTGGTGCGGGCAGCGAGCATCTCCTGGCCCACGGTGGCCGTGGGGACGCGGACGCACACGTGGTACTCGCGGGACTCGTCGCCCCACGACCCGGTCGGGTAGTCGCCGGCGCGCGGGCCCGCCTCGGTGCGGCGCCCGCTCAGGTCCTGGAGGACCGGTGCCACCTGCTTGACGTACTGGATCTCCACGCCGACCGGGGTCCACAGGCGCAGTGCGACGTCCGCGACCTCCTTGCCCATGACGTTCTCCATCATGCGCGTGAAGTCCTCGGCCAGGTGGGCCGGGTCGGCCACGATGTCGGCGGAGCCGAGCAGCGCGTGCGCGATCCCGGTGACCTCCTTGACGTCCCAGTCGGTGCCCACCCCGCGGGCGTCGCAGGTGAAGCGGCCCGCGCAGGCGTCGAGGGTGGCGCGGAGCACGGCCGGCTCCTCGTGCTCGTTGCGGCCGTCGGTGAGCAGGATGCCGTGCCGGATGGCGGCGGTGGAGCCGCGCAGCAGGCCGTCGGCGAGCCGCAGCCAGGTACCGATGGCGGTGCCGCCGCCGGAGCTCAGCCCGCGCAGGGCCTCCTTCGCCTGGTTGCGGGTCGTCGCGTCCGCCACGGCCAGGCGGCCCTGGCCGGGGTAGACCTCCTTGGCCACATGCGTACCGGCGACCACGGCGAAGGCGGTGCCGTCGCGCAGGGTGTCGATGGCCGCCGCCGTGGCCTCACGCGCGCCACGCATCTTTTCCGGCGGGTACTCCATGGATCCGGAACAGTCGACCATGAGCACCACGGCCGCCGTGCCGTCGGCGACCGCCGTGCGGGTGGCGCTGGCACCGCCGGTGGCGGTGACCGTGACGATGGCGTGGACGTCCCGTCCCCCCTCGGGGAGGAACTCGTTCTGGTACACCTCCACGCTGAAGCGCGGGGCGCTCGGCTTGGCGAAATTCGCCATCGGTTGGACTCCTAGGGTGCTCGGGCAGGCGGGTCAGACCTGCGGGCGCGCTTCCACTTCCTATTCCGGTCCTGCCGCCGGGGCCGGCTCCGCATCCGGTCCCGGTTCCTGCTCGGGGTGCGTGGCGAACGGCACGATCGCCACGGTGACGTTGTCGTGGCCGCCGCCGTCGAGGGCGTGGCCCACCAGTACCTGGGCGCTGTGCAGCGGGCGGGTCGCGGCGTCCGCGGGCAGCAGCTGGGCCATCTCCCGCGCGGATTCCGCGTAGTTCCACAGTCCGTCGGTGCAGACCACCACCACCCCGGGGTGGTCCGGCTTGAACGTCGCGGTGTGCGGGTCGAGGTCGTACGCGTCGGCCCCCAGCCAGCCGGTGATCGCGTGCGCGCGGACGTCCGCGTAGGCCTCGGCCTCGCCCATCAGCCCGGCGGCGACCATCTGGGCGGCCCAGGAGTCGTCCTCGGTCAGGCGGCGGGGCAGGGCGGCGCGGTCGTCGGGGACCCAGTAGGCGCGGCTGTCGCCCACCCAGCCGATGGTCAGCAGGCCGCCGCTGACGACGGCGCCGACCAGGGTGCAGGCGGGGGCGTTCTGCGCGCCATGGGTCTCGGGAGCCAGGGCGTTCACCGCGGCGGCGGCGGCCAGGATCGCCTCGTGCATGGCCTCCTGGGGGTGCGCGCCGCGGGGGAGCGCCTCGAGCAGCGCCTCGTTGGCGGCGGCGGCCGCGGAGGCCGAGGCCTCGTCGGGGCGGCTGGCGGAGGAGACGCCGTCGCAGACGATGGCCACGGTGGCGGCGGAGCCGTCGGGCAGGGCGGTGGCCGCCACGGCGAACGAGTCCTCGTTGCGGTGGTGGCGCAGCCCCCGGTCGCTGACGGCGGCCACGCTCCCGAGTTCTTCCTCGAGGTGGTCGCGCTCGCGGGGCTGGGCGTGCCCGCAGTGCTCGCAGTACCCGTCGGTGTCGACGTGGCCGGCCCGGCAGGCAACGCAGGTCTTCCCGCCCTCCGGCGCCGCGGGAGGCGACTGCGGGGTGCCGTACGGGTTCTCGCCCGCGGCGTGCCCGTTCCCGTCCGGCGGGGTGTCGCCGCCGGGCATGTCGTACCGGGCCTGCGGCGCCTGGGCGTCGGCGGCGGCGTACGGGTGCTCCGAGGGGCCCCACGGGGTGCCGTCCGGCGGCGTGCCGTTGCCGTACGGGTTCCCGTGGCCGGAGGCCGCGTACGTGGCTCCGGCCGGGCTCTGCCGGGGCTCCGGTTCCGGCTCCGGTTCCGCCGGGGTCACGGCCCAGGCGGCCGGGTCATCCACCAGCGTCGGCGCGGCCGAGGCGGCGCTGCCCCACCCGGGGGCGGGCTCGGCGGCGGCGTGCGCCACACCGGGGGCCGGGGTCCCGTAACCGCCCGCACCGCCCGCACCGCCCGCACCGGCCGACGGGACCGGGGGCGCCGGTGGGATGGGGATGGTCGGGTTGTCCACGGCGGCGGCCGCGAGCGGTGCGCTCACGGCATGGCCGCAGACGCCGCAGAAACGGTCACCCTCCTCCAGGGGTTCCGTGCAGCTGGGGCAGCCCGACAGCCGATGCATCGACATCACTCACACCCACGTCCGGGGACGGAAACGGTTTGCCCGCTCCACCAGTTCGATCCTCTCCTCGCCACGCCGCGCCAGCCGTGCGAGAACGCGGTACGAGCGCTCCAGTCCGAAGCGCAGGCCCCGCTCGTCCAGTTGACTGCCGAGCAGCGAGGTCCGACCGGGGTCGGAACCCCGGCTACCCGACAGTACCCAGTCCAGGGCCGAGCCCAGAACTTCCGTGGCGAGCCGCTCCTGCCGCTCCGGGTCCAGTCCGAACCGCCGCAGGGCCTCCACCTGGTCGGCGGCGGCCGACAGGTCGGCCAGCAGGGGCTCCTGCGGGGACCGGTCGCGCAGACGTGCGCGTACGGCCGCCACCCGCGCGGCGGTGTAGTGGATGGAGGCCCCCGGCACCGACTCCAGCGTGCGCACGGCCGCGTCCCGGTCCCCGGCGGCCAGTTGGACGCGCGCCAGCCCGAAGGCCGCGCTGACGAATCCGGGGTCGGTGATCCACACGAGGCGGTAGTACTCGGCGGCGTTGTCCAGCTGGCCGAGCACCTCCGCGCACAGCCCGAGGGCCAGCTTCGGCGCGGGCTCGCCCGGGAAGGCATCGTAGATCGCGTCGAAGGACAGCGCCGCTGTCTCGTCGTCACCGGTGGCCAGCGAGGCGATGCCGCGGGCCCACACCACCCGCCAGTCGTCCGGATGCCGCGTCTCCAGATCCGCCAGGGTGCGTCCGGCCTCGGGCAGTTCGCCCAGCTCCAGACGGGCCCGCAGTTCCCGCAGCCGCAGCTCGGCCGAATCGGCCGGCGCAGCGCTCAGCGCGCCCAGCAGGTCGCCCGGCGCGGAGGCGAGCAGACCGGTCAGGAACCCGGCGTTCGGGTCGCCCGCGTCCACCAGCGGTACGGGCAGGGCCAGTGCGGTGTCGCGCGCCGACGCTCCCGCGAGGGGAGGCGGCGACACGGGGGCGAGCGCCGCGCCCGCACCCGCCGCGAGCGGAGCGGGCGGGGTCCCCGGCGCCGCGGGCGTCCGCCGCGGCCCCGGGACCGGAGCGCCCGTCACGTGCGTGGCGGTGCTGGAGAGAGCGGGCAGCGGCGCCCCGGCCGGGGCGCCCGCCGGCAGCGCCGTCCCGGGCCTCCACGGGGCGCCCGCCGGAGCGGGGCTCGTGGCAGGCGGCTGCGCCACCCACGGCGCAGCCGCAGCCGATGTCGATGCAGGACCCGCGGCCCCGCCGCCGGTTCCGTGCGCCCCCGCGTGCGCCCCCGCCGGGCCCGGCTCGCGGCCCAGTATCCCGAACAGCCCGCCGCGCCGGGGCGCGATCGGCCGGCAGCCCAGCCGGGACACGACGGTGTCGTCCGCGTCGGCGAACAGCCGGGTGTCCGGAACCCGCAGTTCCGGACCGAAGAGGGTCGACAACTGCGGCCGCGGCCGGCCCGTCTGGAGCGCGACCACCTCCCGCAGCACGCCCGTCAGCTGGTCCGCCATCTCCTGAGCGGACGCGAACCGCCGCCCCGGGTCCGGGTCGGTCGCCCGGACCAGGAGCCGGTAGAAGGACTCGTAGCGCCGGAACACCTCGATGTGCTCCGGATCCGGCAGCGAATCCACGAACACATTGGTGTAGCCCTGGAAGTCGAAGGTCAGCACGGCCAGCGTCCGCGCCACCGTGTACAGGTCGGAGGCGACCGAGGGACCCACCTCCGCGACCTCCGGGGCCTGGTAGCCCACCGTGCCGTAGATGGCCGACTCCTCGTCGTCCATCCGCCGGACCGCGCCCATGTCGATCAGCTTCAGCTGGTCCTGCTGCTGGATCGCGTTGTCGACCTTGAAGTCGCAGTACAGAAGGTTTCTGCTGTGCAGGTGGCCGAGCGCCTCCAGCGCCTCGATGCCGTACGCGCACGCCTGCTCCACCGGCAGCGGGTCCCGCCTCCCGTCCGGCCGGCGCCGATCGTTCGCGATCTCCTTCAGCGATTTGCCGCCCACGTACTCCATGACGATGTACCCGTCCAGCGAACCGGTCCGCTGGTCCAGGTGCTCCACGAAGTTGTAGATCCGCACGATGTTGGAGTGCTCGATCTCCGCGAGGAAGCGCCGCTCGGAGATCGCGGCCTCCATCGCGTCCTGGTCCCCGGTGTCCAGCAGGCCCTTGAGCACCACCCACCGGTCCGCGACCGCCCGGTCCACCGCCAGGTACACCCAGCCGAGACCGCCGTGCGCGAGGCAGCCCAGCACCTCGTACTGACCGCGCACCACATCACCGGAGCGCAGCTTGGGCACGAAGGAGTACGGGTGCCCGCACTTGGTGCAGAACCCTTCCGTCCGGCCCGGACGCTCGCCCCGGGAGCGGCCCACCGGGGCCCCGCAGTCCGAGCGCGAGCAGAACCGCTTGCGCTCCGGCACCTCGGGGTTCTCCAGGACCGCCGTCGAAGGATTCGGACGCGGCACTTCCGGTACGTTGACCAGCCCGGCTCCCAGCCGGCTGCGGCCCGAGGCCGCCGAGCCCGAACTGCGCACCGACACCGACCGGGTGGACGTCGTCCCCGACACCGAGCGCGACAGCCGCCCGGAGACCGAGCGGTGCGAGGAGGAGGACCGGGAGGAGGACCTCGCCGAGGCCGAGGAGCGAGCCGAGCCGTGGGAGCCCTGCGAGCCCATCGACCCGCGGGACCCGCCGGATCCCAGCGAGCCCCGGGCCGCGCTCGTCATCCCCGTCGGCGGCGACACCAGCTCGTCCGCGCCCGCCGCGATCGAGCCGATCGGAGCCAGCCCGCAGGTGTCGCAGTAGACCTCGCCGCCGCCCATGTCCTCATACGCCCCCGGGCACCCGGGGCGAACGCACGCGGTTCCGATCAGGCTCATGCGTCCTCCTCCCCCGGCCCGTCGGGCCGCTGTTCCTTCTGTCGCGGTTGCTCGGGCCGGTCCTGCGGGGCCGTCAGTGACTCCGCCGTGGCCTGCTGGTAGCGCAGGACGGCCTGTTCGGCGGCCCGCAGGTCGCAGGGCGCGCTCCACAGCATCCGCCGGGCGGTGTCGTACCGCTCGATGAGCAGGGGGTCCTCCGCCAGTCCGTGGCGGGCGACCTTCGCCTTGTACGCGTCGAGCCGCCCGCGCAGCTCGGCCCGTACGGCCAGCGGCGCCGTCACCGCGGTCAACGATTCACGGGCCCGCCGCAGTTCCTCCTCGGCGCGCTCCTCCAGCGATTCCAGCAGCGGCGAGAGCCGGTGCCAGCGCGCCTGGCGCCGGTGCTCGGCGGCCGCCGCGAGCTGCTCCTGGAGCGCCGTGGGCGGGCCGCTCACCGCGGGCACCTCGGACGCGGCGATCTTCGCCAGCACCTCGCCGCGCGCGGTCCGGGCCTCCGACAGGGTCCGGTCGGCCCGTGAGAGCACGTCCCGCAGGGCGATCAGCCGCTGCTCGGCGTCCTGCCGTACGTCCAGCACCGCCTCGACCTCGCGGCGTACGTCCTCCAGCGCGAGCGCGGCCCGGTCGTAGCGCCCGGTGTCCGGACGGCCGCCGCCGGGCGCCGAGCTGCCCGTGGCCGGCAGCCAGAAGGCCAGCGGGTCCGCGATCACCTGCGCGCGCAGCTCCGCCAGCTCGGCGGTGATGGCCTCCAGGTCGTCGCCGGAAGGGTGTTCACCCGGGCGCACCCCCACCGAGTGGGCCAGCGAGCGGGTGCGGTGGAGCTCGGCGGCGAGCAGGTCGATCCGGGCGGGCAGCGCCAACCACACGGCGTCGGCGGCGACCACCACGTCCAGCGAGCGCGCGTACAGGCTGTTCATCCGGGCCACCAGCTCGGCGAGCGAGAGCCGCTCCGCCAGCGCGACGCCCTCGGCGGCGGCCCCGGCGATCAGCACTCCGGGCCCGCGCAGCCGCTCGGTCAGCTCGATCAGGTCCTCGCGGTTCGGCCAGCGCCGCCGCTCCCGTACCTCCCGGGCGGCGGTCAGGGCCCCGCTGTACGCGTCGAAGTACGTCCACAGCCGGGTGATGTCCGCGTCGGCGGCCGTCCAGCGGTCCTTGGTGGTCCCGCTCAGCGCGGCGCCCTCCAGCAGCCGGCGCCCGGCGTGGTCCTGGAGGGCGAGCAGCGAGGTCTCGACGGCCTCGTGCTCGGCGCCGAGCCTGGCCAGGGCGCGGTCGACGCCGTCCCGGTCCATCACTGCCGACCCCGCCTCCACCGACTGTGCCTCCGCTTCCGCTGCCGCCTCCGTGTCCGTCCCCGTATCCTGCCCCGCGCCCGGTCCCGTGCCCGAAACCGTCACGGGCCTCAGCCGTCCCGGTACTTGGGCGCGGGGGGCGCGCTCACGCCGGGCAGCACGGGCTGCAGGTGCTTGAGGTACGCCTTCATCCACGGGCTCTCACCGCCGCCCGCGCGGTAGTTCTCCAGCACCTTGTTGACGCGGCGCACCAGGTCCGAGGCGTCCTTGTTCATCGCCACCCCGTAGAACTCGCGGGTGAAGGGCGAGCCCACCAGCCGCACCGAGGGATCCTGGGCGGCCTGGCCGGCGGCGAGGGCGTTGTCCGTGATGATGCCGTCGACCTCGCCCAGCTGGAGCCGGACCAGGCAGTCCAGCTGATTGGCGACGGTGACCGGCACCGAGCCGTACGACTGGGCCTTCAGGGCCGCCTCCGCCGTGGAGCCGGCCGCGAAGCAGATCCGCCGGTCCTTCAGCGAGGTGTCGTACCCGGTGATCGGCGAGCCCTTGGGCGCCAGCACCTGCTGCCCGGCCTCGAAGTAGGCCGTCGAGAAGGCGACGTCCTCCAGCCGCTTGCAGTTGATGGTCATGGTCCGCACGACGACGTCGACGCGGCCCTCCTGGAGGGCGGGGACGCGCTGACTCGTGGGGATGGCCCGGTAGATGACCGCGTTCTCGTCGCCCAGGATGTCCTTGGCGATGGCCTTGACCAGGTCGATGTCGAAGCCGTCGAGGCGGCTGCCCTCGGCGGTCTGGTTGCGGTAGCCCCAGCGGAAGCTGTTCTGGTCCACGCCGGCAACGAGTTTGCCCGCCGCCTTGATCCGCGCGATCGTCGTCCCGTCCACCTCGGCGGGGCGCAGACTGGCCTCGGGGTCCTGGCAGGTGTCGGTGGGCACCCACGGCGCGGCCGGGGCCGCCGCCATCGCGGCGGGCCTGCGGACGGCGGGCCGGCCGGTGTCGGGCGTCGCGTGCGCCAGCGGCAGCAGGACGACGGCGGCGGTCGTCGCGCAGGCGACGGCCATCGCGCTCACCCCGCCCCAGCCGCGCAGCCGGCGCGCGGCGCGGCGGAACCCGGACACGGCGACCGGAGCCGCCTCCGGGCCTTCGGCGTTCTCGTGACCTTCGGCGGCCCGCCTCGCTCGTATCCGCATCGCGCTCACCTGTACTCCGAAAGCCTGCGCCCGATGCCGAGCAGAGCCGCCACCGCGCCGATGACCACCAGGGCCGCGGAGCCCGTCACCAGACCGCTCAGCGCGCCGAGGCCGTCCCCGGCCGCCCGGGTGAACTCCCGCTGCTCGTGCGCGACGGCCTGCTCCAGGGAGGCGTCGACCGTGTCGAAGGCGGCGCCGCTGCTCTCCTTGTGCTTGTCGTCCCCGACGACCTGGGGCAGTGCGGCCTCGTAGTCCCCCTTCAAGTCCGCCTCCCGGGCCGCCGTGTGCCGCTGCTTCCACTGCTTCACGCCGTCCACGGCCCGGCTGACCGGGGTCCGGCCGGCTTCGTCGTCGGCCAGCTGCAGCGCGGTCGCCAGCCCCGCGTCCAACTGCTTCATGTTGTTCGTGAAGTCCACGTCGTACTTGTCGGACTTCTTGTCCTCGGCCAGTACGGCGCCCCGCGCGATCAGGGTCAGGTTCTCACCGGCCCGCGCCTGGAGGGAGGCGATCCGCGCGTCGTTGAGCACCTTCATGGACTCCTGCCCGTCCACCCGGGCCTCGTTCATCGAGGACCGTGCCACCGTTTGTCCCACGGCCAGCCACAGCAGGACCACCACCGACGCGGCCGTCGCGGCCACCAGTCCGTGGTTGAGCACCCGGTTCGTGTGCCGGTAGTTGCGCCGCTGCGTCCACAGCAGAGCGGCCACCGCGAGGAGGCCCAGACCGATCGAGGCCAGCGGCCAGGACCGGGCGTCGTCGTGGTCCGTGTAGAGCCGCTTGGTCTCCGACTCGTACAGCCGCTGCGCGGCGGGCAGCAGCTGGGTGGTCATCTGCTCGTTGGCGTAGCGGAGGTAGGCGCCGCCCAGCGGCAGGCCCTGCCGGTTGGTGGCCCTGGCCTGCTCGATCAGGCCGGTGTAGCGCGGGAGCTGCTCGCTCAGCAGGCTGATCTGCTTGCGGGAGTCCTCGTTGCCGCCGGTGTTGGCGGCCGCGCTCACCAGGAGCCTGGAGGCGTTGGCGATGTCCTTCTCGTACCGCTGGCGGACCTCGCGCGGTTCCTGGGCGCCCAGCAGGAACCCGCTGGAGGAGGTGGTGTCGGCGTCCGCGAGGGAGCGGTAGATGCTCGCCGCGTCCGCGCTCAGGGGCTGGCTGCGGCCCACCACGTCGTCGGCGGCCGCGACCCGGTCGGAGATCTCCCAGACGCTCACCGTGCCGAACAGCATGATCAGGGCGGCCAGTACCGCGCCGATGATCCGCAGCCGGCCCGGCTCGGTCGTCGCCGCCTCACGCAGCCGCTCGACGCCCTCGGCCCAGGCGGTGCCGCGCCCGGGCGGTCCGTCGGGCGGTGGCGCCGACGGCCCGGCGGGCGGCACGGAAGCGCCGCCCCCGGGTGCGGGCGCGCGTGAAGTGATCGCCACCGTGACCTCCCCCTCGGTCCTGTCGTCCCCCAGCCGACGCTGGGAGGTACCCCCTGCGCAGCAGTATGGCCGTAGTGCCGGTCGGCCACAGCACCCGGTGCTGGATCCAGGGCGATCCGTCCCCGGGGGCGCCTTTCGTCGCCCCTTCACCGTCAATACGTCCGCACGGGCGCCACGGTTCCAGACCGGAGGGCTTCCGGGGCGGGTTCACCCGAAATGGGCACGGAGTTTTTCGTACGCCCCGGGCGGGGAGCCGAGCGCGTCCAGGCCCAGCAGCCCGGCGCCCAGCACCGGGGGCGCCGTGATCACGGAGATCCGGGCGCGCGGGGCCCGTTGGGCGAGGCCCCCCGCGATCCGGTCGTTGAGCTGCGGGTGTCCGGCCGCCAGCACACTGCCGCCCAGCACCACCGGCACCTCCTGTTCCAGCAGGCCCAGGCGACCCAGTGCCACCGAGGCCATGGCCACGACCTCGTCCGCCTGCCGGTGCACCAGGGACAGCGCCACCGGGTCCCCGGCCGCCGCCACCGCGAACAGCACCGGCGTCAGCTCGTGGCGCCGCCGGGACGGGACCCGGCCCAGGTGCATCGCCTCGATCAGCGAGGCCATCGAGCCGTGGCCGAGGTGTGCCGGCAGGGCCCGGGCCAGCTCCGTCGGGCCGCCGCGGCCGTCCTCGGCCCGGGCCGCGCACCACAGGGCCTCCTCGGCGAGTCCGCCCCCGCCGCCCCAGTCGCCGGAGATCCGGCCGATGGCGGGGAAGCGTGCGGTCCGCCCGTCCGGGGTCATCCCGACGCAGTTGATGCCCGCCCCGCACACCACCGCGACACCGCACGGGTCGGCGCCCGTCGGCAGCCCGGAACGCAGCAGTGCGAAGGTGTCGTTGTGCACCGCCGTCGCACGGCCCCAGTTGCGGCCCTCGATCTCGCGCGCCAGCTCCTCCTCCTCCACCGCGAAGTCGGCGTTGGCCAGGCATGCCGAGACCCGCTCGGCCCACGGCCCGGCCGTCCGGTCGGCGCGCAGTCCGGCGTCGGCCATCGCCTCGGCGAGCACGTCGACGGCCGCGGCCACCCCCGTGCGCGGCGGCTGGAAGCCACCGGCCTGGCCTGAGCACAGCACCGAGCCGTCCGGGGCGAGGAGCGCCACGTCCGTCTTGCTGTTGCCCGCGTCGATCGCGAGCACCGAGGGGAGAGCCAAGGGGGTCACGCCCATGCCAGGTGCTCCTTGTTGTGGGCGAGCAGCCGGTCGGTCAGCCCCTCGGCCAGGTCGAACTGCCCGACCAGCGGGTGCGCGAGGAGCGCCTTGAACACCCGCTCGCGCCCGCCGCGCAGCGCCGCGTCCAGCGCGAGGTCCTCGTACGCGCTCACGTGCGAGATCAGCCCGGCGAAGAGCGGGTCCAGCCGAGGCACCGCCAGCGGAGCGGGGCCGGAGCCGTCGACGCGGGCCTGCACCTCGATCACCGCGTCGTCCGGGAGGAAGGGCAGCGTCCCCTTGTTGTACGTGTTGACCACCTGCACGGTCGGCCCGCCGTCGCCCAGCAGGGAGGCGGCCAGGTCCACGGCGGCCTCGGAGTAGAAGGCGCCGCCCCGCTTCGCCAGCAGCGCCGGCTTCTCGTCGAGCGCGGGATCTCCGTACAGGGACAGCAGTTCGCGTTCCATCGCGGCGACCTCGGCGGCCCGCGAGGGCTTGGTCCCGAGCTCCCGGACGACCTCGTCGTGGGCGTAGAAGTAGCGCAGGTAGTACGAGGGCACGACGCCGAGCCGGTCCAGCACCGCCCGCGGCAGCCGCAGGTCCCCGGCGACGCTCTCGCCGTGCTCGGCGAGCAGGCCCGCCAGCAGGTCCTCGCCGTCCGGGCCGCCCCGGCGTACGCCCAGTTCCCAGGTGAGGTGGTTGAGACCCACGTGGTCCAGGTGGATGTCGGCCGGCGCCAGGTCCAGCAGGGCCGCGAATTTCCGCTGGAGGCCGATGGCGACGTTGCACAGCCCGACCGCCTTGTGCCCGGCCCGCAGGAGGGCCCGGGTGACGATCCCGACCGGGTTGGTGAAGTCGATGATCCAGGCGTCCGGATTGGTCCGCCTGACCCGTTCGGCGATGTCGAGGACCACCGGGACGGTGCGCAGCGCCTTGGCGAGCCCGCCCGCGCCCGTGGTCTCCTGTCCGACGCAGCCGCACTCCAGCGGCCAGGTCTCGTCCTGCAGCCGGGCGGCCTGCCCGCCGATGCGCAGCTGGAGCAGGACCGCGTCCGCCCCGGCGATGCCCGCGTCGAGGTCGGAGGTGGTGGTGATGCGGCCGGGATGCCCCTGCCGGGCGAAGATCCGCCGGGCCAGGCCGCCGATCAGCTCCAGCCGGTCGGCGGCCGGGTCGATCAGTACGAGCTCGCTGACGGGCAGGGTGTCGCGAAGCCGCGCGAAGCCGTCGATCAGTTCGGGGGTGTAGGTGGAACCGCCGCCCACCACTGCGAGTTTCATCGTCGTCAGCCTTTCACGCCGGTCAGGGTGACTCCCTCGACGAACGCCTTCTGAGCGAAGAAGAAGAGGACGATCACCGGGGCCATGACCAGTACGGTCGCGGCCATGGTCAGGTTCCAGTTGGTGTGGTGCGCCCCCTTGAAGGACTCCAGTCCGTAACTGAGGGTCCAGGCGGCGGGGTTGTCGGAGGCGTAGATCTGCGGGCCGAAGTAGTCGTTCCAGGCACAGAAGAACTGGAAGAGCGCGACGGCGGCTATCCCGGGCCGGGCCATCGGCAGGACCACGCGCAGCAGGGTCCGCACCTCGCCGCAGCCGTCGACGCGGGCTGCGTCCAGGTACTCGTCGGGGATGGTCAGCAGGAACTGGCGCAGCAGGAAGATGGAGAAGGCGTCGCCGAAGGCCATCGGGATGATCAGCGGCCACAAGGTGCCCGACAGGTCGAGCTGCTTGGCCCAGAAGAGGTACATGGGGATGACCACCACCTGCGGCGGCAGCATCATCATGGCGATCACGAGCAGCAGCGAGAGCCGCCGCCCGCGGAAGCGGAACTTGGCGAGCGCGTACGCGACGGGCACGGAGGAGACCACGGTCAACAGGGTGCCGACTCCTGCGTACAGGAGCGTGTTGCGCCACCAGGTCAGGAAGCCCGGGGTGTGCCAGACCTTCGCGTAGTTGCCCCATTCCCAGGTGTGGGGCCACAGGTCGCGGGTCAGCGCCTGCCGGTCGCCCATCAGGGAGGTGAGGAGGAGGAAGACGAAGGGGAGGACGAAGAAGAGGGCGGCGGCCACGCCGAGCGAGTGCACCCCGACCCAGTGCAGTACCGCCCGGGAGGATCTCCGGGGGTTGCCGCGGCCGGGCCCGCTGCCGTTGCCGGTCCTGCTGCCGGTCCCGCTGCGCGGGCGCGTGGGTGTGCGCGTACTCATTCACCTGCTCCGATCAGACCGCCACGGCGCCGCATCAGGAGCGCGGTGAAGGCCATGGAGAGGGCGAACAGGACGAGCGCGACGACACACGCGGTGCCGTAGTCGAAGCGCTGGAACCCGAGGTTGTAGACGAGTTGGGGCAGGGTCAGCGTGGACTTGTCGGGGTAGCCGGGCTCGAACTGCTGGCCCGAGCCGCCGATCACCCCGGCCGCGACCTTCCCCGCCACCAGCGGCTGCGCGTAGTACTGCATGGCCTGGATGACCCCGGTGACCACCGCGAACATGATGATCGGCGAGATGTTGGGCAGGGTGATGTGCCGGAACCGCGCCCAGGCGCCGGCCCCGTCCAGCTCGGCCGCCTCGTACTGCTCCTTCGGTACGTCGAGCAGCGCGGCCATGAAGATGACCATCAGGTCGCCCACCCCCCACAGTGCGAGGGCGGTCAGGGCCGGCTTGGACCAGTCCGCGTCGGTGAACCAGCCGGGGGTGGGCAGTCCCACCGCGTCCAGCACGGTGTTGACGGGCCCGGTGCCCGGGTTGAGCAGGAAGACGAAGGCCAGGGTCGCGGCGACCGGCGGGGCCAGGTAGGGCAGGTAGAACAGGGTGCGGAAGATCCCGGTCCCCGTCTTGATCTTCGTGATGAGCAGGCCGATGCCGAGACCGAAGGCGACCCGGCAGGTCACCATCACCAGGACCAGCCAGAGCGTGTTGCGCATCGCCGGCCAGAACAGCGGATAGTCCGTGAAGACGTAGCTCCAGTTGTCCAGGCCGTTGAAGGCGGGCTGCCGGAAGCCGTCGTAGCGCGTGAAGGAGAAGTACAGGGTGGACAGCAGCGGGTAGACGAAGAAGACCGAGAAGCCGATCAGCCAGGGGGACATGAAGGCCGCGGTCCGCAGGGCGGAGCGCCGCCGCTTCGACCGCAGGGGGCGGGTTGCGGGCATCGGGCTACTTCGCCTTCGCGATGTCCGTGTCGATCTGCTGGTCGGTCGTGGCGAGACCGGCCGGGATGTCGGCGACATCGCCCTTCTCGACGGCGTACGCGAAGTCGGTGAAGGTCAGCTGGTAGGTGCCGCCGTCGGCCTTGGCCGGGGTGGTGCCGGACTTCGGGTGCCGGGCGATGTCGAGGAAGGTCTTGAACTCCGGCGTCACCCGGAGGTCCGGGGACTCCAGCGCGGCGAGCGTGGAGGGCACGTTGTGGATGGCGTTGGCGAAGGCCACCACCGCCTCGGTGTCCGTGGTCATGTACTTGACCAGCTCCCAGGCGGCATTCTGCTTCGCGCTGCCCGCGGCGATGCCCATGATCGTGCCGGAGAGGTAGCCCTTGCCGTAGTCGGCGGCCTGCTCGTCGGGGACGGGCAGCGGCGCGGTGCCGATCTCGAAGGTGACGCCGGCCTCCTTGGCCATCGGGGCGCGCCACTCGCCGTCGATCTGCATGGCCACCTGGCCGGTGTGGAAGGGGTGTTCGGAACCCCATTCGTCACCGAAGGTGTTGCGGAACCGCTCCAGCTTCTCGTAGCCGCCGAGCTTCGCCACCAGGTCCTTCTGCGCGGTCAGCATCTTCGCGAAGGCAGGGTCCTTCGCCAGGTTGGAGGCGCCGTCGGCGCCGAAGTAGGTGGGGCTCCACTGGGCGGCGAGCCGCATGGGGGTGGTCTCGTAGCCGTGGAAGGTGGGCATGAGGCCGAGCTGCTCGTACGAGTCCCCCGACGCATCCGGCTTGGTCAGCTTCTGCGCGACCTCGACGAACTGGCTCCAGGTCTTGGGGGGTTCGTTGATGCCGGCGGCCGCGAACGCGGTTTTGTTGTAGACGAGGCCGTAGGCGTCGTTGAGCAGCGGCAGCGTGCACTGGTTGCCGTTGAACTCCGTGTACTCCAGCAGGGTCTTGGGGAAGACCTTCGTCTTGTCCACCCCGGATTTCTCGAGGAAGGGGTTCAGGTCGGCGAAGGCGCGGGAGTTGCAGAACTTGCCCACGCTGTCGGTGGTGAAGGAGGAGACCACGTCGGGGGCCTTGTCCCCGCCGGCCCGCAGCGCCTGGTTGATCTTGTCGTCGGTCATGTTGCCGGTGACCTTGACCTTGATGTTCGGGTGCGCCTTCTCGAAGCGGGCGATGTTGTCCTCGATCGCCTTGGCCTCGCTCGGCGCGGACCAGCCGTGCCAGAAGTTGAGGGTGACGTCCGCCTTCGGGTCGTCGGAGGCGGTGTCCGCGCTCTGGCCGGTACAGGCCGTGGCGAGGGCGGATATCGCCGCGAGGAGGGCGGTCGCGGTGGTCAGGCGACGGGTGCGTCCGAATCTGGGCATGGCGGGGCTCGCTCTCTGCGGGAGGAACTTCCGTGGGGGGTGCCGATGGGGGAGGCGGTACGGGGATGGGGCGGTACGGGGGCGGCGGCGCGGGGTGCGGTCAGCCGGAGGTGTCGAACACTTCGTCCCGGGTGGCGGCCAGCGCGCTCTCCAGCGCGCCGTGCAGGACCGGCCGCTCCCGCACCTCACCGGGAACCAGCCGGGGCCGGGAGGGCGCCAGTTCGGCGAGTTCGGCCTCCAGCAGGGCGCGCAGCGGCTCGCCGCCGGCGCTGATGGCGGCCCCGGACAGGACCACGATCTCCGGGTCCAGCACGGCGACGACCGAGGCGAGACCGGTGGCCAGCGCGGTCGCGTACGACTGGAGGAAGCGCAGGTGGGCCCCCTCGGGCGCGGCGGCGGCCCGCGCGAGCAGGGCGACCGCGGCGGCCACCTCCGGGCCGTGCGGGGCGCCGGACGCGGCGGGTCCCGGGGGTGCGGGTGCATCGTGCGCGGGTGAGTCGGGAGCCGGCGGGGGCTCGACGCCCAGTTCCGCGGCGAGCCGGGGCAGTCCCTCCACTCCGGCCAGCTCCTGGTACCCGCCGGAGTTGGCCCGGGTGACCTGCCGGACCAGCGGGCGGCCGGGGACGGGCAGGAAGCCCACCTCGCCCGCGCCGCCGGTCCAGCCGCGGTGCAGCCGGCCGCCCAGCACCAGCGCGGCGCCGAGGCCCTCCTCGTTCCACAGCAGGACGAAGTCCTCGTGGCCGCGGGCGGCGCCGAGCCGCTGTTCGGCGACGGCGGCGAGATTGACGTCGTTCTCGTACTCGACGGGCATCGGCAGGGCCGCCGCCAGGTCCTCCAGGAGGGTGGGGGAGTGCCAGCCGGGGAGGTGACTGGCGTACCGCAGCCGGCCGGTCTGCGGGTCGAAGGCGCCCGGGGTGCCGATGACCACCCGGCGCAGGTCGGAGCGGTGCAGCCCGGCGGCCTTGACGGCCTCCCCGAGGGCCTCGGTCACCTGGTCGACGGCCTCCGCGCCCTCGGTGTAGGGGACCTCGTGGGTGGCGATCACCGTGCCGGTGAGGTCGGCGACGGCCGCCAGCACCCGCTCGGGGGTGACATCGAGGCCGCCCACGTACGCGGCCCGCGGGTTGATCGCGTAGAGCTGGGCACTGGGGCCGGGGCGGCCGCCGTCCGTACCGGTGGCGACGACGAGTCCGACCGCTTCCAGGCGGGCCAGCAGCTGGGAGGCGGTGGGCTTGGACAGCCCGGTCAGGTGCCCGATACGGGTCCGGGACAGCGGGCCGTGCGTCAGCAGGAGTTCGAGTGCGGCCCGGTCGTTCATGGCGCGCAACAGGCTGGGCGTTCCGGGCGTGGCGGCGGGCATCGAGCGGCTCTCCCTCACCGAGGTGATCTGTTAGGTAAGTTTCCTATCACCTGTTGAACTGTGTCAATGCCGCTGCCCCGCAGGCTGTGTCCTTTCGGGAACGGCCTGCGGGGCAGCGGGGGTGAGCGGGGCCCGTGCGACCTGTGGTCGCCGCGGGGGCCACGTGGTGGCTACTTGGTGATCCGCGGGCCGGCCGGCGGCGGGATCGGGGCGGTGGCCAGCGACTGCGGGGAGGCCGGGTTCGCCAGCGCGGACGGCGCGGCGAACGCGACCGACGGGTCCGCGGGGGCCTCCTCGTCCTCCTCGGCGGCCGGCATGCCGCCGATGATCCGGATGCCCGCGGCGTCGAAGGCCTCCTTGATCCGCCAGCGCAGCTCCCGCTCCACCGCGAACTGCTGGCCGGGCATGGTCTTGGCGGACACCCTCACGGTCATCGAGGCGAGCAGCACCTCGTCCAGGCCCAGAACCTCCACCGGACCCCACAGACGCTCGTCCCACGGGGACTCCTTCGCCATGGAGTCGGCGACCTCCTTGACCACCTCGCGGATCTTCGACAGGTTTTCCGAAGGCTTGACCTGTACGTCCACGCCCGCGGTGGCCCAGCCCTGGCTGAGGTTGCCGATGCGCTTGATCTCGCCGTTGCGGACGTACCAGATCTCACCGTTGTCGCCGCGGAGCTTGGTCACCCGCAGTCCGACCTCTATGACCTCGCCCGAGGCCACGCCCGCGTCGATCTTGTCCCCGACGCCGTACTGGTCCTCCATGATCATGAAGACGCCGGACAGGAAGTCCGTCACCAGGTTCCGGGCGCCGAAACCGATCGCCACACCGGCCACACCGGCACTCGCCAGCAGCGGGGCCAGATCGATCTTCAGCGCGGCCAGGACCATCAGCGCGGCCGTGCCGAGGATCAGGAACGAAGCCACCGACCGGAGCACCGAGCCGATCGCCTCCGAACGCTGGCGCCGCCGCTCGGCGTTGACCAGCAGGCCGCCCAGCGCGGTGCCCTCCACCGCCTCGGCGCTGGTGTTCATCCGGCTTATGAGCTTGGTGAGGGCCTTGCGGACCGCCGAGCGGATCACCGCCGCTATCACGACGATCAGCAGGATCCGCAGACCGATGCTCAGCCAGGTGGCCCAGTTCTGCTCGATGAAGCTGGCGGCCTCGTTGACGCTGTCCTGCGCCTCCTTGACCGATGCGGGCGCGTCCGGAACTTCGGCTGCCAGCGGCAGCAGAGCGGCGGGCCAGGGCACGACGGGAACCTCCAGGTATAGCGGTCTGCCCGCGGAACCGGGGGTACCCCCGGAGGGAACCGGGGGTATGCGGGGCAGACCAACCACACTAACGGGGCAATCCCTTCACCTTGGCGCCGTGTTCGAGGGAGAGACCAGACTCACCTGGGGATGACTGACTGTGGTTGAAAACACCTCGGACCCGTTACGGGCGCGTGGTGGCGTTTCGACCAGCCGTAAGGAGAGACTGGAGAGCAGATCGTCCCGGCGCGAGCCACGCGCCGCCGGCGTACAAGGAGGCAGTCCGTGCCGCACGTCCTGGTCCTCAACGCGTCGTACGAGCCCCTCGGCGTCGTACCGCTCCGCCGCGCGCTCGTCCTCGTCCTGGAGAACAAAGCGGTCTCCCTGGAAGAATCCGGCGCCTATCTGCACAGCGCGACAAGGGTCGTCCCCGCGCCCAGCGTGGTACGGCTCAAGCGCTTCGTGCGGGTCCCCTACCGGGGGCCCGTTCCACTCACCCGGCGCGCCCTGTTCGCGCGGGACGGCGGTCGCTGCATGTACTGCGGCGCCGTCGCCACCAGCGTCGACCATGTCATCCCGCGCAGCCGGGGCGGACAGCACGCCTGGGACAACGTCGTCGCCGCCTGCCGCCGCTGCAACCACGTCAAGGCCGACCGGCACCTTCTGGAACTCGGCTGGCGGCTGCGGCACCAGCCGGCGCCGCCGTCGGGGCTGGCGTGGCGGATCATCGGCACGGGGCACCGGGATCCGCGGTGGATGCCGTACCTCCAGCCGTACGGGGCGCAGGACGCGCTGGAGCGGATCGGGGTCGCCGCGTCCTAGCGCTCGCGGGGCCGCCGGTTCCCTGCGGGGTTGCGCCCCCGTCGGGTACCTGCGGCCCCGGCCTCCCGGGGCTCCGCCCCGGACCCCGCGCCTCAAACGCCGGCGGGGCTGGAAGAGGCGGCGGGGCTGGGTTTACGGGGTGACTCCGTAGGCCTCTGCCGACCAGAGGGAGCAGCCGTAGCGGGTCGCGCGGGTTTCGCACGTGACGCGGAGGAAACGGGTGTCCGGGGCGTCCAGGCGGAGGGACTCGCGGCCACCGCGGGAGGCGGAGACGGCCGCCCCCGGCCGCCAGGTCACCCCGTCCGCGGAGGTCTCCACCCGGTACGCCGAGGGGTACGCGTCCTGCCAGTGCAGCTCCACCCGGCCCACCCGCGCCGGGGCGCGCAGCTCGGCCTGCCACCACGCACCGTCCACCGCCGGTGACGACCAGCGCGTGGTCGCCGAGCCGTCCACCGCCGCCGGGGCCGGGAAGTCGGCGGTCTCGTTCGCCGAGGAGGTCGCCTTCGCGGTGCGCAGCAGATCCGGGCCGCCGGTCCGGGCCACCGCACGCACGGTCAGGGTGCGTGACTCCCCGTCAAAGGTCACCGGTACCCGGTAGCTGCCCGGCGCGGTGCCCGCGGCGACGCTGACCTCCAGCGGGATCGACGCCTGGCCGCCGCGCGGCACCACCGCGAGCTGCGGCAGGCGGACCTCGATGCCCGCCGGCGGCCGCGCCGACAGCGGCCCGCGGACCTCGCCCGGGCCCAGGGCGGACAGCTGCGCCGAGACCCGCTGCGCGGCTCCGCCGATCTCGGCGGCGGTCGCGGCCCCGTCCGCCAGCTCGAAGCGGGCCCGCGGGCCGTCCGCGAACCAGGGGACCACCTGGTGCACCGCCGGCGCCGATTCGGCCCCGGCCCAGGACAGGCGTACCGCGTCCGTGCTCAGCCCGGCCGTGTCCACCTGGGTCCAGCCCGTTGCGGCGGCGTCGGCGACCTTGCGCCAGCCCTCGCCGGGTACGTGGGCCTCCACCACGGCGCCCCGCGCCCCCTGCGGGAGCGGTTCCGTCATCACCGTCACCGCCGACACCGGACGCGGGGCGTTCAGTCGTACGGTCCAGGCCCCGGCCTCCTTGGTGACCGTGCCGGTCCTGCGGCTGGCCCCGGTCCAGGCGTCGGCCTCCGCCGTCGCCTGCGCCAGGAAGGGGTCCAGGACGGCCTTGTCCACGCGGGCCTCGCCCTGTTGCGCCAGCGCCTCGCGGGCCGCGGCCAGGGCGCGGGAGGCCTGCCAGGCGGCTGCCCCGTCCCCGCGGGCCTGGGCCTGCAGGACGTCCACGGCCAGCTCGCCCGCCGTTCCGTAGCGCGCCAGGCGCTCCAGCCAGGGTCCGGCCTCGCCGGACAGGGCCGGCAGCCGGCCCGGGGCCTCGCGCAGTACGGTGAACGCCTTGCGCAGCGCGGTCCCGGCCGCCGGATCGCCCGCGGCGCGGGCCCGCCAGAACTGCTCGACCAGCGGCTTCAGGTACGCCGACTCCTCCTGCCCCAGGCCCGAGGACGCGGTGTTCCCGGCCAGCGCCGCCACCGCCTCGCGGGTGCGCGGGTCGGCGCCCGCCAGGTCGCGCACCGCGGCGGCCCAGGACTCGCCGGCCCGGTAGCCGCGCGGGTTCCACGCGAAGTCCGCCGCCGTGAACAGCGGGATCCGCGACAGGGTGCCCTGCGGCATGGCGTTGGCCAGCAGCGCCGCCGAACCGCCCGCCACCACCGGATCGCGGCCCGCGTACGGGCCGAGGAAGATCCGGCCCGGGTCCCAGTCGTTCACCGGGTAGTTGTCCATGGTGATCAGCCGGTGTCCGAGGGCGGAGCGCGCCCCGGCCAGGTCCTTGCCGGAGATCGTGGGCGGCACCACGCCCACGCCCGTCCAGGCCACCTCCACCCGCGGGTCCAGCGCACCCGCCAGGGCGGTCCGGTAGGCGGTGGCGCCCTCCTGGTAGAACTCCGTCGGCAGCAGGGACAGCGCGGGCGCCCCCGGATAACGGGCGGCCAGGTGCGCCGCCACCCGCCCCGCGACCTCCGCGTGCGCCTTCGCGGCCGCCGCCGGACCCTTCCCGTACCGGTCCCGGTCGGCCTTGCAGCCCCACTCGGTGTAGCTGACGTCCTGGAATTGCACCTGGAAGGCGCGGAAGCCGAGGTCCCACATCGCGTCCAGCTTGCGGGTGAGCGCCGCCCGGTCGGCCTCCGAGGACAGGCACATCGACTGCCCGGGCGTCACCGCCCAGGCCAGGACTATCCGGTTGGCGCGGGCCCGTTCGGCCAGCGCGTGGAACTCCTCCTGCTGCTCCCGCGGGTAGTCCTGGCGCCAGGCCGTCGTGCGGTAGGGGTCGTCGCCGGGCGCGATCAGCAGCCGGTTCTGCTTGGTGCGGCCCATGAAGTCCAGCTGCGCAAGGCGCTGTTCCCGCGTCCACGGCTGCCCGTAGAAGCCCTCGGTGATCCCGCGCACCGGGGCCGCGGGCCAGTCCCGCACCAGGACCCCGGGTACCTTCCCGCCGCCCGCCGCGAGCACCTGCCGCAACGTCTGCGCCGCGTGGAACAGGCCCGACTCCCCGACCCCGGACAGCGCGATCGTGTCCCGGCCGTCGTGGCGCCCCACGGCCAGCCGGTAGCCCCCGCCCGGCAGGTCGGACGGTGCGGTCGCGCCCAGTGCCCGCAGCGCCTGCTCCGCGCCCGGGTCCTGGAGCCGTACGAGCGTGCCGCGCGCGGGGAGCGGCGCCCCGGGGGCCGGCTCGCGGAGCGTGCGCACGCCCGCCGCGCGCAGGGCGTCCCGCACCACTTGGACCGCGTACGGATCCGCGTCGGCCGGCGCGAGGAGTACGGCCTCGGCCCCCAGCGGCAGCTCGCGCGCGGGATCGGCGGTCATCGACTGCGGCCGGGGCCATACGGCCGGGCCCTCGGAGGCGGCCCGGGGCGTATCGGCGCCGGGGTCCAGCGGGGGTCCTCCGACGGCGACCCCGGTGGCCGGTACGCGCGCCGGTCCGGTCGGCACGGAGGGCGCCGCGAGGCTCCCGGGTGGCGCGGAGGCCACCGCGCCGCCCAGCAGCGTGCCGATCACCGCCACGGCGGCGGCGGTGGCCCGCTTCCTGCCCCTGAGCTGCACAGAGCCTCCTCGTCGCGAGACGTCCCCCGCTCGTACGAATGAGCTTGAGCCCACCATCCGCGCGGCTGGAGTGTCAATGCGAGAGGGTGATCTGCCCCGGATGTGCCAGGAATGCGGTGCCTCCGAGTGGGTATGGACGCGGTGTTCACCGGCGGCGTCCGACCCCCGTGCACCACTCTTCTGACACATCCTCATGCCCTCATGCCCACACGCACGAAGGAGCGCCCGCAGATGGACGACCTGGCCCGGCTCGCCGCCCAGTACGGCGTCGCCACCGACTACCGGCCCGCCGCCGACGTCACCGTCCCGGTGCCGGAGGCCACCGTCAAGACGGTCCTCGGGCTACTGGGGGTGGTCACCGGCGACGCGACAAGCATCCGGGTGCGCGCCGAGGCCGCTGTGCGGGAGGCCGCCGGACGGCTGCTGCCGCCCACGGTGGTGCTCTGGCAGGGGGAGCCGGTGGCCCCGGAACCCGCCGGACTGCCGCCGGGCACCGTGGTGAGGGTGGTGGAGGAGGAGAGCGGGGCGGAGCTCGCGTGGGGCCCGGGACTGCCCCTCGGCGTCCACCGGCTCACCGCCGAGGCGCCCGACGGGCGCACCGCCGAGGCCACCCTGGTGGTCGCCCCGGAGCGCGCCCCGGCCGCACCCGAGCGGGCCCACGGGCTGCTCGTCCAGCTCTACTCCCTGCTCTCCGAGCGCTCCTGGGGCATGGGCGACCTCGGTGACCTCGCGGAACTCGCCCGCTGGGCGGGCCGCACCCACGGCGCCGGATTCATCCAGGTCAACCCGCTGCACGCGGCCGTCCCCGGGGTCCCGACCGACCCCTCCCCGTACCGGCCCTCCTCGCGGCGCTTCCCGGACCCCGTGCACTTGGCGATCGAGGACGTCCCCGAGTACGCCGACTGCCCCGACCGCGAGGCCCTCGACGCGCTCGCCTCACGCGGCGGGGAACTGCGCCGCCAGGTCCTCGAGAAGGGTGCGCTGATCGACCGGGACGCCGTCTGGGAGCTCAAGCGGTCCGCCCTGGAGCTGCTGTACGCCGTCCCGCGCACCCCCGAACGCCAGGCCGCCTACGAGGAGTTCCGCGCCGACCAGGGCCCCTCGCTGGACACCCACGCGCTCTGGTGCGCGGCCGCGGCCGGCGAGGACCCCCGGGAGCGGGCCGACTTCCACCGCTGGCTGGTCTGGCTGACGGACACCCAGCTCGCGGCCGCCCAGCGGGCGGCCCGGGCCGCGGGCATGTCCGTGGGCATCGTGCACGACCTCGCCGTCGGGGTGCACCCGGAGGGCTCCGACGCGCAGACCGGCTCCTTCCACGCCCGGCACATCTCGGTGGGCGCGCCGCCGGACGCCTTCAACGCCCGCGGCCAGGACTGGGGGCTGCCCCCGTGGCGCCCGGACGTCCTGGCCGCCACCGGCTACGCCCCCTTCCGGTCCCTGCTGCGCGGGGTGTTCCGCTATGCGGGCGCCCTGCGGATCGACCATGTGATGGGGCTGTTCCGGCTCTGGTGGATCCCGGAGGGGACCCCGCCCGCCGAGGGTGCCTACGTCAGCTACGACGGCGAGGCCATGCTGGCGATCCTGGTCCTGGAGGCCCACCGGGCGGGCGCGCCGGTCATCGGCGAGGACCTCGGGACGGTGGAGCCGCGGGTCCGTCAGGAGCTGGCCCGGCGCGGGGTGCTCGGCACCTCGGTGCTCTGGTTCGAGCGGGACTGGGACGGCGGCGGGCGCCCGCTCGCCCCGCAGGCCTGGCGGGCCGACTGCCTGGCCACCGTCACCACCCACGACCTGCCGCCCACGGCCGCCAAACTCGCCGGGGGCCATGTGGAACTGCGCGACCGGCTCGGCCTGCTGACCCGGCCGGCCGAGCTGGAGCGGGCCGAGGACGCCGCCGACACCGCCGAGTGGCTGGAGCTGCTGGACGGGCTGGGGCTGGACACCAAGGGCGAGGAGGCCGCCGTACGCGCCCTGTACACCTTCCTGCTGCGTACCCCGGCGCGGCTGGTCGGCGTATGGCTGCCGGACGCGGTGGGGGACCGGCGGCCCCAGAACCTGCCGGGCACCTGGGACCAGTACCCCAATTGGCGGCTGCCGGTCGCCGATGCCGGGGGGCGGCCGCTGGCGCTGGAGGAACTGGTGTCCTCGCCCCGGGCGAACGCCCTGCTGGGCGCGGTGGGGGAGGGCGTGCGAACCCGTACGGCACCCCCGGGCGCGCGCCCCGTTTAGGTGTTCGCTACGTTTGCACCGTGGACAAGAAGAACGCTCTGCGCGCCGGCGCCGTCACGGCCGGAACCGCGCTGATGATGCTGCTGATGACGTCTCCCGCCCTCGCGCTCACCCGCGACGACGGTGACGACCCGGGCCCGGGCCTGAGCATTGGCGAGACGGTCGGCCTGTACGTGGTCGCGCCCCTCGTGATTTTCCTGGTCATCGTGGGTCTCGTGATGGTCCTCGACAAGTCGGACAGGCCGCAGAAGCAGGCCTGAGCCGGTCCGGCCCCACGGGGTCGGGACCACTGACCTTCCCGGGCGCCGGGGGTCCGTACCGCCGAATTCACCCGGCCGTACGTCGACCCCTGGCGCCTTGTCATGTCCTCAGAGGCCGGCCAGCACCTTGCGGAGCAGGCCGGTCAGCTGGGCGACCTCGTCGTCCGACAGCCCGGTGAGCCCGGCGCGCTGCACTTCCAGCCCGGCCGTGACCGCCTCGTCGATGAGCGCGAGGCCACGCTCGGTGATCGTCACCTGGAGCCCCCGCCGGTCGTGCGGATCGGGCTTACGCACGAGCAGCCCGGCCTTCTCCAGCTTGTCCAGCCGCCCGGTCATACCGCCCGTGGTGAGCATGAGGGTGGCCGAGAGCTGGCGCGGCGAGAGCGTGTAGGGCTCGCCCGACCTGCGCAGCGTGGCCACGACGTCGAACTCGCCGCGCGAGATGCCGAAGCGCGAGTAGCACTGCTCCGTCGCGTCGCCCATGGCCTTGGCGATCCGGTAGATGCGTCCGAAGAGGGCCATGGGAGCCGTCTCCAGGTCGGGGCGCACCGCGAACCACTGGGCCGTGATCGCGTCCACCGCGTCCTTGTCGTCACTCATGGGTGCAGTATCCGGCTTCCTCAGGATCGTTCGCAAGAAAGTTGCTTGACGATAAGTAGCTTAGCGGTAAGCTACTTACCAGCAACCGAGTCCGGGGGAGAGGTCATGGCCGTGTTCCTGAGGAAGACAGTCGCGTCGGAGGAGGCGAAGGTCGCGGGGGAGCGGTCGCTGCTTCTCGGCATCGGCATCAGCGCGGTCGGGATCGGTATGTACGTCCCGTTCTCGCTGGTCTTCTTCCACCACGTCACCGGCCTCTCCCTCACCCTCGTCGGCCTGGTCATGACGGTCACCGGGCTGGCCGGACTGGCGTTCATGCCGCTGGCCGGCTCGGCCGTCGACCGGTTCGGGGCCAAGCGGGTCAACCTGGTGCTCTACGGGATACGGGCGCTCGGCTTCGCCCTCTACCCCTTCGCGAGCTCCCTGCCCGCCTTCGCGGCCGTCGCCCTCGTCACCGCGCTCGCCGACCGCTCCTTCGCCGTCGTCCAGCAGTCCCTGATCGGCGAGGTGGCCCGGGGCGCCGCACGCGACCGGCTCCAGGCCTCCACCCGGGCCCTGCAGAACGCCGGGATGGGCGCGGGCGCCCTGCTCGTGTCCGGGGTGCTGGCGCTGTGGGGCACCGGCGGGTTCACGTACACCGCCTGGGGCAATGCCCTGGCCTTCGCCCTCGCCGGACTGCTCGTCAGCCGGGTCCGCGCGGTCCGCACGCCGGGTACGGTCGGCGCGGCAGGGGCGGCCGGCGCCTCGCAGGCCGGATCCGCCGGGTACCGGACGGTGCTGCGCGACCGCCCCTTCCTCGGGCTCACCGCCGCCAACTTCCTCACCGCGCTGGGCTACTCCGCCCTCTCCGTCCTCTTCCCGCTCTACCTCGCCTCCTGGCTGAAGGCCCCCGACTTCCTCACCGGAGCCGCCTTCACCGTCAACACCGTGCTGTGCGCCGGGATCGGCGTACTGATCGCGGGCCGGGTCCGCCGCTCCGGCGCCCGCCGCACCCGCTCGGCCGCCCTCGGCGCCCTGCTCTTCGCCGCCGCCTTCACCGGGCAGATCGTGCTGGGCACCCTGCGGCCCGGGCAGACCGTCACCCTGGTCGCCCTGCTGGCCATCGTCGTCGTCTACACCCTCGGCGAACTCGTGCACAGCCCCTCCGGCGGCGCCCTGTCGGTCTCCGCCGCCCCCGAGCCGGTCCGCGGCCGCTACCTGGCCACCTACCAGCTGTCCTACTCGCTGGCCGCTGCCCTCGCTCCCTCCCTCTTCACCGCCCTGCTCGCCGTCGACGGCCGCCTGCCCTGGGCCGTCCTGACCGTCGCCGCCCTCGGTGCCGCCCTGGCGCTGCTCCGGCTGGAGCGGCACCTGCCGGCCGAGGCCGTGCACGCCGAGCCGCCGGTGGTCATCAAGGCCGGCGCCGCGCCGACCACCGCGCCGACCACCGCGCCGACCGCCGCGCCGACCACCGCGCCGGCCACCGAGGCGGCCGCGGTGAGCGCCGCCGCCTGAGGCCGCCGCCGCTCCTGCCACCCGCTCGCCACACCCACTCGAGGAGCCACCCACAGTGAAGCGTTTAGCCACTGTCACCCTGACCGCTCTCGCCCCCATCTCCTGGGGTTCGACCTACGCCGTGGCCACCGAGCTGCTGCCGCCCGACCGGCCGCTGTTCACCGGTGTCATGCGGGCCCTGCCCGCGGGTCTGCTGCTGACCGCCCTCGCCCGCACCCTGCCCAAGGGCCAGTGGTGGTGGAAGTCCGCCGTCCTCGGCATCCTCAACATCGGCGCCTTCTTCCCCCTGCTGTTCCTCTCCGCCTACCGGCTCCCCGGCGGGGTCGCGGCCGTACTGGGCGCCGCCGGCCCGCTGTTCGTCGTAGGACTGGCCGCGCTCGTCCTCGGGGAACGGGCGAGCCTGCGCACCGTACTGGCCGCCGTCGTGGGGGCGTTCGGCGTCAGCATGGTCGTCCTCACCGCCGAGGCGCAGCTCGACGCGGTCGGCGTGGCAGCCGGTGTGATCTCCTCCGCCTCGATGGCTGCGGGCACCGTGATGACCAAGCGCTGGGGCCGCCCGGAGGGCGTGGGCCCGCTGGCGATGACCGGCTGGCAGCTCACCGCGGGCGGACTGTTCATCATTCCGCTCGCGGCCCTCGTCGAGGGAGCTCCGCCCGAGCTCGACGGCAAGGCCCTCCTCGGCTACGGCTACATGATGCTGATCAACACCGGTATCGCGTACTGGCTCTGGTTCCGCGGCATCGGAGCCCTCAACGCCACCTCGGTCACCCTGCTCGGCCCGCTCTCCCCGCTCACCGCCGCCGTCATCGGCTGGGCCGCTCTCGGGCAGGCGCTGTCGCCCGTGCAGATCGTCGGGATGGCGATCACCTTCGGGGCCACCGTCGCCGGGCAGCTGGCGGTCGCCCGCACTGCCAAACCGTTCAGTTCTCCTGAAAAGAACGATCAGAACATTTCGATAGACCTGATGGATGAAGGGGTGCGACGGTAGGTCGCACGCACCGCCCGCCGACTCCGAGGAGCAGACCCACAGTGGCCGTCATGGACCGCGCCCGTACCGTCCCGCAGACCGAGCCCGGCAGCACCGGAAAGAAGGGTGCCGCCGGGCTCGGCGTGCTGCTCGCACTGCTCGCGACGGTCGTCTGGTCCGGCAGCTTCGTCGCCACCCGGGGTATGGCCGAGACCGTCCCGCCCGTCCAGGCAGTCTTCTGGCGCTGGATCATCGCCCTGCTGGCCGTGGCCCCCTTCGCCGCGCGGCAGACCTGGCGGCAGCGGGCCCTGATCCGGCGCCACCTCGGATTCATCGCCCTCGCCTCGCTCTTCGGCGTCACCCTCTACAACACGCTCGTGCACCAGGCCGGTCTGACCACCTCCGCCTCCAACATGGGCATGATCATGGCCGCCTCGCCCGTCATCATGGCGCTCTACGCCCGCCTCGGCGGCGAACGGCTCGGACCCCGGCGGACCTCCGGCCTCCTGCTCGCCGCCCTCGGGGTGCTGCTGCTCGTCGGGGACGGCTCGATCGGCCTCGACCTCGGCGCCGGAGACCTGTGGATGTTCGCCGCCGCCCTCTCCTTCGCCACGTACAGCGCCCTGCTGCGGCGCAAGCCCGCCGAACTCGGCGGACTCGCCTTCCTGATCACCACGTTCGCGCTCGGCGCGCTGATGCTGGCACCCGCCTACGCCGTCTCCGTCTCCGTCCAGGGCGGCTTCGAGATCACCCCCGGGACGGTCGGACCGCTGCTGTACATCGGCGTGTTCTCCTCCGCCATCGCCTTCTTCGCCTGGAACAAGGCCGTCTCGATGATCGGGGCGGCCCGTGCGGGAGTCGTCTACTACCTCCAGCCGGTCTGCGTGGCCGGGCTCGGCCTCCTGCTGCTGGGCGAGCGGACCGGACCGGCGCAGCTGCTCTGCATGGCGCTGATCCTCGGAGGGGTCGGGCTGGGGAGTGCCCGGCGGTAGGTTCGGGCCCATGACCGAGTGGGACATCAAGAAGCTGCGGATCCTGCGGACCCTCGCCGATCGGGGGACCGTGACCCGGACGGCCGAGGCGCTGCACATGACGCCCTCGGCCGTCTCGCAGCAACTGACCAACCTCGCCCGGCAGCTGGGAGTGGTCCTGCTGGAGGCCGAGGGCCGCCGGGTACGGCTCACGGACGCGGCCCACCTCGTCCTGCGGCACACGGAAGCGGTGTTCGCCCAACTGGAGCGGGCCGACGCGGAACTCGCCGGATACCTCGCCGGGGACACGGGGGAGGTGCGGGTCGGCGCCTTCTCCACCGCCGTACCGGCCCTCGTGGTCCCCGCGGTGGCCGCCCTGCGGCGGTCCCACCCCGGGGTGGAGGTCCGGGTCCGCGAGACGGAGGCCGCGGAGTCGTACGAGCTCCTGTCGGCCGGGGGCGTGGACCTGGCGCTGTCGCTCGCGGCCCACGCGCCGACCGCGCGGGACCCCCGGTTCACCCGGGTCGTGCTCCTGGAGGACCCGCTGGACGTGGCGCTCCCGCCGGGCCATCCGCTGGCGGCCGCTGCCGACCTGAGGCTGGCCGACCTGTCCGGCGACCCCTGGATCTACGGGGGCAGCGGACCCTGGTCGCAGATCGCCCGGTCCGCGTGCGAGGCGGCGGGCTTTGTCCCGGAACAGGCGCACTCGGCGTCCGGGTGGACCGCGATCCTGGCCATGGTCGAGGCGGGGATGGGGGTGGCGCTGGTCCCCCGGATGGTGTCGGGCCGGGTCTCCGGCGGGACGGTCCGGGTCCTGGCCCACGACCGCCCGACCCGCCACGTGATCGCGGCGGTCCGCCGAGGCGCCGAGTCCGCGCCCGCGCTGTCCCACGTGCTCGCGGCGTTGCGCGAAGCGGCCGCGGCGCGGCGGTAGGGGTTGACCGGGCTCTGCCCGGACCCGGTCCTCAAACACCGGACAGGCTGAAAATTCAGCCTCGCCGGCGATTGAGGACCGGGGTCCGGGGCGGAGCCCCGGTTACGGCGCGAGCCGTCAGGCCCGCGCGGCAGCGGCGTCCGCGGCCTGGGCCTTCAGGGCGCGTTCGATGCCCGCCCGGGACTCCGAGACCAGGCGGCGCAGGGCCGCGTTCGGCTCGGCCGAGGCCAGCCACGCGTCCGTCGCGTCCAGGGTCTCCTGCGAGACCTGGAGCGCCGGGTACAGGCCCACCGCGATCTGCTGGGCGATCTCGTGACTGCGGGTCTCCCAGACCTCCTTGACCGCCGCGAAGAACTTCTCGGTGTACGGGGCCAGCAGCTCGCGCTGGTCGATCTGGACGAAGCCGCCGATCACCGCCTCCTGCACCGCGTTCGGCAGGTCGCCGGACTCGACCACCGAGGCCCACGCCTCGGCCTTGGCCTCCGCCGTCGGGCGCGCCGCCCGGGCGGTCGCCGCGTGGCGCTCGCCCGCCGCGGTGGCGTCCCGCTCCAGCTCCGCCGCGATGGCCGGCTCCCCGCAGACGCCCGTCGCGACGAGCCGCTCCAGGAACGTCCAGCGCAGCTCGGTGTCGACGGCCAGGCCCTCGATCTCCGCCGCGCCGTCCAGCAGCGCGGACAGGTAGGTCAGCTGGCCCTCGGTGCGGGCCGTGGCCGCGAAGGCCCGTGCCCACGCCAGCTGGTGGTCGCCGGCCGGCTCCGCCCCGCGCAGGTGCTCCAGGGTGGCCTCGGTCCAGGCCGCCAGGCCCTCCTCGCGCCACGCCGGGTCGGCGTACAGGTCGACGGCCAGCTTCACCTGGCGGTGCAGCGACTGCACGACGCCGATGTCGGACTCCTTGCCGATGCCCGAGAGGACCAGCGAGAGGTAGTCGCGGGTGGCGAGCTCGCCGTCACGGGTCATGTCCCAGGCCGAGGCCCAGCACAGGGCGCGCGGCAGGGACTCCGCGAAGTCGCCGATGTGCGCGGTGACGGCGGCGAGGGACTCCTCGTCCAGGCGGACCTTCGCGTAGGACAGGTCGTCGTCGTTCAGCAGGAAGACCGCCGGGCGGGTGCGGCCGACCAGCTCCGGCACCGTGGTCAGCGCGCCGTCGATGTCCAGCTCGATCCGGTCGGTGCGCACGAGGGCGCCGTCCTGGAGCTCGTACAGGCCCACCGCGATGCGGTGCGGGCGCAGGGTGGACTCGCCCTTGGCGCCGGCGGGCAGTGCCGGCGCCTCCTGGCGGATGCCGAAGGCGGTGATCGCACCGTTGGCGTCGGTGGTGACCTCCGGGCGCAGGATGTTGATGCCGGCCGTCTCCAGCCACGCCTTCGACCAGGCGGTCAGGTCGCGTCCGGAGGTCTCCTCCAGGGCGCCCAGCAGGTCGGACAGGCGCGTGTTGCCGAACGCGTGCGCCTTGAAGTACGCCTGCACGCCCTTGAAGAAGGCGTCCGTGCCGACGTAGGCGACGAGCTGCTTGAGCACCGAGGCGCCCTTGGCGTACGTGATGCCGTCGAAGTTGACCATGACGTCATCGAGGTCACGGATATCGGCCATGATCGGGTGCGTGGACGGCAGCTGGTCCTGCCGGTACGCCCAGGTCTTCATGGAGTTGGCGAAGGTGGTCCACGCCTGCGGCCACTTCGTGCCGTCCGCGTCCGCCTGGCAGGCGATCGAGGTGTACGTCGCGAAGGACTCGTTCAGCCACAGGTCGTTCCACCACTCCATGGTGACCAGGTCGCCGAACCACATGTGCGCGAGCTCGTGGAGGATCGTCTCCGCGCGCGCCTCGTACGCCGCGTCCGTCACCTTCGAGCGGAAGACGTACTGGTCGCGGATGGTGACCGCGCCCGCGTTCTCCATGGCGCCCGCGTTGAACTCCGGTACGAAGAGCTGGTCGTACTTGGCGAAGGGGTAGGCGCAGGCGAACTTCTCCTGGAACCAGTCGAAGCCCTGCCGGGTCACGTCGAAGATCGCGTCCGCGTCGAGGAACTCGGCGAGCGAGGGCCGGCAGTAGATGCCGAGCGGCACGGACTGGCCGTCCGGGCCCTCGTACGAGCTGTGCACCGCGTGGTACGGACCGACGATCAGCGCGGTGATGTACGAGGAGATGCGCGGGGTCGGCTCGAAGCGCCAGACGTTGTCCTTGACGTCCGCGGCCTCGGCCCCCTCAGGGACGTCCCGTGGAGAGTTCGAGATGACCGTCCAGCCCTCGGGGGCCGTCACGGTGAACTGGAACGTGGCCTTCAGGTCGGGCTGCTCGAAGCTCGCGAAGACCCGCCGCGCGTCCGGTACCTCGAACTGGGTGTAGAGATACGCCTGCTGGTCGACCGGGTCGACGAAGCGGTGGAGGCCCTCACCGGTGTTCGTGTAGGCGCAGTCCGCGACGACACGGAGCTCGTTGGCTCCGGTCACCAGGTGACTCAGGGCGATCCGGGAGTCGTGGAAGACCGCCGCCACGTCCAGGGACTTGCCGTTGAGGACGACCTCGTGAACGGCCGGAGCGACCAGGTCGATGAATGTCTCGCCCCCGGCCTCGGTCGACTGGAAGCGCACGGTGGTCACGGACGGATAGGTGCCACCCTCCTGCGCGCCGCTGAGATCGAGTTCGATCTCGTAGGAGTCGACGGTCAGCAGCTTGGCCCGCTGCTGAGCCTCTTCACGGGTGAGATTCGTGCCAGGCACGCTTTCATCTCCTTCGATGGTGACGTTGCCCGGCCATCCTGCCATCCGGACACCGTCACCGCCTCGGAGTAATCCCACCGGCGAACGCGACGTCGTATTCCCGCCGGACACCGGCGGGCCACAGGGGCAGGATCGCGGCCATGACCAGTGGATATCGGGCCAGGCCCATCGAGGAGACGGCGCTCGCGGAGCTCCGCGAGCGCGACGACGCGGGACGCGCGTGCGTCCCCCATACCGATAGGGAGGGCGGGGCCCCGCTGCGGTGCTGTTTGCGGACCGGTGCGGCCGGTGAGCGCATCGCGCTCGTCTCGTACGCGCCGCTGCGCCGCTGGGCGGTGCGGACCGGGGCGGATCCCGGTGCCTACGACGAGCAGGGACCCGTCTTCATCCACGCCGAGGACTGCGGGGGGCCCGCCCCGGAAGGCGGCTATCCCTTCGCCCGGGCCGGGGGGTGGCGCACCGCCCGGCGCTACGACGCCCGTGGGCACATCCTCGGCGGGCGGGTCCTGGACCTCGGGAGTGATCCTGACGGGGTGTTCGAACGGAGCCTCGCCGAGGCCTTCGCCGATCCCGAGGTGGCCCTCGTACACGTGCGCAACGCCGAGTTCGGCTGCTTCCAGTTCGAGGTGCGCAGGCCCTGACGTGCCGGGAGGGCGGGTGCCGTACGGCACCCGCCCTCCTCGTCGTGGCGCCCGCGGGATCAGCCGCGCAGCTCCTCGGCCACGAGCTCGGCGATCTGCACCGCGTTCAGCGCCGCGCCCTTGCGGAGGTTGTCGCTCGAGAGGAACAGGGCGATGCCGTTGTCCACGGTCTCGTCGGCGCGGACGCGCCCCACGTACGAGGCGTCCTTGCCCGCCGCCTGCAGGGGGGTCGGGATCTCCGACAGCTCGACGCCCGGGGCGTCCTTCAGCAGCTCGTAGACGCGCTCCACGCTGATCGGGTTCGCGAAGCGGGCGTTGACCTGGAGGGAGTGGCCGCAGAAGACCGGCACGCGCACGCAGGTGCCCGAGACCTTGAGCTCCGGGATCTCCAGGATCTTGCGGGACTCGTTGCGGAGCTTCTGCTCCTCGTCGGTCTCGAAGGAGCCGTCGTCGACCAGGTTGCCCGCGAGCGGGACCACGTTGTAGGCGATGGGGCGCTGGTAGACGGTCGGCTCGGGGAAGTCCACCGCGCCGCCGTCGAAGGTGAGCTGGTCGGCGTTCTCGGCGACGGCGCAGGCCTGGCCCTTGAGCTCGGCCACACCGGCCAGGCCCGAGCCGGAGACGGCCTGGTAGGTGGTGGCGATCAGCGCGGTCAGGCCGGCCTCGTCGTGCAGCGGGCGCAGTACCGGCATCGCGGCCATGGTGGTGCAGTTCGGGTTCGCGATGATGCCCTTGGGACGGTTCTTGATCGCGTGCGGGTTGACCTCGGAGACCACGAGGGGGACCTCCGGGTGGCTGCGCCAGGCGGAGGAGTTGTCGATCACGACGGCGCCCTGGGAGGCGACCTTCTCGGCCAGCGCGCGGGAGGTGGCGCCGCCCGCTGAGAACAGCACGATGTCCAGGCCCGAGTAGTCGGCCGTGGAGGCGTCCTCGATGGTGATCTCCCGGCCCTCCCATTCGAGGGTGGAGCCCGCGGAACGGGCCGAGGCGAACAGCCGCAGCTCGTCCACCGGGAACTTCCGCTCGGCGAGGATGCCGCGCATGACTCCGCCGACCTGTCCGGTGGCTCCGACGATTCCGACCCTCACGGTGACTCCTTTTGGTACGTACGACGCGGGCGCGCGTGAAGCCATCATGCGTACGACCCCACGATCCTTGTCCAATCCATTGTCCGAGGAACGGACGGTGTCCCGAATGCGAACCCCTGTGGCGAGTTCGTGGCCGGCGCGTTGCAGGGCGCCCGAACAGCCGTTTTGCCTGGTCGGGGGCGGTTGGCGTCCAGCCTGCCGGGTCCGGAAAGCGGACATGACCGACCGCAGAACGAACCACCCGTGCGCCTGGAGCTGGAGCTGGAGCTGGAGCTGGACCAGGAGCACGAGCGGAAGACCACCCGCAATGTGATCGCCAAGACCCGGGGCGGCCGCCCCGACCGGGTCGTGTCAGTCGCTGCGCTCGCTCGGCAGGCCGTAGCGCCGAGGAGGAAGGGCCGCCGGAACGGCCCGAGGGGGCGGTGCTCGTCAGAGCGCCGCCCCCTCGGGTTTCGTACCGCGGGGTCCTACGGGAGGACCTTCTCGATCTGCACGCTGCCGGTGCCGGCGGCGGTGCCGCGGGCGTTGAGCAGCTGGACCTGGCCGAAGAACTGACGGCCCTCGGGGGCCGCGCTGTTGACCAGGACGTTCGCCGAGACCTGCGCGGTGGCGCCGTTGGCGAGGTTCACCGCGGCGGCCTCGTCGACCTGGACGGAGCCCAGGGCGGCCGAGAAGAACACGTCGCGGTAGTCGTACGTGGTGGAACCGGACGGGACCGCGTAGCCCAGCACCTCGACGGTGTAGGTGCCGGCGGCCGGGTTGACCAGGCTCACGGCCTCCTCGGAGTCGCCGTCGGCGGAGGTGCCGACCTTGACGCCGTCCTTGTACACGTCCAGGTCGAGGTCGGCGCCCGTGTCGGACGTCTTGCCGATGGCGATGTCGAGGCGGGAGACGCCCTCGCCGATGGTGACCTCGGTGGTGTGGGTCTCACCGGTGGCGATGGTCGGCTTGGCGACCTTCGCGGAACCGAGCGGGCCGCCCTTGAGCTTGCCGCCGGAGATGGCCGCGGCGTCGTTCTTGACGCTCCACTGGACCGGCGCCGGGGTGCCCTGCTTGACCTCGGGCAGGACCTTGACCGCGGGGTCGAAGGCCGCGCCGAGCACGGAGACGTCCAGCTTGAACGGGTTGTCCAGCAGCGGCGACGTGCGGCGCGACTCGACCTCGATCTCCCAGACGCCCGGCTGCGGGTCGGCGTAGGAGCGCAGGTCGGGGCGGCAGGTGTTCGCCGGGTTGTTGTAGTTCGGGTAGCACTGGGTGGTCGCGCTGTCCTCGACGCCCAGACCGTACGGGTGGATCGAGATGAAGCGGGTCTGGCTGCCCGGCTTCAGACCGCCGAGGGCGACCTCGAGGGTCTTGGCGCCCTGCGGGACGGTGACGAAGTACGACTTGTGGCTGTTGCGCTGCACCGAGGAGGTGTCCGACAGCGTGAACGACGGCTTGGCCAGCGGGGTCGAGGCGACGACCGTCGTCAGGATCTGCTTGTCGATGCCCTCGGTGGTCTCGTCGTCCAGCTGCAGGATGCCGCTGTGCACGCCGGCCGACGTGGCCTTGGCCTCGACCTTGATGGTGACGGGCTTGTTCAGCGGCAGCGTGACGTAGTCGTAGCCGCCGATGACCTTGAAGGTGCCGTCGTTGTTGCGCCAGGTCAGGTCGTGGCGGGTGCCGTACTTGACACCCGTGGTGCGGGTGACGACGACGTCGTAGACCTTCTTCTGGCCGACCTTGAGGCCGCCCTCGCGGTCGTAGAGGCCGGTGCCGAAGCCCGGGGTCTTCAGGAACTGGTCGATCGCGGTGTCGACCGGCGCCTTGACGGTGAACTCGTTCGCCTTGGCGTCGCGCTGGATGGACTCCCACGCGCCGGGAACGTCGATCAGACCCGAACCCTGGGCGTGCGCCGGGACGTCGGCGATCTTCTTCGCGGAGCTGGTGAGTGCGATCCGCAGCGAGGCCGGGGTCAGCTTGATGTTGTGCTGCTTCGCGGCCGAGATCAGCAGGGCGCTGGCGCCCGCCGCCTGCGGCGAGGACATCGAGGTGCCCTGGAGCATGCCGTAGCCGGCCGGCAGGGTGTAGCCCGCCTCGGCCACCGGGGCACCCGGCAGCCAGGTCTGGATGGTGTTGATGGCCGCGCCGGGGGCGGTGATGGTCGGCGTGAACCCGCCGTCCTCACGCGGACCGCGCGAGGAGAAGGGGAACATGTTGTACTTCTTGCTCACGCCGGAGCCGTAGTTGGCGGCCCAGGTCTCCTTGGAGACCGCAGCGCCCACGGAGATGACCTTGTCCGCGAGACCGGGGTCGCCGATGGTGTTGACGCCGGGGCCCTCGTTGCCCGCCGAGATGACGAGCTGGACACCGTAGGTGTCGATGAGGGTCTTGTAGAGCTCGGAGCGCGCGTTGTTGCCGTCGTTCAGCGCCGGGAGGCCGCCGATCGACATGTTGACGATGTCCACGCCGCGGTTGACCACGAGGTCGATCATGCCCTCGGTCAGCGCGATGTTGGTGCAGCCGCCGGACCAGGAGCAGGCGCGCGAGGAGACGAGCTTGGCGCCGGGCGCCTCGCCGTTCATCTTGCCGCCGAACAGGCTGTTGGCGGCCGTGATGCCGGCGACGTGCGTGCCGTGCTCGGACTCGATGATGCCGACGTTGACGAAGTCGGCCTTCTTGCCGACCCAGTCACCGCCCAGCGGGTCCATCGGGACGTCCTTGCGGATCTCGATCACGAACGGGATCCGCTCGGCGACCTCGGTCGCCGGGTTGTCCGTGCCGAAGTAGCCGATCTGGTAGCCGTCCTTGTACGGCTTCATCGGCTCGTTGTTCGTGAAGTCGCCGTCCTGGTCGGTGTCGACGCGGACGGTGCCGGCCGCCACGTCGTAGAGCATGCCGAACCGGTCGGTGGTGTCCCCGTCCCGGTTGACGTCGCCCTTCATGTCACCGGTGGCGGTGATCGACTCGCTGAAGCGGCTCCACTGGAAGCTGCCCTCGGGGGCCTTCCAGCTCTGGCCGCCCGCGGAGAAGGTGCCGCCGGCGGAGGTGACCGGGGTGATCTGGGCGCGCCAGGTGGCGTCGTTGTCCGTGATCGGGTCGGTCGCCGTGACCCAGTCGACGATCTTGCGCTCGCCGGTGCTGGTCTTCTGCAGGGCCGGGTGGCCGAGGTCGACGCCCGAGTCCATGATGCCGATGGTCACGCCGCGGCCGTCGGCCTGCGGGTTGTTCTTCACGAAGTCGACCGCGCCCGTCTCGAAGGACGGGTTGTACGGGTTCTTCGCGGGGGTGTTCTTGTCCGGCGCAGGGTAGGTCTCGGCCGCGGTCTTCTTCGCCGTGCCGGTCGCGCGGTCCGCGTCGGGGCGCGGGTCCGGCAGCTGGATCTCGTGCCGCAGGTCGATGCCGTGCACGGAGGACAGCTTGGCGGCCGCCTTCAGCGCGGCGTCCGCCTTGCCGGTCGGCAGGGTGGCGCGGACGTAGCCGAGGTTGTCGTACGTCCGGCCCACCGAGGCGCCCTGGACGGCGCCCAGCTGGTCGGCCACCTGCTTGGTCTGGCCGGGGGCGGTCGCGACCATGACGGTGACGTTCGCGTCACCCTTGGCCTTGGCCTCCTGGAGGAGCTCCGCGTCGGCCGAACCGAGCTTCTGCTCCGCGGACTTGACAGCCGGGTTGGTGACCGGAGTGTCCGCGCCGGGCGCCGCGAGGACGGGACCGGCGCCGGTGGCCGCGAGAGCGGCGACCAGACCGGCCGCGGCCGCGACGCGTGCGACGCGTCTGGCCCCGGATATGGAGCTGGGGGATTCGAGGGTCATCAGCATCCCTGGTAAGTGAAAGATACGGTCCGGATTTCGGTGCCGGATGACCGGTCAGCTTGGCCTACGTGACAGCTCTTTGGGGAGGGTTGTCATTGACCGAGACCTGCCATGGCGCACTCCCGCCAGTGCGGGCAATGCGCCAGCGCGGCCGTACCGGGGCACAGCGGTGCGAACCACAGGGGCTGGTGGGTCGATTTATCGACTTGATGGCCATGCGTCAGCACCGGGACGCGGTGGCGCCCCGGCGCAGGTGTGACAGATTCCGTCCGCTCAGCGCTCGCGCGTGCGCGCGTAATGACGTGAGGCCTTGGCGCGGTTTCCGCAGGCGGACATCGAGCACCAGCGCCGGGTGCCGTTGCGCGAGACGTCGAAGAAGCGCAGGACGCAGGTCTCCGAGGCGCAGGTACGGATCCGCTCGGGCGCGGAGCCCAGCAGCCCGAGGTAGTCGCGCGCCGCCGTCCAGGCCGGCCCCCAGGCGGGGTCGGCGAACTCGGCGCGCTCGCCCGGGCCTTCGGCGGTCAGCGTGGCACGGATGCGGCCGTACTCCAGTACGGCGTCGATCAGGCCGCGGGCGCTCTCGTCGGCCGGGTCGGCGACCGCGCGGGACAGTGCCTCGCGGGCGGTCAGCAGGTGGACGAGGGTCGCCGCGTCGGCGCGGAAGCGGTCGGCCAGGCCGGCGCTCTCCAGCCAGACCGCGAGCCCCTGCACCCGGGTGAGCCCGGCCGCACCGGCGAACAGGTCCAGCGGTTCGCCGTCGGAGACCCAGCGGGTGTTGAGCAGGTCGAGGGCCACCGGCTCCCCGGTCAGGGGTCGTGGATCCGCCGCCGTCATATCCCTCGCCCCTCTTCGACCGCATGGCTAACCCCTTAAGGGTACGTGAGCGGTTGACACACCCTGCCCTAACCTTTAAATTCGCTTTAGAAGGTTAGGTGAATGGGTGGGGGGAATCCTCTGCGGAAGGACCGTCATGATCTCCGGGGCGTACCACGAGGGCCCGCTGACCGTGCAGGACCGGGTCGGCGTACGGGACCTGGCCGAGCACGTCGGACGCTCGATCGGCACGGGCGTCGGCGATGTCGCCGCGGCCTTCCTGGGGCTGCAGCCGCACCTGGTCGTCGGCGCGGCCGACGGCGCGGGGCGGGTGTGGGCCTCCCTGCTCACCGGTCCGCCCGGTTTCGTACGGGCCACCGGGCCGGACCGGATCGTGGTCGCCGACGGTCCGCCGGAGGGCGATCCGCTCGCCGGGGCGCTGGCCACGGCCGGGACCCGGATCGGGAGCATCGCGCTCGACCCGCGCACCAGGCGCCGGATGCGGCTGAACGGAACCCTCGCGGTGACGCGGCGGGGCTTCGCCGTGGAGACGGAGCAGGTCTTCGCCAACTGCCCGAAGTACATCCAGCGACGGCAGCCGCTGGAGCTGGTCCGGCAGGGGGCCGGTGTCGTGCGGCGCGGTGACGCGCTGACCCCCGGTCAGCAGCGGGCGGTACGCGGCGCCGATACCTTCTTCGTCGCCACCACGGCGGAGGCGGACGGGGTCGACGCCAGTCATCGGGGAGGGCTGCCGGGCTTCGTCGAGGTGCTCTCGCCGGTCGAGCTGGCGTGGCCGGACTACGCCGGCAACGCCATGTTCCTGACCCTGGGGAATCTGACGGCCGATCCGCGGGCCGGGCTGCTCTTCCCGGACTGGGGGACCGGCGCCGTCCTGCAGCTCAGCGGTCGGGCCCGGACGGATTTCGGGGCCGACGGGAGCCGCCGCACCCGCTTGCGGGTGGAGTCGGTGGTGGAGGGGCTGCATCCGGGGCGGCTGCTGTGGAGCACCCCGGAGTACTCGCCTCACCTGGGCAGGACGACCAGGTAGGAGGCGGGTTCCCGGTCGTCGGCGGCGGTCAGGGCGGTCCGGATGACCGCAGCCTGCTGCTCCGGCCAGTCACGGAGCTTGCGTGGGGTGATGTGGAGGACGGTCACCCCGAGCCGCTCCAGCGTCTCGCGCTTGCGCACCGACTCCGACCACTGCTCGTCCTCGCCCTGGCGGGGGGCGCGGGTGTCGATCTCCACGGCCACGGAGTGCTCCGGCCAGTACGCGTCGACCCCGCCGAGGTGCGGGCCGCCGGGCAGTCGCAGGTCGATGTTCCAGACCGGGTCGGGGAGCTCGTAGCCCCGTACGAGGTGGTACAGCCGGTCCTCGGCGATGGCCCGGCCCTCGGCGAGCAGCGACTCGACGGCGTCGACCACATGCGGCCGGTTCAGCAGCCGGGCCACCGTCAGCTCGCGTACGACGGCGGCCGGTTCGCAGTGCCCGCCGCGAACGGCCTCGCTCAGCAGGCGGCGTACGGTGCCGGCGTCGGAGAGCTGGGTGACGGCGTCGGCGACGGCCCGCGCCACGGGCGCCACCGGCAGCCCGGTCACCTCCTGGGAGCGGGGCGGGGTGTGCGTCCGTACGATCCGCACGTCCCCGGTGGAGCGCAGCCGCCGGGAGCCGGGCACCAGGACGTCGATGTGCGAGAGGGCGAGGAGCGCGGGCGCGGAGCCGAACCGGTAGAGGGCGAGCGCCGCCAGCCCGGTGATCATGGCCTCGCCGCCGCGCCGACCCGCGTACAGCAGCGCGGCGTGCAGCCGCTCCTCGCTGGTCGCCGGGCCGGAGTGGAGCAGGAACACCCCGGGCAGGATCTGCCGCCAGGGCCGCTCGGCCGCGTCGGAAGCGGTGACGCCGTGCTCGCGCAGCTGGGCGAGGGTCAGCACGCGGGGGCGGCTGCCGGTGAGGTGGGCGAGGGGGAGGGGTGCGTTGTGGTTCATGACGCGGTGATTCCCTCAGGCCATGGCCTTGCTAACCCCTGTTACACGCTCGTCGACAAACCCGGACAAGCTGGGGCTAAAGTACGGGCGTTCGATTGCCGATGGAGTGCCCCGGCGTGTCGCCGCTCCCGGGCTCTGCCCGGACCCGGTCCTCAAACGCCGGACGGGCTGGAAAACCAGCCTCGCCGGCGTTCGAGGCACGGGGCAGCGTCCCCGGAGCGGACCCGCAGGGTCAGCCCGCCGCGGCGTCGCAGGCCTGGGCGCGCAGGGCCCGGGCCAGGTCGTCGCGGGCTTCCACGACCAGCCGGCGCAGGGCGGGCGGAGCCGCGGGGTGGGAGGACAGCCAGGCGTCGGTGGCGTCCAAGGTGGCGGAGTCGCTCTGCAGCGAGGGGTACAGCCCCTTCACCACGTCGATCCCGATCTGGATCGACCGGTCGGCCCACACCCGTTCGATCACCTCGAAGTAGCGCCCCGCGAATCCCGCCAGCAGACCCCGCTGCGAGGACTGCTGCATGCCCGCGATCGTCGCCTCCACCAGCGCGTTGGACAGCGCGTCCGACTCGACCACCGCCGCCCACGCCTGGTCCTTCACCGCCTGCGAGGGCCGCGCCGACAGGCACCGCACCTGGTGCCGCTTGCCCGAGGCGGTGTCGTCGCGCGCCAGTTCGGCGGCGATCACACTCTCGTCCACCGCCCCGTGCGAGGCCAGCGGCAGCAGGAAGTCCCAGCGCAGTTCCTGGTCCACGTTCAGCCCGTCGATCCGCGCCGTCCCCTCCAGCAGCCCCAGCAGCAGCTGGAAGTCGCCCTCGGTCGCCGCGCTCGCCGCGAAGAAGCGGGCCCACGTCAGCTGGTGCTCCGACCCCGGCGCCGAGACCCGCAGCTCGTGCAGTGCGCCCGCCGCCAGCTCCCGGCCGCCCTGCTCGCGCCACTCGGGATCCGCGTAGTGGGTGATCGCGGTCAGCGCCTGCGCGTGCACCATCTGCAGGACGCCCACGCCGCTCTCGCGGCCCGCATGCGCCAGGACCAGCGAGACGAAGTCGCGGGCCGGCATCAGGCCGTCACGCGTCAGGTTCCACAGCGCCGACCAGCTCAGTGCCCGCGCCAGCGGGTCCGTGAGGTCGCCGAGGTGGGCCCGCAGGGTCTCCAGCGAACCCTCGTCGAAGCGGATCTTGCAGTAGGTGAGGTCCTCGTCGTTGACCAGGACCAGGTCGGGCCGGTCCGCGCCGGCCAGTTCCGCGACGACAGTCCGCGCGCCCGACACGTCCGCGTCGGCCCGCGCGTAGCGGACCAGGGACCCGTCGGACTCCAGCCGGTACAGGCCCACCGCGACCCGGTGCGGGCGCAGTTCGTCGCCCTCCTGCGCGATGGCCAGTTCCGTCACGCGGCCGCCCGCGTCGTAGGTGATCGCCGGGGTCAGCACGTTCACGCCGGCGGTCTGCAGCCAGGCCCGCGACCACTGCGCCATGTCCCGGCCGGAGACCTCCGCGAGCACCGACAACAGGTCGTCGAGCGTGGTGTTCCCGTAGGCGTTGGCCTTGAAGTAGCGCCGCGCGCCCTCCAGGAAGGCCTCCCGTCCCACGTAGGCGACGAGCTGCTTGAGCACCGCCGCGCCCTTGGCGTAGGTGATGCCGTCGAAGTTCAGCTTGGCGTCCTCCAGGTCACGGATGTCGGCCGTGATCGGGTGCGTGGACGGCAGCTGGTCGGCGCGGTAGGCCCACGCCTTGCGATTGTTGGCGAAGGTGACCCACGCCTGGTCGAAGCGGGTGGCCTCCACGAGCGCGAAGGAGCCCATGAAGTCGGCGAAGGACTCCTTCAGCCACAGGTCGTCCCACCACTTCATGGTGACCAGGTCGCCGAACCACATGTGCGCCATCTCGTGCAGGATCGTGTTCGAGCGCCGCTCGTAGGAGGCCTTCGTGACCTTGCCGCGGAAGATGTACTCCTCGCGGAAGGTCACCATCCCCGGGTTCTCCATCGCGCCCAGGTTGTACTCCGGCACGAAGGCCTGGTCGTACTTCCCGAAGGGGTACGGGTAGTCGAAGAGCTCGTGGAACAGGTCGAAGCCCTGCTTGGTGATGAGGAAGATGTCATCGGCGTCGAAGTGCTTCGCGAGCCCCTTACGGCACATCGCGCCCAGCGGGACGGTCAGGTCCCCGCGGGTGTAGGAGTCCGTCACGTAGTGGTAGGGACCCGCGACCACGCACGTGATGTAGGTGGAGATCGGCGCGGTCTCGGCGAACCGCCACACGCCCGCCTCGCGGGACTCCTCCGCGCCGTTGCTCCACACCTGCCAGCCCTCGGGGGCCGTCACCTCGAAGCGGTACGGGGCCTTGAGGTCGGGCTGCTCGAAGTTCGCGTACACCCGCCGCGCGTCGGCCGGCTCGTACTGGGTGTAGAGGTAGACCTCGCCGTCCTCCGGGTCCACGAAGCGGTGCAGGCCCTCGCCGGTGCGGCTGAAGGCGCAGTTCGCGTCGACCACGAGGACGTTCTCGGCGGCCAGTCCGTCGAGGGAGATCCGGGCGCCGTCGAAGACCGCGGCCACGTCCAGCGCGCGGCCGTTCAGGGTCACGGCGTTCACCGAAGGGGCGATCAGGTCCGCGAAGGTGGAGGAGCCGGCGGCCGCCGCCCGGAAGCGGATCGTCGTCACCGAGCGGAAGGTGCGCGGACCCTCGGCCGGTTCGGCCTCGTCCACCGCCGACCTGATGTCGAGGACCACCTCGTACCCGTCGACGGACAGCAGCTCGGCCCGCTCGCGGGCCTCCTCGCGGGACAGATTCTCTCCGGGCACCTGCACTCCTTCGTGCGTGATCGCGTTCTTGGGTCGAATCCTCGCACGAGGGAATGCGCGTCACTCGGTACTGGTTGGTGACGGGGAACGTGAGCTCAGCGATGCCCCTTTGCGACCCGTGCCGAGACTGAGGAGAGAAATGACCGACACCCAGGTGCGCGAGAAGACCCCGGTCGATTTCTGGTTCGACCCGCTCTGCCCTTGGGCCTGGATGACGTCCCGCTGGATGGTCGAGGTCGAGAAGGTCCGCGACGTCGAGGTCCGCTGGCACGTGATGAGCCTCGCGGTGCTCAACGAGAACAAGCTCGACGAGCTGCCCGAGGTCTACCGCGAGCTGCTCGGCCCCAAGGGCTGGGCCCCGGTGCGCGTGGTCGTGGCGGCGCAGCAGAAGCACGGTGCGGAAGTCACCGGCAAGCTCTACACCGCGCTCGGCACCCGTATACACAATGACGAGAAGGGCCCGACCCGCGAGGTGATAGCCGAGGCGCTGGCCGAGGTCGGCCTGCCGGCCGAGCTGCTCGCCTACGCCGACTCCGACGAGTACGACGAGGTGCTGCGGGCCTCGCACAACGACGGCATCGACCGGGTGGGCCAGGAGGTCGGCACCCCGGTGATCTCGGTCCCCGGCTCCGAGGGCGATGTGGCCTTCTTCGGCCCGGTGGTCACCCCGACCCCGCGTGGCGACGCGGCCGCCCGGCTGTGGGACGGCACCCTGCTCGTCGCCTCGACCCCGGGGTTCTACGAGATCAAGCGCACCCGCACCAAGGGCCCGTCCTTCGAGTAGGACCCGGCGAGCCCGGCCGGCCCGGCCGGCGCACCGCACAGAAGACCCCCGTGAGTCACGTCCTCACGGGGGTCTTCCGTTCGTCACGCCCGCCGGTGAGGGTTGAGAAGACGATCACGAGGCGGACGGGCTTTGGGGTGGCGCGATCAGCCCTTGGCGGGGATCAGCAGCGGGGTGTTCGCCTTGGCGTCGGCGTAGCGCCGGGACACGTCCTGCCAGTTGACGACATTCCACATGGCCTCGATGAAGTCCACCTTCTGGTTCTTGTACTGAAGGTAGAAGGCGTGCTCCCAGGCGTCGAAGACCAGGACCGGGGTGCTGGCCACGCCGACGTTGCCCTGGTGGTCGTAGACCTGCTCGACGACCAGACGGCCGCTGACGGGCTCGTACGCGAGCACGCCCCAGCCGGAGCCCTGGGTGGCGGAGGAGGCGAAGGTCAGCTGCTTCCTGAACTTCGCGAAGGAGCCGAAGGACTCGGTGATCGCGTCGGCCAGGTCGCCCAGGCCGTCGGCCGCGGTGGGCTCGCCGCCGCCCTCGCCGGTCTTCGGGCTGGCCATGTTGTGCCAGTAGATGCTGTGGAGGATATGACCGGAGAGGTGGAACGCGAGGTTCTTCTCCAGGCCGTTGAGCGCGCCCCAGTTCTCCTTGTCGCGTGCCTCCGCCAGCTGCTCCAGCGTGTTGTTGGCGCCCGTGACGTAGGCCGCGTGGTGCTTGTCGTGGTGCAGCTCGATGATCTGCGGGTTGATCACCGGCTCGAGTGCCGCGTAGTCGTACGGAAGCTCAGGAAGCGTGTAGATGGCCATGCGTGTTATCCGGTCCCCTCGGCGTGCCAACTGCTTATTGCAATCAATGCGCAACTGCACGCTAGCAGTATCTATTCCAGGCCACATGTAAGGGTTGCCTACGAACGACGAAGGCGGGCCCCGTGTCTTCGCACGGGGCCCGCCTCATGTCCGCGGTGCCGTCAGGTCCGGGCCGCGGCCCTGCGCTGCATGACGTATCCGGTCGCCGCGAGGGCGACGGTGAGCCCGCCGGTGAAGACCACCTGGACCCGCGTGTCCTCACCCAGGGCCATCAGCACCAGGACCGCGGCCACCCCGGCCAGCGCCACCCAGGTCAGATACGGGAAGCCCCACATCTTCACGACCAGCTTCTCGGGGGCCTCGCGCTCCAGCCGGCGGCGCAGCACGAACTGCGAGACGGCGATGAAGCCCCAGACGATCAGGATGACCCCGCCCACCATGTTCAGCAGCCAGGCGAACAGGGTGTCCGGGTACCAGTAGGAGAGCAGCACGGTGACGAAGCCGAAGCCGCAGGAGGCGAGCACCGCCCGGCGCGGCACCCGGCCCGTGACCTTGCCGAGCGCCTTCGGGCCCTGGCCGCGCGAGACGAGGGAGTAGGCCATGCGCGAGGAGCCGTAGATGTTGGCGTTCATCGCGGACATCAGGGCGATCAGGATGACCACGTTCATGATCTCGCCGGCAGCCGGGATGCCCAGGCGGTCGAGGGTGGCGGTGTACGGGCCGTCCGCGGTGACCGCGGGGTCGTTCCACGGGAGCAGCGTGACGATCACCAGCATGGAGCCCACGTAGACGATCGCGATCCGCCACATGGTGGTGCGCACGGCCTTCGCCACGCCCTCGACCGGGTTCTCGGACTCGGCGGCCGCGATGGTGACCGTCTCCAGTCCGCCGTACGCGACGACCGAGGCCAGCAGTCCGACCAGCAGGCCGTCGACGCCGTGGGGCAGGAAGCCGCCGTCGTGCAGCAGGTTGGCGGCGCCGGGGGCGTCGGTGCCGGGCAGCAGGCCGAGTACGGCGAGGACGCCCAGGCCCAGGAAGAGGGCGATCGCGCCGATCTTGAGGGCGGCGAACCAGAACTCGAACTCGCCGAAGTTCGAGACGGCGGCGAGGTTCGATCCGCAGAACACGGCCATGAAGGCCAGCACCCACATCCAGGAGGGGGTGCCGGGGAACCAGCCGGTCATGATGTGCGCCGCGCCGATGGCCTCGATGGCCACGCCCACGCACAACAGGGTCCAGAACATCCAGCCCGCGGTGAATCCGGCCCACGGGCCGATCGCCCGGTCCGCGTGGACGGAGAAGGAACCGGAGGCGGGGTTGGCGGCGGACATCTCGCCGAGCATCCGCATCACGAACATCACGAGCAGCCCGGACGCGGCGTACGCGAGCACGATCGAGGGACCCGCCGCGGCGATGCCGGCGCCGGACCCGACGAAGAGTCCGGCGCCGATGACACCGCCGAGGGCGATCATCGAGAGGTGGCGCTGCTTGAGTCCGTTGCCGAGGGGTGACCCGGCGTCGGCCTGCGGCGCTTCGGGTGGTGCGACGGTGCTGCTGTGGCTCATGGGGTGTGTGCCTGTCAGGTGCGGGGGTGGAGCAGGCCCCAGTGTGTCGATTGCCCGATCACCGGACGTCGAACGTCCGATATTCGGACAGTCATTTCACGGATCGTGATCACACCCGTACGACCCCGGCCGGGTCAGGCGGCCCGCCGCTCCCGCAGTTCCCGGATCCCCGCCACGGCCAGCACCAGCGCGGCCGCACCCGTGGACCACAGCAGCTGGGGCCGCGCGGAGTCGTCGAACAGCATCAGGACCAGCACCGTCGCCATTCCGAGCAGCGCCGCCCAGGTCGCGTACGGGAACAGCCACATCGGCAGGGTCAGCCGCTCCGGCATGTCCCGCTCGATCCGGCGGCGCAGCTTCAGCTGCGACACGGCGATCAGCGCCCACACGAACAGCAGCACCGCGCCGACCGCGTTGAGCATGTAGAGGAAGATCGTGTCCGGCCACAGCAGGTTGAGCACCACCGACACGAAGCCGAAGGCCACCGACGCGAACACCGCCCGGCGCGGCACCCCGCCGCCCGAGACCTTCAGCAGCGCCTGCGGCGCCTCGCGGCGCTCGGCCAGCGAGAACACCATGCGGGAGGACCCGTAGAGATTCGCGTTGAGCGCCGACAGCAGTGCCACGAACACCACGATGTTCATGATCTGGCCGGCCGCCGGGATGCCGATCGAGTCGAGGACCGCGACGTACGGGCTCTCGCCCGGCTTCAGCGCGTTCCACGGCAGCAGGGTCACGATGACCACCATCGAGCCCACATAGAAGAAGAGGATGCGCCAGACCGCGCTGCGCACCGCCCGGGACACCGACCGCGCCGGGTCGTCGGACTCGGCGGCCGCGATGGTGACGACTTCCAGGCCGCCGAAGGCGAAGATGACGGCGAGCATGCCGGCGACCACGCCGCCGACGCCGGCGGGGAAGAAGCCGCCCTGGCCGGTGAGGTTGGCCATGCCGACCGGCTCGGTGTCCGGGAGCAGGCCGAGGACGGCGAGGGTGCCGAGGATCAGGAAGAGGACGATCGCGCCGACCTTGAGGGCGGCGAACCAGAACTCGAACTCGCCGAAGTTCTTCACGGCGGCCAGGTTGCTCACCGTGAAGACCACCATGAAGAGCAGCACCCAGACCCACTGGTCGACTGCGGGCAGCCAGCCGTTCGCGATCTTCGCCGCGCCGGTGGCCTCCACGGCCAGCACCACGACCAGCAGGAACCAGTACAGCCAGCCCGCCGAGAAGCCGGCCCAGCGGCCGAGCGCCTTCTCCGCGTAGACGGAGAAGGAGCCCGAGGCGGGCATCGCGGCCGACATCTCGCCCAGCGCCCGCATCACCAGCATCGCGAGGACGCCCGCGAGCAGGTAGGAGCAGATGATCGCGGGACCGGCGATGCCGATGCCGGCGCCGGAGCCGACGAAGAGCCCGGCGCCGATGACGCCGCCGAGGCCCAACATGGTCAGGTGGCGCTGCTTGAGGCTGTGGCTGAGGGGTTCCGCGGGCAGGTCGCCCGTCGTGGGAGGTGCTTCTTCCAGGCGCTCGCGCATGAAGGGTGCTCGTACTCTCGTTCGGCCCAGCGGCGGTAGGGGCTCCGCGTCAGAATTGGCGGGACCCTACAGTCTCGCTGAGCGGCGGTCGTCCGTGCAAAACGGACGTGTTGTCCGATCTTCCTCGTGACGAGGATCACGTCAGTTCGGATGTGTGGCACGGGGTTTGTGGTATCCCCACCAAAGCGGGGAGGGCGGCTTTGTTCCGGGCAGCGCTGGGGAGACGGCCGCCCGCGCACTAGCGTCGGTGATCGTCCCGCCGCCCCCACCCCGTGGAGTCCCCCGATGAGCACTGCCTCCGTCTCCCTCCGGCCCGGCGCCGTCCTCGCCGATCTGCTGCCCGCGAGCCGCGTCCGCGACATCGCGCTCGTCGTCGGCGGCGCCGCGCTCACCGGACTGGCCGCCCAGATCTCGGTCCCCGTTCCCGGCTCTCCGGTCCCCGTGACGGGCCAGACCTTCGCCGCGCTGCTCGTCGGCAGCGCCTTCGGCGCCCGCCGAGGCTTCCTCTCGCTGGCGCTGTACGCCCTCGTCGGCATGGCCGGCGTGCCGTGGTTCGCGGGCGGGACCTCCGGCGCCGGTGGCGCTTCCTTCGGGTACGTCCTCGGGATGCTGCTGGCCGCCACCGTCGTCGGCGCCCTCGCGCGGCGCGGCGGCGACCGCTCGGTGCTGCGTACGGCCGGCTCGATGGCGGTGGGCTCCGCCGTGATCTACGCGGTCGGCGTGCCGTACCTGATGGCCGCCACCGGGATGTCCCTCGGCGCGGCTGTCGCGGCGGGCCTGGTCCCCTTCCTGATCGGCGACGCCCTCAAGGCCGCGCTGGCCATGGGCGCCCTGCCGGCCGCCTGGAAGCTGGTCGGCCGCCGCGGCTGAGCGGCCCCCGAAACGCACCGGAGCCCGGCCCGCCTTGCGAAGGCGGGCCGGGCTCCGGCGTATGTGCACGAGCGATCAGCCCTGCAGGGCCCGCTTGCGGCGGAAGTCCAGGATCACACCGACGAGCACGACCAGGCCGGCGACCAGGGTGGACAGGGTGACGACCTCGCGGTTGGCGTCGTCCACGAACATGTAGCCGATCACGAACATGATCAGTGCGGCGGTGGCCCAGGTCAGCCACGGGAAGAGCCACATCTTCACGGTCAGCTTCTCCGGGGCCTCGCGGACCAGGATCCCGCGCATCCTCAGCTGGGTGAAGCAGATCACCAGCCACACGAAGAGCGCGATGGCACCCGAGGAGTTGAGGAGGAAGTTGAAGACCGTGTCCTTGAAGGCGTAGTTGAAGTAGACGGCGACGAAGCCGAAGACCGTGGAGCCCAGGATCGCGGCGACCGGCACACCCCGCTTGTTGACCTTGGCGAACGCCTTGGGGGCGTCACCGCGCTCACCGAGTGAGAAGGCCATGCGGGAGGCGGTGTAGAGGCCCGAGTTCAGGCAGGACAGCACGGCGGTCAGGACGATGACCTCCATGATCGTGCCGGCGTGAGCGATGCCGATCGAGTCCAGGGCGGCGACGTACGAGCCCTTCTCGGTGATCGACTTGTCGTTCCACGGGAGCAGGGTCAGCACGATGAAGATCGAGCCCAGGTAGAAGACGCCGATCCGCCAGATGACGGAGTTGGTGGCCCGGGTGACCGCCTTGCGGGGGTTCTCCGACTCACCGGCGGCCAGGGTGACGATCTCGCTGCCCATGAAGGAGAAGACGACCATCAGCACACCGGTGAGCACGGCGCCGTAGCCGTTGGGGAAGAACCCGCCGGCGTCGGTGAGGTGCGCGAAGCCCGCGCCCGGGTTGTCGGAGCCCGGCAGCACGCCGAAGACGGCCAGCATGCCGACGATCACGAACGCGCCGATGGCGACGACCTTGATGCCCGCGAACCAGAACTCGAACTCACCGTAGGAGGCGACCGAGCCGAGGTTGGTGACGGTCAGCACCGCCATCACGATCAGCGCCCAGGCCCACTGCGGGACGGCCGGGATCCAGTTCTCCAGGATGGCGGCACCGGCGGTGGCCTCCACGGCGAGGACGACGACCCAGAAGAACCAGTAGAGCCAGCCGATGGAGAAGCCCGCCCAGCGGCCGAGCGCGCGGTCGGCGTAGGCCGAGAAGGAGCCCGAGTTCGGGCTGGCGGCAGCCATCTCGCCGAGCATCCGCATCACGAAGACCACCATCGCGCCGACGAGGGCGTAGGAGATCAGGATGGCGGGACCGGCCTTGGCGATACCGCCACCGGAACCGACGAAGAGGCCGGCGCCGATGACGCCGCCGATGGCGATCATGGACAGGTGGCGGTTCTTGAGACCGGCCTTCAGACCGTCGGAGGGCTGGCCTTCACCGGGGTTCCCGGTGGGGTCGCCTTCTTTCTGGAGGGTCGTCGTGGAGCTCATGGACGGATCCTTAGGTTCTCGGGTTGCGAGCCCCGGCATTCAAGCCTGAGATGAACGCAGGACGGAAGACCTCAATCCGGATCGTTGCCTTGGGGTGAACCTCCAGGAACAAAGCCCTGCCGTGTCCCATCTGCGTTCTTTGGGTTTACTTGAGCTTTAGAAGTGACTTACGCGACACCCGCTGCGGGCTGTCGGGGCTCCTCGTGCCACACTCGTCCCATGCGCGTGTACCTCGGATCCGACCATGCCGGCTTTGAGCTCAAGAACCACCTGGTGGACTGGCTCAAGAACAACGGCCACGAGCCCGTCGACTGCGGGCCCCACATCTACGACGCCGTGGACGACTACCCGCCGTTCTGCCTGCGCGCCGCGGAGAAGACCGCCGCCGACGCCGACAGCCTCGGCATCGTGATCGGCGGCTCCGGCAACGGCGAGCAGATCGCCGCGAACAAGGTCAAGGGCGTCCGCGCCATCCTGGCCTGGAGCGTCCAGACCGCCCAGCTCGGCCGTGAGCACAACAACGCCAACGTCATCTCCGTCGGCGGCCGGATGCACACGCAGGACGAGGCCGTCAGCTTCATCGAGGCCTTCCTGGCGACCCCGTACTCCGACGAGGAGCGCCACACCCGCCGCATCGAGATGCTCTCCGCCTACGAGACCACCGGCGAGCTCCCCCCGATCCCGGCCCACCACCCGCAGGGCTGATCCCGCTTCCGGCCGTGCCGCCCCTCGGGGGCGGCACGGCCGGTTTCTTCTTTCCGAGGAGCTTCGCCGTGCCCGAGGGGCATACGATCCACCGCCTCGCCCGGGACCACGCCGAGCGGTTCGCGGGCCGGCCGGTCCGCGTCAGCAGCCCCCAGGGCCGCTTCGAGCAGAGCGCGGCCGTCCTCGACGGGCGCGAGCTGGACGGCACCGAGGCACACGGCAAGCACCTCTTCCTGGAACTCGGCGACGCCTGGATCCACATCCACCTCGGCCTGTTCGGCAAGCTCGGCTTCGGCCCCGCCCCGGCCCCGCCCGCCACGGACACCGTCCGGCTGCGCCTGGTGAACGAGGACCACTACGCCGACCTGCGCGGCCCCACCGCCTGCGCCCTGATCGGCGAGAGCGAGAAGAAGGCGATACACGACCGGCTCGGCCCGGACCCGCTGCGCGCCGCCGACGACCCCGACCGCGCCTGGGCCCGGATCTCCCGCTCCCGCACCACCGTCGCCGCCCTGCTCATGGACCAGAAGATCGTCGCGGGCATCGGCAACGTCTACCGCGCCGAGGTCCTCTTCCGGCACGGCATCGACCCGTACCGGCTCGGCCGGGAGCTCACCCGGGGTGAATGGGACGCCATGTGGGCCGACCTGGCCGCCCTGATGCGCGAGGGCGTGCGCAACAACCGCATCGACACCGTCCGCGACGAGCACCTGCCCGAGGCGATGGGCCGGCCGCCGCGCGTCGACGACCACGGCGGCGAGGTGTATGTCTACCGGCGGGCGAACATGCCCTGCCACATCTGCGGGGGCGAGATCCGCACCGCCGACCTCGCCGCCCGCAACCTCTTCTGGTGCCCGGGCTGCCAGTCCCGTTAGTCCGCCCCTTCCGTCAGGAGCCGTGCGGCAGCCACGGCGCCACGTCCCCGGCGAAGGCGCGCGAGGCCTCCGTCAGCGCCCCCGGGCGCACTTCCCGCACCAAGCCGGCCGTACCCGGCGAGCCGGGACGATAGCCCCGCCGGGTACGGAGAGCCGGAAGTCGAGGGCGGCGGCCGATCCCACGCACGCATCAGCGTCCCGGACGCCGAGCGAACGGCCGACGCCGGTCAGCGTTCCGTAGGGCTCCCGCTCCTCGGCGAGGTCGGCACGCCACCGAATGCCAGTTCCAGGTGGTCGTACCAGACATCCCACTCATCCGCCTGTAATGCGCGCATCTCAAGAGCCATACGGCCATCCCTATCGGGGCATTCCGTCCCAGTCGATCTGTTTTCGGGCGGGTGCGAGCCCCAGGTCCGGGGGTACCCCTGCGCATCCACAGCCAGGATGGATAAGGTCCCGATGCAATGGCCCGAGCACGCGTGGAATCCCTCATGGCCCGGATGCGCATGCTGTCGCACCGGAGCCGCACCGCCCTGCGCAAATCAGCCGTCGACTACTTCCGCGGCGACGGCTCCGACTGGCTCGCCTTCGGCGGACTGCTCCTCACCATCCCCGCCATCGCCTGCGGCACGCTGATGCTGCCTGTCTGGTTCTCGCCGGCGGCGCTCGTCCTGCCGATCGTGGCCGGGGGACTGCTGCTGCGTCCCGCCAGCCTCCTCGCGCTGTACGCCGCCTCCGCGGCCGCACTGATCGTCGAGGCCCTCGTCCTCGGTCCTTATACCCAGGGCCCGGCGCGCGTCACCCCCGGCACCGTGCTCGTCGTCGCCGCCTGCGGATTCTTCGGCCTCGTCATCGCCCAGTTCCGCAGCCGCGTCGGCGTGCCCTGGCGGCGCGGCGGCACCATGCTCTTCGACCTGCGCGAACGCATCCGCGTCCAGAGCAAGCTGCCCGCCCTGCCGCGCGGCTGGCACCGGGAGATGGCCCTGCGCCCGGCCGGCGGCCAGTCCTTCTCCGGCGACTTCGTCGTCGCCGCCCGCACCAACGGCGGGCGGACCCTGGAGATCGTGCTGACCGACGTCTCCGGCAAGGGCATGGAGGCCGGCTCCCGCGCCCTGCTCCTGTCCGGAGCCTTCGGCGGACTGCTCGGCGCGCTGCCCGCCCACGGCTTCCTGCCCGCAGCCAACGGCTACCTCCTGCGCCAGGACTGGGACGAGGGCTTCGCCACCTCCATCCACCTCGTCCTGGACCTGGAGACCGGCGACTACGAACTCCTCTCGGCCGGCCACCTACCCGCCCTCCAGCTCTCCGCGGGAACCGGCCGCTGGCAGGAGAAGTCCGGCGAGGGCCCGCTCCTCGGCGTATACGACGGAGCCGAATTCACCCCCGCCAGCGGCAACCTGCGCCCCGGCGACGTCCTGATGCTCTTCACCGACGGCCTGGTCGAGACCTCCGACCGCGACATCAGCGAGGGCATCGACCGCCTCACCGGCGAGGCCGACCGCTACGTGGCCGCCGGCTGGGACGGCGCCGCCTGGCACCTGATCGAAAAGGTCGCCAAGGACGTCAATGACGACCGCGCACTGCTGCTGATCCGCCGCTCCGCCTGACCGCAGGACCCCCACCCCCCGCTGCGCCGGGCGGCGTCACGGCCGCCCCACCGCGATCCGTGGCGTCCGGGCCTCAGCGGACCAGCGGCTGCCACGGACCGAGCCCCAGCCTCCCGGTGTTCCCGAGGTCCACCGGCGCGGAGACCCGCAGCCACAGCCGGGGCGCGCCCGGCTGCGGCTCGACCTCCACGATGCGTGCCGTCACGGCCGGAACCGACGATTCGGTGACGAGGTTGCGCCACACCATCCCGAAGAAGGCCGCCTGCCCCGGGGCCAGCGTCACCGGCTGCGGAGCCGCGTCCAGGTTCGGCGTCCCCGTGGTGATCCCCGCCGTCCCGTGCTCCACCGCGACCTCCACCGGATCGTTGCGGTCGTCGCGCAGCGACAGCTGCGGATAGCCCTCCAGAACGTAGGGCTGCGTACCGCAGTTGACCAGCTGGAAGTCCGCCACCCGCAGCCCCATGGCCGCGTTCCCGTCCATCTCGACGAGCCGCACCCCGCCCTCGGGGCACGGCTCCGCCGAGGCCGGCGGAGCCGCGGGGGCGCTCCGGGCGGGCGCCGGCCTCGCGCCCCCGCTCACCGAGGTCGGCCCGGGCGCCGCCCTCGGGGCCGGTGGCGTCGAGCACCCCGCGGTCCCCGCCAGCGCCCCCGCCACGACCAGGGCCGGTATCCATCGCATCGTCCGCCGCTTCGCGATCATCCGGTGAGCCTACGACGGCACGCGGGCCAATCCCCGCGGATTGGCCCGCCCCCTCGGGCCCGGCCGGGCCTACCGTGCCCCCATGGACCGCATGCTCGCCGCCGACCTCGCCCGGCTTCCCGAACTCCTCGACGCCGCCCGCGGCGCCGCCGCCGACGCGCTCGCCACGCTGGAGGCGCGTCCCGTCGTACCGCCCGCCGGGAAGCCGCACGCCCCCGAAGCCCTCCCGGAGGACGCCACGGGCACGGAGGCCGCCCTCGCCGCCTTCCGCGAGCGCTGGGAGCCGCGGCTGTCTGCCTCCGCGGGACCGCGCTACCTCGGCTTCGTCACGGGCGGCGCCACCCCCGCCGCCCTCGCCGGGGACTGGCTGACCGCCGCCCACGACCAGAACTCCAACTCCGCGCTCGACGGCGGCGGTCAGGACCTCGAACGCGAGACCGTCGGCTGGCTCCGCGAGCTCTTCGGCCTGAGCGCCGCCCACTCGGGCACCTTCGTCTCCGGCGCCACCATGTCCAACACCACCGGCCTCGCCATCGCCCGCGAGTGGCTCGGCGAACGCCTCGGCGTCTCCCCGGCCGAGGACGGCGCGGCCGCCCTCGGCCGGGTCCGCGTACTCTCCGGCGCCCCGCACTCCTCGATCGCCAAGGCCCTCTCGGTCCTGGGCCTCGGCCGCAGCTCCCTGGTCCGGGTCCCCACCCTGCCCGGCCGCGAGGCCGTCGACCCCGCCGCCCTGGAGCGGGCGCTGGCCGACGCCCCCGGACCGGCCGTGGTCGTCGCCAACGCGGGCACCGTCAACACCGTGGACTTCGACGACCTCCGCACCGTCGCGGACCTGCGCGAACGCCACGACTTCTGGCTCCACACCGACGCCGCGTTCGGCGCCTTCGCCGCCCTCTCCCCGCAGCACGCGCACCTCGCCGACGGCCTCGACGCCTCCGACTCCCTCTGCGTCGACCTGCACAAGTGGCTCAACGTCCCCTACGACAGCGCCGTCCAGTTCACCCGCCGCCGCGACCTGCAGGCCCGCGTCTTCCAGAACTCCGCCGCCTACCTCGGCCCGCTCGGCGAGCACCCCGACCTCGTCCACCTCACCCCGGAGAACTCCCACCGACTGCGCGCCCTCGCCGCCTGGTTCACGCTCCGCGCGTACGGCCGCCAGGGCCACCGGGAGATCGTCGAGCGCGACATCGCCTGCGCCCGCGCCCTGGGCGCCGCACTGGAGGAGGACCCCGCCTTCACCCTCCTCGCCCCGGTCCGCCTCAACGTCGTCTGCTTCACCCTCGCCGAGGCCCCCACCCCTGAGCGCCTCACCGCGCTGCGGGAGGCCGTGGCCGCCGAGGTGTTCGTCACTCCCACCGTCTACGGGGGAACCGCGGCCCTGCGCGCCGCGTTCTCCAACTGGCGTACTACGCACGACGACGTGCGCCGGGCAGCGGAGGCACTCGGCGCGGCGGCAAGGGAGATCGCATGACGAACAGCCCCCTGACCCTCATCGAGGTCGAGTCCCTCGCCCGCGGTGCGCACGAGGGCCAGACGGACAAGGCCGGCCGGCCGTACGCCGAACACCTCGCGGCCGTGGCCGAGGGCGTCCGGCTGCGCGGCGGCAGCCCCGAACAGCAGGCGGCGGCCTGGCTCCACGACGCCATCGAGGACGAGGCCCTCAGCCTCACCTGGCTGGACGCGGCGGCCCTCCCGCAGACGGTGAAGGACATGGTCCTCGCGGTCACCAAACGCCCGGGCGAACCGGTCGAGCAGTACGCGGCACGCATCCTGGACACCCCGGGCGCCCTGCTCGTCAAGGAGGCCGACCTCGCCCACAACGCGGACCCCGTACGCCTCTCCGTACTGGACGCCCCCACGCGCGACCGGCTGTCCGCAAAGTATGCGAATATCCGTTCCCTCCTCGGCCTCGCCAGCCCGTGACAGGCACCCCGTGCCCGAAATATTCCTGTCGCACATGATGCTTGGCGGAAACAGAACCGCGGCTATTCGTCACGGGGCGTATAGCCGGGGCCCGTTGGTGGGAGGATGCTCCATGTGGGGGTATGCCTTGCCGTGCCCCCAGGGCCGACCAGGGGACGACCGAAGGTGTGATCAGTAGTGGCCATTTCGCTGTCAGTGGTGGTTCTGTTGGCGGTCATTCTGGTGGTGCTGATCCGCGGCAACCACATCAAGACGGGCCCTGCCATCGTCGCGGCGCTCTTCGGCTTCTTCCTCGCGTCCAGCTCGATCGCGGACGACGTGAACCGCTTCCTGAACTCCGTCGCGACGATGATCGCGAACATCAAGCTCTGACCCGAGCTCATCTCGGCGCGCGGCGACGTGCCACGCCTGGCAGGCGTGCGGTCCACCTTCCGACAGGACGATGAGCGTGCGTACGTCAGGCGTGCTGCGGCACCTCGTCCTTCAGCATGGCCCGCAGCATGGCGCGGAACTCCTGCGTGTCGACCTCGCCGTGCACAGACACGGCGTGCTCGGCGGCCACGTGGTCTCCGCTCTGGGAACGACGAAGGGCCAGGTTGAGGAGTCATCCTCTGACCTGGCCCTTTGTGCTTCAGAGCGGGTGACGGGAATCGAACCCGCGTAGCTAGTTTGGAAGACTAGTGCTCTACCATTGAGCTACACCCGCAACGCGCGCGCCGCAGGTCCGGGGACCTCGGCACGGACAGCATCCTAGCGGGTCGCTCCCGGTGGGTGCACACCACATTCGGCGCCGTGGCGGAGTCCTGCCCGAAATACTCTCGTGAAACCCCGTGCATCAGAGTGTTCCCGGGCATGTACCCTACGTGTCGCACCGACGGGGTGTGGCGCAGCTTGGTAGCGCGTCCGCTTTGGGAGCGGAAGGTCGTCGGTTCGAATCCGGCCACCCCGACCAGCAGCAGTGTCTCCACAAGATCGCGTTGTGGGCTGATTGCCGCTTGCGGTTACTATGCAAGCTGCGTGCCCGTGTGTCTGATGTACCGGGCCGAAGTCCGCCGAAGCGCTGAATCACAGCGTGACGGCAGAATCCCCAGCAGTCAGCCACAAGGAGACCGAACCGTGAAGAGCGCCGTGGAGACCCTGAACCCGACTCGGGTTCGGCTCACTGTTGAGGTGCCCTTCGAGGAGCTCAAGGACAGCCTCGACGCGGCGTACAAGAAGATCAACCAGCAGGTCACGGTGAAGGGCTTCCGTAAGGGCAAGATCCCGGCCCGCGTCATCGACCAGCGCTTCGGCCGCGGTGCGGTGCTGGAGGAGGCCGTCAACGACGCCCTCCCGAAGTTCTACACCGAGGCGGTCAACGAGGCCGACCTGAACCCGCTGGGCCAGCCCGAGGTGGACATCACCGAGCTGAAGGACGGCGAGGTCCTCGCCTTCACCGCCGAGGTCGACGTCCGACCCGAGATCGAGATCCCGGACTACTCCGGCATCGAGGTCGAGGTCGACGCCATCGAGGTCTCCGACGAGGACGTCGAGAAGTCGGTCGAGCAGCTGCGCGGCCGCTTCGCCTCCACCAAGGACGTCGAGCGCGCCGCCGCCGAGGGGGACGTCGTCACCATCGACCTCGAGGCCAAGGTCGACGGCGAGGTGCTGCCCGACGGCGTCGCCTCCGACGTCTCGTACACCATCGGCTCGGGCGAGCTCCTCGAGGGCATCGACGAGGCCGTCACGGGCCTGGAGGCCGGTGGCGAGGCCACCTTCACCTCCCAGCTGAAGGGCGGCTCCGCCGAGGGCAAGGACGCCGAGGTCACCGTCAAGGTCACCAAGGTCTCCGCCAAGGAGCTCCCGGAGCTGGACGACGAGTTCGCGCAGATGGCGAGCGAGTTCGACTCCCTCGAGGACCTCAAGGCCGACAGCCGCAAGCGCCTCGAGGACATGAAGCAGTACGACCAGGCCACGCAGGCCCAGGAGCGCGTCCTGGAGAAGCTGCTCGAGCTCGTCGAGGTCCCGATCCCCGAGAAGCTCCTCGCGGACGAGGTCCAGACCCGCAAGCACAACCTGGAGCACCACCAGCTCGGCCAGATGGGTATGACCATCGAGAAGTACCTGGAGTTCCAGGGCAAGACGGTCGAGGAGTTCGACGCCGAGACCTCCGAGCAGGCGATCAAGGGCATCAAGACCCAGTTCGTCCTCGACGCGCTGGTCAACAAGGAGAAGCTGGGCGTCAACCAGGAGGAGCTCACCGAGCACCTCATGCGCCGTGCCGCTTCCTCCGGCATGTCCCCCGACCAGTTCGCCCAGGCCGTGGTCGAGGGTGGCCAGGTTCCGATGCTCGTCGGCGAGGTCGCCCGCGGCAAGGCCCTCGCGGTCGTCGTCGAGGCCGCCAAGGTCGTCGACACCAACGGTGAGGTCGTGGACCTGTCCGACGAGGACGAGGAGCAGGCCGCCGAGACCGTCGAGGCCGCCGTTGACGGCGACGACGAGGTCAAGGCCGAAGAGGCCAAGTAACACCCCGGGCCAAGCCCACTGAGCAGTGCCCCGAAGGGCCCGGACGCAGTCGCGTCCGGGCCCTTCGCCGCGGCCCCCGTAAGGCCCGCGGACCTTGCGCTCCGAGCGAACAGTTCGGGAAGCGGGATGGCGTTGTCCTACCTGCGCGTTAGGGTCCATGAATACGAGGGCACGTGAGTACCCGAACGCCGGCGGACTCGTCCGCTCCGGCCGGACCGGGCCCCAGAACGAGACGCTGAGACGGCACATGGCCGTCGGAGACGAGCAGGTGGATACGTGACGAATCTGAAGCCTTACGCCGCGGGTGAGCCGTCCATCGGTGGCGGCCTCGGCGACCATGTCTACAACCGGCTGCTCGGCGAGCGCATCATCTTCCTCGGCCAGCAGGTCGACGACGACATCGCCAACAAGATCACCGCGCAGCTCCTGCTCCTGGCCGCCGAGCCGGAGAAGGACATCTACCTCTACATCAACAGCCCCGGTGGCTCCGTGACGGCCGGTATGGCCGTCTACGACACCATGCAGTTCATCAAGAACGACGTCGTCACCATCGGCATGGGAATGGCGGCCTCGATGGGCCAGTTCCTGCTGACCGGTGGCGCCAAGGGCAAGCGCTTCGCCCTGCCGAACACCGACATCCTGATGCACCAGGGCTCCGCCGGCATCGGTGGTACCGCGTCGGACATCAAGATCCAGGCCCAGTACCTGCTGCGCACCAAGCAGCGGATGGCCGAGATCACGGCGTTCCACTCGGGCCAGACCGTCGAGGCGATCATCCGCGACGGTGACCGCGACCGCTGGTTCACCGCCGAGGAGGCCAAGAACTACGGCCTCATCGACGAGATCATCTCGGCCGCGTCCCACGCGCCGGGCGGCGGCGGCACCGGGGCCTGATCCCGGTACCCACCGTCAGTACCCCGCAGCCGACCAGCCCGCAGAACGCCACCAGGATGGTGAACACCCAGATGCAGACCAACTTCTCCGCGAGCAGCCTCTACAGCGGCCCGCAGGTGGACAACCGCTACGTCATCCCGCGCTTCGTCGAGCGCACCTCGCAGGGCGTGCGCGAGTACGACCCGTACGCGAAGCTCTTCGAGGAGCGCGTGATCTTCCTCGGCGTGCAGATCGACGACGCGTCCGCCAACGACGTCATGGCGCAGCTGCTGTGCCTGGAGTCGATGGACCCGGACCGCGACATCTCCATCTACATCAACAGCCCCGGTGGCTCCTTCACCGCGCTGACGGCGATCTACGACACGATGCAGTTCGTGAAGCCGGACATCCAGACGGTCTGCATGGGCCAGGCGGCCTCCGCCGCCGCGGTCCTGCTCGCCGCCGGTACCCCCGGCAAGCGCATGGCCCTGCCGAACGCCCGCGTGCTGATCCACCAGCCCTCCGGTGGCACCGGCCGCGAGCAGCTCTCCGACCTGGAGATCGCGGCCAACGAGATCCTGCGCATGCGTGACCAGCTGGAAACCATGCTGGCCAAGCACTCGACGACGCCGATCGAGAAGATCCGCGACGACATCGAGCGCGACAAGATCCTCACGGCCGAGGACGCTCTCGCGTACGGGCTGATCGACCAGATCATCTCCACCCGCAAGAGCAGCAAGGCCTGATCCTTGCCACCAGTTGGCGTGAGCACATCGTCGGATTGAGCGATGTGAACCACGTCAAGGGGGCCCCGCACGGGGCCCCCGGCAAGGTACCGTCGGATATGAGGCACCAGGAGCGCTGAACCAGGCGTCTCCCAGGCGAAGGGGAAGCACCTCGTGGCACGCATCGGTGACGGCGGCGATCTGCTCAAGTGCTCGTTCTGCGGAAAGAGCCAGAAGCAGGTGAAGAAGCTCATCGCAGGACCCGGTGTGTACATCTGCGACGAGTGCATCGACCTCTGCAACGAGATCATTGAAGAAGAGCTCGCGGAGACCTCCGAGGTCCGGTGGGAGGAACTCCCCAAGCCCCGTGAGATCTACGAATTCCTGGAGAGCTACGTCGTCGGCCAGGAGCCGGCGAAGAAGGCGCTCTCCGTAGCGGTCTACAACCACTACAAGCGGGTTCAGGCCGGCGAGAACGGCGGAGCGCAGGGCCGCGAGGACGCGATCGAGCTCGCGAAGTCCAACATCCTGCTGCTGGGCCCCACGGGCTCCGGCAAGACGCTGCTCGCGCAGACCCTCGCCCGCATGCTGAACGTCCCGTTCGCCATCGCCGACGCGACGGCGCTGACGGAGGCCGGGTACGTCGGTGAGGACGTCGAGAACATCCTCCTGAAGCTGATCCAGGCCGCCGACTACGACGTCAAGAAGGCCGAGACCGGGATCATCTACATCGACGAGATCGACAAGGTGGCCCGCAAGAGCGAGAACCCGTCGATCACGCGCGACGTGAGCGGCGAGGGCGTGCAGCAGGCCCTGCTGAAGATCCTGGAGGGCACGACCGCCTCCGTACCGCCGCAGGGCGGCCGCAAGCACCCGCACCAGGAGTTCATCCAGATCGACACGACGAACGTGCTCTTCATCGTGGGCGGCGCCTTCGCCGGCCTCGAGAAGATCATCGAGTCGCGTGCGGGCGCCAAGGGCATCGGCTTCGGGGCGACGATCCGCTCGAAGCGCGAGATCGAGGCCAGCGACCAGTTCCAGGAGGTCATGCCGGAGGACCTGGTGAAGTTCGGGATGATCCCCGAGTTCATCGGCCGCCTCCCCGTGCTGACCTCGGTGCACAACCTGGACCGCGAGGCCCTGCTCCAGATCCTCATCGAGCCGCGCAACGCGCTGGTGAAGCAGTACCAGCGGCTGTTCGAACTCGACGGTGTGGAGCTGGACTTCGAGCGCGAGGCGCTGGAGGCCATCGCGGACCAGGCCATCCTCCGCCAGACGGGCGCGCGCGGCCTGCGCGCCATCATGGAAGAGGTCCTGATGTCGGTGATGTACGAGGTCCCGTCCCGCAAGGACGTGGCCCGCGTGGTCATCACCTCGGACGTGGTCCGCTCCAACGTCAACCCGACGCTGGTCCCGCGCATCGTCCCGAAGGACCAGGGCCCGCACGAGAAGTCGGCGTAGCCCGACCGGCCGTCGAGCAGTAGGCCGAGCCGTACGCAAGAAGGGGCGCCCCCGACCGGGGGCGCCCCTTCTTGCGTATACCGCGCGCGGGGTTACTTCTTGACGCGGGCGGTGTTGTAGAGCTTCGCGGTGAGTTCGGCGGCCTGCTCCTGGGTGTATCCGGGCTTGCCGGCCAGGATGGAGGCCACGTCCGAGGCGCTCACCATGCTCAGGGTGCTGTAGTCACCCCAGATGCAGAAGGGGAGCGTGGCCTCCTTGGGCCCCTTGGTGCTCGTGTCCTTCGAGGTGAACTTGATGTCCTGGCACTTCATCACGGCGCCCTTGAAGTTGGCCGGGGACATCGTCTTGGGGCTGCCGACGAGCTGCACCTCGGACTTGCCGTCCTTGGACGCCTCCAACTTGGCCATGGCGAAGTAGCCGTCCACGGCCTTCTCCGGGTCGGCGATCTCGCCGTAGACGCCGGAGAAGTTGAGACCCTTGGCGGCCAGCGGGTTGCTCGGGTCCCCGCCCACGTAGTTCATGCCGACCTGCTCCGGGTTCTTGACACCCGCCGCCTCGGCTTCCTTCTTGTCCTCGGCGGAGAAGCTCTTCGCCTTGTACTTCGGGTCCTTCTTGAAGTCGTCCACCGACTCCGGGGCCACCAGCTTGTAGCCCTTGGTGTCCGCGGAGATGGCGCCGCCCGCGCCGCCGCCCAGGAGGTACCAGCCGCCGCCCGCGATCACCGCGACCGCGACGACCGCGGCGATGATCACGCCGGTCTTGGACTTCTTCGGGGGCTGGCCGCCGTACGGGGGCTGCTGCTGGGAGTAGCCGTAGGCCGGCGTCGGCGGCTGCTGCTGCGGGTATCCCTGCGGGGGGACGCCCGGCTGCTGCGGGTAGCCGTAGCCGGGCTGCGGGGCCTGGGGCTGGCCGTACGGGCCGGGCTGCTGGGCGGGCTGGCCGTACGGGCCGGGCGGCGGCGGGGGCTGCTGTCCGTAAGGTCCCGGCTGCTGAGGCTGCTGCCCGTAGGGCCCTGGCTGGTTGTAGCTCATCCCGCGTTCCCCCAATGAGGTTGCTTATCCGTTTCTCACATCCTGACGGAAGCCCGGGGCCGTCAGGGCGCCGGGTCCCCGGAATACCGGTTTCATGACTGGACTGTTACCGCTCTAAACTGTGCCCCGTGACCGAGAACGCGCAGACACCCAGCAGCCCCAACTCCGAATTGCCGACCACGTACGCGCCGGCCGAGGTAGAAGGGAAGCTCTACGAGCGCTGGGTTGAGCGCGGTTACTTCGAGGCGGACGCGAAGAGCGAGAAGCCCCCGTACACGATCGTCATTCCGCCGCCGAACGTCACGGGCTCCCTGCACCTGGGGCACGCCTTCCAGCACACGCTCATGGACGCGCTGACCCGCCGCAAGCGGATGCAGGGCTACGAGTCGCTGTGGCTGCCCGGCATGGACCACGCCGGCATCGCCACCCAGAACAAGGTCGAGCAGCAGCTCGCCGAGGAGGGCAAGTCCCGCCACGACCTGGGCCGCGAGGAGTTCGTCGAGCGCGTCTGGCAGTGGAAGGAAGAGTACGGCGGCAAGATCCTCGGCCAGATGCGCCGCCTCGGCGACGGCGTCGACTGGTCCCGTGAGCGCTTCACCATGGACGAGGGCCTGTCCAAGGCCGTCCAGACGATCTTCAAGAAGCTCTTCGACGACGGTCTGATCTACCGTGCCGAGCGCATCATCAACTGGTGCCCCCGCTGTTTGACGGCCATCTCCGACATCGAGGTGGAGTACCAGGAGGACGCGGGCGAGCTCGTCTCCATCACCTACGGGGAGGGCGAGGACACCCTCGTCGTCGCCACCACGCGTGCCGAGACGATGCTCGGTGACACGGCGGTCGCCGTCCACCCGGACGACGAGCGCTACAAGCACCTCGTGGGCAAGCGGATCAAGCTGCCGCTGACCGATCGCACCATTCCGGTCGTCGCGGACACGCACGTCGACCCGGAGTTCGGCACCGGCGCCGTCAAGGTGACCCCGGCGCACGACCCGAACGACTTCGCCATCGGGCTGCGGCACGACCTGCCCAATATGACGATCATGGACGAGCGCGGTGTCATCACCGTCCACGGTCCCTTCCTCGGCCTGGACCGCTTCGAGGCGCGTTCGGCCGTCGTCGGCGCGCTGCGCGAGCAGGGCCGGATCGTCGCGGAGAAGCGCCCGTACCTGCACTCCGTCGGGCACTGCTCGCGCTGCAGCACCACCGTCGAGCCCCGCCTGTCCCTGCAGTGGTGGGTCAAGGTCGAGACCCTCGCCAAGGCCGCCGGTGACGCGGTCCGCGACGGCCGCGTCACGATCCACCCGCAGGAGATGGAGAAGCGGTACTTCGACTGGGTCGACAACCTCAACGACTGGTGCATCTCGCGCCAGCTGTGGTGGGGCCACCGCATTCCGGTCTGGTACGGCCCGAACGGCGAGGTCATCTGCCTCGGACCGGACGACGAGGCGCCCACCGGCGAGGGCTGGACGCAGGACACCGACGTCCTCGACACCTGGTTCTCCTCCGGCCTGTGGCCGTTCTCCACGCTCGGCTGGCCGGAGCAGACCCCGGACCTGGCGAAGTTCTACTCCACCGACGTCCTGGTCACCGGCCACGACATCATCTTCTTCTGGGTCGCCCGGATGATGATGTTCGGCCTGTACGCCATGGACGGCGAGGTCCCCTTCAAGACGATCGCGCTGACCGGCCTGGTCCGCGACGAGCGCGGCAAGAAGATGTCGAAGTCCTTCGGCAACGTCGTCGACCCGCTGGACTGGATGGACAAGTACGGCTCCGACGCCGTCCGCTTCACCCTGGCCAAGGGCGCCAACCCCGGCACCGACGTCCCGATCGGCGAGGACTGGGTCCAGGCGTCCAGCAAGTTCGCCAACAAGATCTGGAACGCCACGCGCTTCGCGCTGATGAACGGCGCCACCATCGAGGGCGAGCTGCCGCCGGTCGAGCGGCTGTCCGCGACCGACCGCTGGATCCTGTCCCGCCTGAACAAGACGGTCGCGCAGGTCGACGCGTACTACGAGGACTTCCAGTTCTCGAAGCTCAGCGAGGCGCTCTACCACTTCGCGTGGGACGAGGTCTTCGACTGGTACGTCGAGCTGTCGAAGACGACCTTCTTCGCGGGCGGCGAGCAGGCCCAGGTCTCCGGCCGGGTCCTCGGCGAGGTCGTCGACGTCATGCTGCGACTGCTGCACCCGGTCGTCCCCTTCGTCACCGAGACGCTGTGGACCACGCTGACCGGCGGCGAGTCCCTCGTCATCGCCGAATGGCCGAAGGACAGCGGCTTCCGCGACGAGGCCGCCGAGGCCGAGATCGCCTCCGTCCAGTCGGTGATCACCGAGGTCCGCCGGTTCCGCAAGGAGCAGGGGCTGCAGGACGGCCAGAAGGTTCCGGCCCGTCTGGACCTGGGCGCGACCGCCCTGGGCGCGCACGAGGCGGCCATCCGGCAGTTGCTGCGCCTCCAGCCGGAGGGTGACTCCTTCAGCGCCACCGCGACCCTCCCGGTCGCCGGCGGCACCGTCGCGCTCGACCTGTCGGGCACCATCGACGTGGCCGCCGAGCGCAAGCGCCTGACCAAGGACCTGGGCGCCGCGGAGAAGGAGAAGCAGCAGGCCGAGGCGAAGCTCGGGAACGAGGCGTTCATCGCCAAGGCCCCCGACAACGTCGTGGACAAGATCAAGGGCCGCCTCGCCAAGGCGGAGGCGGACATCGCCCGGCTGCAGGCGCAGCTGGACGGGCTGCCGGCCGCCTAGCGGCCCGTACGCATGCACAGGTGAAGGCCCCCACGCCGTCGGTCGACGTGGGGGCCTTCGCTGTATCCCTTCCCCGCCCCGGGGTCGGCGTCACAGCAGGTGGCCGCCGAACTCCGCGACCGCCGGTCAGCAGGAACAGGCCCCGGTGGGTGGTGATGCACCGAAGCCACGGTCGGCGGGCGGGCCCGCGGCAGGGCGCGAGGTCGCCGGGCGCCGGGACCTACGGCCTGTCCGAAGTGCCCGAAATCACGCCGTTTTTGGTTCCGGGGCGATTCGAACCGGGACGCCGACCACGGATGATGGAGGGCATGCGCGTCAAGCCCGTCGTCCCGGCCTTCGACCGGCTGGTGGCCTCCGGCCGTCGGCTCAGCGAGACCTGGGCCGGGTCCCCCCGGGCCGTGGACGTGCTCACCGCGCTCGGCTGCCTCGGCCTGATGGCCCTCGACCTGCCGGGCCTCGCCGCCGCCGACAACTCGCTGTCCGGCCCCACCGCGGCCGTCGTCCTCGCGCTGGGCTGCGCGACCCTGCTGGTGCGCCGCCGTCAGCCCTGGATCTCGTACCTGGCCGCGCTGCTGTTGATCGGGTGGCTGCACGAGCTGACCCTGATCCAGTTCGCGCTCTACTCGGTCGGCCGTTACCGGGGGCGCCGGGCCGGGATCCTCGCCACGCTCGGGTACGTCGCCTTCGCGCTGCTCATGTTCGTCCTGCCGGGCTGGCCCGAACCGCAGGGGCAGACCCTGAGCGGCTTCCTCAGCCTGGTCGTGCCGATCGGGGTGCTCGCCTCGGCGGTGGGCATCGCCGCCTACCGGCACGACCTGGTGGGGGAGCTGGCCGCGCGGCGGGCCGAGTCCGCCGTGTTCCAGGCCGTCCAGCAGGAGCGCACCTCCGTGGCCCGCGATGTCCACGACTTCGTCGGGCGGGAGCTGACCCTGCTCACGGTCCGCTCCGAGGTCCTCTCGATGCGGGCGCGCGAGACGGCGTACGGGCCGGACTTCGAGGAGCTGGCCGACACCGCGCGCCGGGCCCATCTGGTACTCAACGAGATCATCGTGCAGCGCGGGGAGCGGGCCTCGACCCCGGGCGTGGACGGCCTGGCGGCGCTGGCGCAGGAGAGCGGGCGGGCCGGATCGCCGGTCCGCCTCGTCATGGACCAAGACGTGCACGGGCTGTCGCCGCTGCGGCAGGCGGCGGTCTACCGGGTGGTGCAGGAGTGCCTGACCAACGCGGCCAAGCACGCGCACGGCGAGACCATCGACGTGTCGATCACGGCGGACGGCCCGCGGTTGCGGATCGCTGTGAGCAACGCCCTGCCGGCCCGGACCCCGGGCCGGGCCCCCGTCTCGGCGGGCTCGGGCACGGCGAGCATGTCCGAGCGCGTGCGCAGCCTGGGCGGAACCCTGACGGCGACGCGCACCCGGAACACGTACGAGGTCGTGGCCACCCTCCCGCGCGGCTAGCAAGCATCCGAAGGCCCGGTCCCGGTCCCCGTCCCGGTCCCCGTCCCGGTCCCCGTCCCGGTCCCCGTCCCGGTCCCCGTCCCCGTCCCGGTCCCGGTCCCGGTCCCGGGACCGGGACCTATGCCCTCGCCGGGGCCAGCAGGCCGCCCAGGGTGTCCAGCTCCTCCACGCATCGGCCGGAGCCCAGTGCCACGCAGTCGAGCGGGTTGTCCGCGACGAAGACCGGGATGCCCGTCGCCGAGGCCATCCGCAGGTCCAGGCCGGGCAGCAGGGCGCCCCCGCCGGTCAGCACGATGCCGTGCTCCATCACGTCGCCCGACAGCTCCGGCGGGCACTCCTCCAGGGTGGTGCGCACGGCCGCGATGATCGCCTCGATCGGTTCGTCGAGCGCGGCCCGCACGTCCGGGACGGTCAGCCGGAGGGTCTTGGGCATGCCGCCGACCTTCTCGCGGCCGCGCACGGTGAAGGTGCGGGTCTCCAGCTCCGGCCGGTCCGGTACCGGCCAGGCCGAGCCGATGCCCAGCTTGACGTCCTCGGCGGTGCGCTCGCCGATGAGCAGCCCGTGCTCCTTGCGCACGTGGTCGATGACCGCCGCGTCGAGCCGGTCCCCGCCGACCCGCAGCGACTGCGACGTCACGATGCCGCCCAGGGAGATGACGGCGACCTCGGAGGTGCCGCCGCCGATGTCCACGACCATGGAGCCGCGGGGTTCGGCCACGGGCAGTCCGGCGCCGATCGCCGCCGCCATCGGCTCCTCGATCAGGTGGACCGTCCGGGCGCCGGCCCGGGTGGACGCCTGGACGATGGCCCGCCGCTCGACCGGGGTGACGCCGGAGGGCACGCAGATCACCATCCGGGTGCGGGTCCGCCGGCCCGGGACCGCCTTGCGGACGAAGTGCCGGATCATCTCCTCGGCAGCCTCGTAGTCGCAGATCACGCCGCCCTTGAGGGGGCGGATCGCGGTGATGGAGCCCGGGGTGCGGCCGATGGTCTCCTTGGCGTCCGTACCGACGGCCAGGGCGGTGGTGGTGCCCGCCTTCACGGCGACCACGGACGGCTCATTGAGGACGATTCCGTGCCCCCGCGCGTAGACGAGGGTGTTGGCGGTGCCCAGGTCGATCCCTATGTCGCGGCTGGATGCTGTCTTTTTGCTGCTGGCCTGCGGCATTTATTCCCCTATCTCCTGCCGCAAGGCTTGCATAACGATCCGGTCGCTCCGGCGGCCGGAGGTCCCGAAACGGCCGGGCCGAAAGTCCTTCGGGTGCCCGTCCGTAGACTGGCCCTGTGAGTGACCAGCAGCCCGAGAGCCACGACCGCGACGACAACGACGACCTCGCCGGTACCTTCGACGAGTTCGACCAGATCGTGGCGGAAGAGTCCGACCGCGACCCCGACCTGGCGGTGATCGAGGCCGGTAGCCGCACCCTGCGCGCGCAGGCCGGACCGCCCTTGGGTGACCCGGTACCCGCCCGGCCCGTAGACCCGGAGGCCGCCAAGGCGCTGCTGGAGGTGGAGCAGGAGCTCGCCACCCGCTGGGGCGAGACCAAGCTGGAGCCCTCGGTGTCGCGGATCGCGGCGCTGATGGACGTGCTGGGCGAGCCGCAGCGCGCGTACCCCTCCATCCACATCACCGGCACCAACGGCAAGACGAGCACGGCCCGCATGATCGAGGCCCTGCTCAACGCCTTCGAGCTGCGCACCGGCCGCTACACCAGCCCGCACGTGCAGTCGATCACCGAGCGGATCAGCCTCGACGGGGCGCCGATCACCGCCGAGCGGTTCGTCGAGGCCTACCACGACATCAAGCCGTACGTGGAGATGGTCGACGCCTCCGAGGAGTACCGGCTGTCGTTCTTCGAGGTGCTCACCGGGATGGCCTACGCGGCCTTCGCGGACGCCCCGGTGGACGTGGCCGTGGTCGAGGTCGGCATGGGCGGCAGCTGGGACGCGACCAATGTCATCGACGGGTCCGTCGCGGTGGTCACCCCGATCAGCCTGGACCACACCGACCGGCTCGGCTCCACACCCGGTGAGATCGCCGTGGAGAAGGGCGGCGTCATCAAGCAGGACGCGACCGTGATCCTGGCCCAGCAGCCGGTGGACGCGGCGCAGGTGCTGCTGAAGAAGGCCGTCGAGGTCGACGCGACCGTGGCCCGCGAGGGCATGGAGTTCGGCGTCGTCGCGCGCGAGGTCGCGGTCGGCGGCCAGCAGCTGACGCTGCGCGGTGTGGGCGGGGAGTACGACGACATCTTCCTGCCGCTGTACGGCGCGCACATGGCCCACAACGCGGCGGTCGCCCTGGCCGCGGTGGAGGCCTTCTTCGGCGTCGGCCAGGAGCACGCCCGGGTCCTGGACCTGGACACCGTACGGAAGGCCTTCGCCTCGGTGGCCTCGCCCGGCCGCATGGAGGTCGTGCGGCGCAGCCCGACGGTGGTCCTGGACGCGGCGCACAACCCGGCGGGCGCGGCGGCCACCGCGGAGGCGGTCACCGAGTCCTTCGGCTTCAGCCGGCTGATCGGTGTCGTGGCCGCGAGCGAGGGCAAGGACGTCCGCGGGGTGCTGGAGGCCTTCGAGCCGATCTTCGCGGAGGTGGTGCTGACGGAGAACTCCAGCCACCGGGCAATGGGCGCCGACGAGCTGGCGGCCGTCGCGGTCGAGGTCTTCGGCGCGGACCGGGTGCAGGTGGAGCCGCGGCTGGACGACGCCCTGGAGGCGGCGATCACCCTGGCGGAGGAAGAGGCCGAGTACGGAGGGGCCGGGGTCCTGGTGACCGGTTCCGTGATCACGGTGGGCGAGGCCCGCCTGCTGCTGAAGAGGGGCTGAGGGATGCGCACGCTGTGTGCGAGCACGCTGATCGGTGAATTCTTTGTGATCGGCTTCGCGGGGCTGGTGGCGATGAAGGACCCCGACCTGACCCAGGCCGCGGTCTGGACCGTGTGCGGGGTCACCATGCTGCTGTCGGTGCTGCTGTGCGGGATGCTGTCGCGTCCCGGGGCCGTCCAGCTGGGCTGGGCCCTGCAGATCGGTCTGATCCTGAGCGGGTTCGTCGTGCCGACGATGTTCTTCCTCGGGGCGGTGTTCGCCGGACTGTGGTGGTGCTCCGTTCACTACGGCCGGAAGATCGACACGATCAAGGCGCGCTGGGCGGCCGCTCAGGAGGCGCAGGGGGCGCCCGGGGCGCCTGACGCTGCGTGACGGGTCCCCTGATCGGCCCTGTAGATTCGCCCTACCGCACCCGTATGCCGCAAGGAGCCGCAACATGACCCAGCGCACCCTCGTCCTGCTCAAGCCCGACGCCGTCCGTCGTGGCCTGGTCGGCGAGATCATCGGCCGCATCGAGCGGAAGGCCGGCTGGACCATCCCCGCACTGGAGCTGCGTACGCTGGACCAGGAGACCCTGGAGGCGCACTACGGCGAGCACAAGGGCAAGCCGTTCTACGAGCCCCTGATGGGCTTCATGTCGAGCGGTCCCGTCGTCGCCCTGGTGGTCGAAGGGGAACGCGTCATCGAGGGTGTCCGCCAGCTGGCCGGACCCACTGACCCGATCGCCGCGGCACCCGGCTCCATCCGGGGTGATTTCGGTTCGATCACGCGTGAGAACCTGATCCACGCCTCGGACTCGCAGGAGTCCGCCGAGCGTGAGCTGAAGCTGTTCTTCCCGGCGCTCTGAGCATTCGTTCCTGACGCAACATCAGCCGAATAGCGCTCATGACCTGGGGCGACCGAAGTAATTTCGGTCGCCCTTCGGTATTTCCGGGCGGGAGCGGGAACGACTGGGCAGGACACGTCGTCACCACTGAGGGGGCGGGTATCCATTCCGGCGGGATTGCCGGAGTCCCGTCGCGCGGTCTTCGTACTTGCGGCACTACGATGGGGCCTCCACCCACACACCCACCTCGCCGACCTGACAGCAGCCGCTATCAACTGGAAGGCCAGACGCTCCTCATGGGGAACAAGGGGAACAAAATGTCGTTCATCGGCCGTGACATGGCGATCGACCTCGGGACCGCCAACACGCTGGTGTACGTGAGGGGCCGGGGGATCGTCCTGAACGAGCCGTCCGTGGTCGCCATCAACACGAACACCGGTGGCATCCTGGCGGTCGGCTCGGAGGCGAAGAAGATGATCGGGCGCACGCCCGGCAACATCGTCGCCGTACGGCCCCTCAAGGACGGCGTGATCGCCGACTTCGAGATCACCGAGCGCATGCTCCGGTACTTCATCCTCAAGATCCACAAGCGCCGCTACCTGGCCCGTCCGCGCGTGGTGGTCTGCGTTCCCTCCGGCATCACCGGAGTCGAGCGACGCGCCGTCATCGAGGCGTCCACGCAGGCCGGCGCCCGCCAGGTGCACATCATCGAAGAGCCCATGGCCGCCGCCATCGGCTCGGGCCTGCCCGTCCACGAGGCCACCGGCAACATGGTCGTGGACATCGGTGGCGGCACCACCGAGGTCGCCGTCATCTCCCTCGGCGGAATCGTCACGGCACAGTCCATCCGGGTGGCCGGCGACGAGCTCGACAACGCGATCATCCAGCACATCAAGAAGGAGTACTCGCTCCTCCTCGGTGAGCGCACGGCCGAACAGATCAAGATCACCATCGGGTCGGCGTACGACCTCGACAAGGACGAGCACACCGAGATCCGCGGTCGCGACCTGGTCTCCGGCCTGCCCAAGACGGTCGTCATCTCGGCCGCCGAGGTGCGCAAGGCCATCGAGGAGCCGGTCAACGCCATCGTCGACGCGGTCAAGACCACGCTCGACAAGTGCCCGCCGGAACTGTCCGGCGACATCATGGACCGCGGCATCGTCCTGACCGGCGGCGGCGCCCTGCTCCGCGGCCTCGACGAGCGGCTGCGCCGGGAGACCGGCATGCCGATCCACATCGCGGAGGATCCGCTCGACTCCGTCGCCCTCGGCTCCGGCAAGTGCGTCGAGGAGTTCGAGGCCCTCCAGCAGGTCCTGGACGCCCAGCCCCGTCGCTGACAGATGCCCCTCCCTGCCGGAGGGGCCATGCGGAACACAAGGATCCGCCGTACGGGTGCTACCGGGCCCGTGCGGCGGATCGTTGATATACAGGCAAAGAGAATTCCGACGAGGAAGGCACGGCCGCCGCACGTGAGGGACACACGAGAAAGCCGGCTGCTCCTGGTGCTTCTGATCGCCATCGCGTTCGCGTTGATCACGGTGGACATCAGGGCAGGCGAGGAGTCGCCGGTCGACGGTGCCCGGCAGGCCGCCGCAGCGGTCTTCGGTCCGGTCGAGGAAGGTGTGGCGACCGCGGTCGATCCGGTCGCCAACGCCATAGGGGCGGTACGGGACTCCGGCGAGCGCCACAACCGGATCGCCACGCTGGAGCGCGAGAACGCGGCGCTGAAGGCCAAACTGGGCAGCGAGGACCAGACCCGCAGCCGCATCCACGAGCTCGACGAGATGCTCAAGCGGGCCGGCGCCGGGCAGTACGGCATCAAGGGCGCCGAGGTCATCGCGATAGGAGCGGCCCAGGGCTTCTCCTGGACCGTCACCATCGACGCCGGCAGCAAGGACGGCATCGAGCGGGACATGACCGTCCTCAACGGCGACGGGCTCGTCGGCCGGGTCAGCACGGTCGGCCCCGACACCGCCACGGTCGTCCTCGCCAACGATCCCGACTTCACCGTCGGCACCCGCCTGGAGAAGACCGGTGAACTGGGCTTCGCCACCGGTCAGGGCGACCGCGCCCTCTCCGTCCAGATGCTCAACGGCAAGGCCAAGGTAAGCCCCGGCGACCGGCTCGTCACCTTCGGCTCGCGCGGCAACAAGCCCTTCGTGCCCGGGGTGCCGATCGGCGAGGTGGTCAAGGTCGACCCCTCGCGCGGCGACCTGACCCGCACCGTCTGGGTGCGTCCGTTCGTCGGATTCTCGCGCCTGGACATCGTCGGCGTCGTGGTGATGCCGCCGCGCGAGGACCCGCGTGACGCGGTCCTGCCGCCCAAGCCCGAGGCCCCCAAGCCCACCCCGACGGTCACCGTCACGGTCACCCCGTCCGGGTCCGCCAGCGTGCCCGGCAAGCCGGTCGACGAGTAGGGACAGATAGCCCATGCGCTTCAACAGGATCCTGCTCTCGGCGTCCCTGATCGTGGTCGCCCTCGTCGTTCAGGTCACCGTCCTGGGCCGACTCCAACTGCCCGGCGCGGTGCCCGACCTGCTGCTGCTCACCGTCGTCTCGCTCGCGCTCGTGTACGGGCACGTCAGCGGCGCCCTCATCGGGTTCGCCGCCGGTCTCCTCGCCGACCTGGCCCCGCCCGCCGACCACGCCGCCGGACGCTACGCGCTCGTCCTGTGCGTCATCGGCTACGTCGCCGGTCTGGTCCGCCCCGACGGCGGCCGGTTCCGTTCCGCCTGGGGCCCGATGCTCACCGTCGTCGCCGCCGCGATGGGCTCCACCCTGCTCTACGCGGGAGTGGGCGCCCTCGTCGGCGACACCGCGGCCCGTCACGTGGGCCTGACCGGGCTGCTGTTCACCGCGACCCTCTACGACCTGCTGCTCGCGCCGTTCACCGTGCCGTTCATCATGGCCCTGGCCCGGCGCGCCGAGAACGACCCGATGGCCGTCGAGGCCGGCGGCGGCCCCACCAACAAGGCCGCCGACGTCTCCGCCGGCTGGCTGGCCGGCGGTACGGGCCTGCGCATCGGCAGCCAGCGCGGCGGCCTGCGCCTGAAGACCGCCCGCTCCCGCGCCAACAAGGCCGTCCGCATAAAGGGGGTCAAGGCGGTCAAGGGTGTGAAGAGCGTCAAAAAGCTGTGAGGGAGGAGCAGTCGTGACCAACGTTCCGGAGACCGGCCGCACCTCCCGGGTGCAGATCAGGCTCGTCATGATCCAGGTGCTCGTCTTCTCGATGCTGCTCACCCTCGGCGGACGGCTCTGGTACCTCCAGATCCGCAACGGCGACGAGTACTACCACGAGGCGAAGAGCAACCACGTCCAGCAGGTCGTCCAGCCCGCCGTGCGCGGCTCGATCCTCGACGCCCGCGGTGTCCCGATGGCCGACAACGAGACCCGTCTCGTCGTCTCGGCCAGCCGCACCGAGCTCATGAAGATGAAGGACAGGGGCAAGTCCGTCCTGGCCCGGCTCGCCGCCGTCCTCGACATGAAGCCGCAGGACACCATGGACAAGGTCCGGCTCTGCGACTCCCAGACCCCGCAGCCCTGCTGGAACGGTTCCCCGTACCAGCCCATCCCGGTCACCGACGAGGCCACCACCCAGCAGGCCCTGCAGATCCGCGAGCGGCCCGAGGACTTCCCGGGCATCACCGCGGAGCCCACGGCCGTCCGCCGCTACCCGGGGCCCGGCGGCGCGAACACCGGCCAGGTGCTCGGCTACCTCGGCCCGGTCACCGACGAAGAGATCATCAAGGCGAAGGACACCAACTCGCCCTTCCTGCGCTCGGACCAGGTCGGCCGCTTCGGCCTGGAGCGCACCTACGACAAGGAACTGCGCGGCAAGTCGGGCGTGACCCGCTACGAGGTCGACAACCTGGGCCGCGTCATGGGCGAGGCCAGGAACGACCCGGCGGTCCCCGGCGCCCACCTGGTGACCAGCCTCGACGCCCGCGTCCAGGGCGTCGCCGAGTACGAGCTGAACGCGGCGATGGTCGAGGCGCGCAAGCAGATCGACCGCAACACCGGCGTCCCCTACAAGGCCGACGCGGGCGCCATCGTGGTCCTGGAGTCCAGGACCGGCCGCGTGGTGGCCATGGCCTCCGCCCCGACCTTCGACCCCAATGTCTGGGTCGGCGGGATCTCCGGCAAGGACTACGCCAAGCTCACCGCCAAGGAGTCCAACGTCCCGCTGATGAACCGGGCGATCCAGGGGCAGGCGGCCCCGGGCTCCATCTTCAAGGTCATCCCGACGGCGGCCGCGGTCAACGCGGGCTACAAGTTCGACGGCGAGTACCCCTGCCCGAGCTCGTACTCCATCGGCGGCCAGGTCTTCAAGAACTTCGAGTCCCAGGGCCACGGCTCGATCACCCTCGGCCGGGCGCTGGAAGTCTCCTGCGACACCGTCTTCTACGCGCTGGGCCACAAGGAATGGATCAAGGACGGCGGCCTCAAGCCGAAGAAGCACCCGGCGCAGGTCTTCTACAAGACCGCCCACCAGTTCGGCCTCGGGGCCGAGACCCACATCGACCTGCCGGGCGAGGAGAAGGGCCGGGTCCCCGACCGCGAGTGGAAGCAGCGGTTCTGGGAGGTCAACAAGGACATGTGGTGCAAGACCGGCAAGAAGGGCGGCACGTACGTCGAGCTGCTGTCCTACGAGAACTGCCTCGAAGGCAACCTCATGCGCGCCGGTGACGCCGTCAACTATTCCATCGGGCAGGGCGACACCCTCGTCACCCCGATCCAGATGGCCACCATCTACGCGGCCATCTCCAACGGCGGCACCCTGTGGAACCCGACCATCGGCAAGGCCGTCATCAGCGCCGACGGCAAGAAGACCGAGGAGATCAAGCCGCAGGCCCACGGCCGGCTGCCGATGAGCGAGGAGACCCGCCGCAAGATGGAGGGCGCCCTGGAGGGCGTCGCCACCCGCGGCACCGCCGCCTGGCGCTTCGGCGGCTGGCCCCAGAAGCAGATCCCCATGCACGCCAAGACCGGTACGGCCGAGGTCTACGGCAAGCAGACCACCTCGTGGTTCGCCACGTACACCAAGGACTACACGATCGTGATGACGATCTCCCAGGGCGGTACCGGCTCCGGCGCCTCCGGCCCCGCCGTGCGCAACGTCTACAACGCCATCTACGGCCTCACCATGTCCGGCAAGCAGGACCCGAAGAAGGCCCTGCTCCTGCAGCCCGAGGCCGGGCTGCCCCGGATCTCGCCGGACGGCTCCATCGTTTCCCCGGAGATCCGGCCGTACGTGCCGCCGTCCCCGGAGGAGCTGGAGCCGCCGGCGCTCGCCGGCCCGCCCGCACCGCCCGCGGCACGCCAGGACTAAGGGAAGACATGCAGACCGCCAACAAGTTCTCCGTCTCCCGGTACGCGCCCGAGCGCGGGGCGATGGCCAAGCTCACCGCCCGCGACTCGGTGGTGCGCCGGCTCGACTGGCCGATACTCCTCTCCGCTCTCGCCCTCTCCTTCATCGGCGCCCTGCTCGTGTGGTCGGCGACCCGCAACAGGACCTCGCTGAACCAGGGGGACCCGTACTACTTCCTGGCCCGGCACGCCCTGAACACCGGGATCGGCCTGGTCCTGATGATCGGCACCATCTGGCTCGGTCACCGCACCCTGCGCGGTGCGGTGCCGATCCTCTACGGACTCTCCCTCGTGCTGATCCTGGCCGTGCTGACCCCGCTCGGCGCCACCATCAACGGCGCCCACGCGTGGATCGTCATCGGCGGCGGATTCTCCCTCCAGCCGTCGGAGTTCGTGAAGATCACGATCATCCTGGTGATGGCGATGCTGCTGGCCACCCGGGTGGACGCGGGCGATCTGGCCCACCCGGACCACCGCACGGTCGTCAAGGCCCTGTGTCTGGCGGCCGCCCCGATGGGCATCGTCATGCTGATGCCCGACCTCGGCTCCGTCATGGTCATGATCGTCATCGTGCTCGGCGTGCTGCTGGCCTCCGGCGCCTCCAACCGCTGGGTGGTGGGCCTGATCGGTGCGGGCGCCAGCGGCGCCATCCTGATCTGGCAGCTCGGCGTCCTCGACGAGTACCAGATCAACCGCTTCGCGGCCTTCGCCAACCCCGAGCTCGACCCGGCCGGCGTCGGCTACAACACCAACCAGGCCCGTATCGCGATCGGCTCCGGCGGGCTGACCGGATCCGGGCTCTTCCACGGCTCGCAGACCACCGGCCAGTTCGTGCCGGAGCAGCAGACCGACTTCGTGTTCACCGTGGCGGGCGAGGAACTGGGCTTCGTCGGGGCCGGGCTGATCCTGGCGCTGCTCGGCATCATCCTGTGGCGCGCCTGCGTGATCGCCCGGGAGACCACCGAGCTGTACGGGACGATCGTGTGCGCCGGGATCATCGCCTGGTTCGCCTTCCAGTCCTTCGAGAACATCGGGATGACCCTCGGGATCATGCCGGTGGCCGGTCTGCCGCTGCCGTTCGTCTCGTACGGAGGATCGTCGATGTTCGCGGTGTGGGTGGCGATCGGCCTACTCCAGTCGATCAAGGTGCAACGGCCATTGTCGGCCTGATGTGCTGTTCGCCCTGCCGACGTGATCCGTTCAGGACTAAGTTCGGTCTATGGCGGACACCAAGCGCGAAATCGAGCGGAAATTCGAGTTCTCCAAGGCCAAATCTGCCCGGCGCGGGGTGCCGGACCTGACGGGCACGGCGGCCATCGCGGCCGTCTCCGACCAGGGCACCGTCGACCTCGACGCCGTGTACTACGACACCCCCGATCAACGGCTCGCCGCCGACGGTCTCACCCTCCGGCGCAGAACGGGCGGCGCGGACGAGGGCTGGCACCTCAAACTGCCCGTCTCCCCGGGAGTGCGCGACGAGATCGGGGCCTCGCTCAGCGACACGGTCCCACCCGCCCTCGCCGCCCTCGTCCGCTCCCGGGTCCGCGGCGCGGGACTGCGCCCGCAGGTCAGGCTGGTCTCCTCGCGCCGGCTCAGCCACCTGCTCGACGCCGAGGGAGCCCTGCTCGCGGAACTGAGCACCGACGAGGTGCTGGCCGAGCGGGGCGAGAGCACCGCCGCCTGGACCGAGGTCGAGGTGGAACTGGCCGACGGGGTCGACCCCGAGCTGCTCGACGCAGTCGAGAAGACCTTCCGCAAGGCCGGGCTCCGGGTCTCCGCCGCCCCCTCGAAGCTCGCCCGGGCCCTCGCCGAGACCGACGCCGAGCCGCCGGCCCGGCCCGAGGCCGGCGGCCCCGAGGGCACGACGGGCGCGCACGTGCTGGCGTACCTGCGCGAACAGCGTGACGCCCTCGTCGCCCAGGATCCGGCCGTACGCCGCGGCCTGCCGGACTCCGTCCACCAGATGCGGGTCGCGAGCCGCCGGCTGCGCAGCGCCTTCAAGACCTACCGCAAGGTGATCGACCGGGCTGCCACCGACCCGATCGGGGAGGAGCTGCGCTGGCTCGCCGCCGAACTGGGCGTCGACCGCGACCAGGAGGTCCTGCTGGAGCGGATCCAGACCCGCCTCGGCGAACTGCCGCGCACCCTCCTGATCGGTCCGGTCCGCAGCAGGCTGCGCGTGTGGAACACCGCCCGGCGTTCCGGATCGCGCCGCAGGGCGCTCGCCGTGCTGGACAGCGCCCGCTACGTGGCCCTGCTCGACTCCCTCGACGCCCTGCTGGAGGCGCCGCCCCTGAAGGGGGCCGCGGCCCGGCCCCCGGAGTCGCTCCTGCCGAAGGCGGTGCTCCGCGACTACGAGCGCCTCGCCGGCCGGATCGGGAGCGCGCTCTCCCTCGACGAGGGCCACGAGCGGGACCTGGCCCTGCACGAGGCCCGCAAGGCGGCCAAGCGCCTGCGCTACGCGGCCGAATCGGCCGAGCCCGTCCTCGGCGGGCCGGCGAAGCACCTGGCCAAGGCGGGCAAGTCGGTACAGAACCTGCTCGGTGACCACCAGGACAGCGTGGTGGCCCGCGAGGCCCTGCGCGGCCTCGCGGTCCAGGCGACGGGCGCGGGGGAGTCCGCCTTCACCTGGGGCGTGCTCTACGCCCGCGAGGAGTCCCTGGCCGAGCGGCGCGAACGGGAACTTCCGGACACGTGGGCGAAGGCCGCGGACCCCGCGCTGCGGTCCCCACTGTAATGATCATGTGGGTGGGGGCGGCCGGGCCTCCGGGTAGGCTTGAGAGCTGCCCCCTGCCCGCTTCACGAAAGTCGCGTGATGACCGAGTCGGTCTTCCCTCAGCTTGAGGCCCTGCTTCCGCATGTGCAGAAGCCCATCCAGTACGTCGGCGGTGAACTCAACTCCACGGTCAAGGAGTGGGAGAGCTGCGACGTCCGCTGGGCGCTCATGTACCCGGACGCGTACGAAGTCGGGCTGCCCAACCAGGGCGTCATGATCCTTTACGAGGTGCTCAACGAACGCGAGGGCGTCCTCGCCGAGCGCACCTACAGCGTGTGGCCGGACCTCGAAGAGCTGATGCGCGAGCACAAGGTGCCGCAGTTCACCGTGGACAGCCACCGCCCGGTCTCCGCCTTCGACGTGTTCGGCCTGTCCTTCTCCACGGAGCTGGGCTACACCAACATGCTCACGGCCCTGGACCTCGCGGGCATCCCGCTGGAGGCCCGCAACCGCACCGTCGACCACCCGATCGTCCTCGCGGGCGGCCACGCGGCCTTCAACCCCGAGCCGATCGCGGAGTTCATCGACTGCGCGGTCATCGGCGACGGCGAGCAGGCCGTCCTCGACATGACCGAGATCATCCGCACCTGGAAGGCCGACGGGCGGCCGGGCGGGCGCGAAGAAGTGCTGCTGCGCCTGGCGAAGACCGGCAACGTCTACGTGCCGGGCTTCTACGACGTCGAGTACCTGCCGGACGGCCGCATCGGCCGTGTCGTGCCCAACCGCTCCGGCGTGCCGTGGCGCGTGTCCAAGCACACGGTCATGGACCTCGACGAGTGGCCCTACCCCAAGCAGCCCCTGGTCCCGCTCGCCGAGACCGTCCACGAGCGCATGTCCGTGGAAATCTTCCGCGGCTGCACCCGCGGCTGCCGCTTCTGCCAGGCCGGCATGATCACGCGCCCCGTTCGGGAGCGAAGCATCACCGGCATCGGCGAGATGGTGGAGCGCGGGCTGAAGGCCACGGGCTTCGAGGAGGTCGGCCTGCTGTCGCTGTCCTCCGCGGACCACACGGAGATCGCCGACATCGCCAAGGGCCTCGCCGACCGCTACACGGACGACAAGGTGGGCCTGTCCCTGCCGTCGACCCGTGTGGACGCGTTCAACGTGGACCTGGCCAACGAGCTGACCCGCAACGGGCGCCGCTCCGGCCTGACCTTCGCCCCCGAGGGCGGCTCCGAGCGCATGCGCAAGGTCATCAACAAGATGGTCTCGGAAGAGGACCTGATCCGGACCGTCTCCACGGCGTACGGCAACGGCTGGCGCCAGGTGAAGCTGTACTTCATGGTCGGCCTGCCGACCGAGACCGACGAGGACGTCCTGCAGATCGGCGACATGGCGGTCAACGTCATCGCCAAGGGACGCGAGGTCTCCGGCCAGAACGACATCCGCTGCACGGTGTCCATCGGCGGGTTCGTGCCCAAGCCGCACACCCCGTTCCAGTGGGCGCCGCAGCTGTCGGCCGAGGAGACGGACGCCCGCCTGGGCAAGCTCCGCGACAAGCTCCGCGCGGACAAGAAGTACGGCCGTTCCATCGGCTTCCGCTACCACGACGGCAAGCCCGGCGTCGTCGAGGGCCTGCTCTCGCGCGGCGACCGCCGCGTCGGCGATGTCATCCGCGCCGTCTACGAGTCGGGCGGCCGCTTCGACGGCTGGCGCGAGCACTTCAGCTACGACCGCTGGATGGAGGCGGCCGAGAAGACCCTGCCCGCCCACGGCGTGGACGTGGCCTGGTACACGACCCGCGAGCGCACCTACGAAGAGGTCCTGCCCTGGGACCACCTGGACTCCGGTCTCGACAAGGACTGGCTCTGGGAGGACTGGCAGGACGCCCTCGACGAGACCGAGGTCGAGGACTGCCGCTGGACCCCGTGCTTCGACTGCGGCGTCTGTCCTCAGTTCGACACATGGCCACAAGTAGGACCGACGGGTAAGAAGCTGCTCCCGCTCACGGTGAACAAGTAGCTGTGACCAGCGGCGATGCCGTCCAGAGGATGGCTGAGACGCTCGCTGGCATGAGCGAGGCGGAGCGTTCCACGATCCTTCGAGATCTCGGGACGAAGGAGCGTGAGCAGGCTCCTCGCCCTGTGCGGCGCACGCCGCTCCCTGCTCCTCGGCAAGATCCGGGCATCGTCTCGGCGGTCGAGTGGGTGTAGCTGACAAGAGGCGTCCGGGCCGTAAGGGTCCGGGCGCCTTCTGCGTGGCGCCGATGAACAGCATCGGGTCGGATCGGGGTGAACACGCCCTCTTGACCCGCAGGTTCCGACAGGGTGAAGGTCGTGCAACCAGGCGCAACACGCTCGACAGGGAGGGACACCATGGCCTTACGGTTCGTCGGTAAAGATCCCGAGTCCGGAGATCACGGATCACCCGCTGTGTGGGTGGACCAGGAGTCGAAGGATCTTGTGATCCAGGGATGGACGGCAGACGAGCGGACCACGGGCGAGAGCTCGCGGGATGTGCCGATCCCCGGGCATGAGTCGGTGATCAGGGTTCCGAAGCGGATGATCCCGCTTCTCAGGGAGGCGCTCCGTGTCGCAGAGTCTGACTGACTTCTCTGACCTCATCAGGTCGGTGCAGGAGTCAGCCGTGCATCTTGAGATGCGCGACACGTACGGCGTCGAGAACGAGATCGAAGGCTTCGCCGCATGGAAGCAAGGGCGCCGGCTTGACCCGGCGGATCGGGATTCGTGGTGGCGTTCCTGGCTCGACCTCGTCCAGGAGGTCACGGCCAAGGGCGTTGTCATCCGACGGGCCCGCATCGTCTCGGAGCCGGTCAGCGATGACATCGCCTTCGAGCACTCGGGCACCTTCACGAACGTGGCGGCCGGTGAGCAGATCCGTTGGCTGCCCCGCCGCAACGCCTCGGACCTTGCCCTGCCGGGCAACGACTTCTGGTTGTTCGACGGCCGCCTTGTCCAGTTCAACGTCTTCGACGGCGTCGGCCGGTGGGTCCACACTGACCAGACGGAAGACCCTGCCGAAGTTGAACTGTGCGCGTCGGCGTTCGAAGCGGTGTGGGAGCGAGCCATCCCGCACGAGAAGTACGCCGTCTGATTCCTGACCGGTCAGCTCATGCCTTCCTCTCCACTCTCCAGCGCCCAAGCGGCGCGAGCCGCTGTGGCTGCCCGTTTGCAGGGCCTCATGCATGACGCTGGCCTGACAGGGCATGAGCTGGCCGCTCGGTGCGGCTGGCACAAGTCGAAGTCGTCCCGGATCGCGCGGGGCAAGACGCCTGCCTCGGACGCTGACATCCGTGCCTGGTGCGCTGCCTGCGGGGCGGACGATCACGCGGCCGATTTGATCGCCGCGTCCCGAAACGCTGAGTCGATGTACGTCGAGTGGCGGCAGATCCACCGTGACGGGATGCGGCGCGTTCATGAGCAGACTGTCCCGCTGTACCAGCGGACCCGCTCCTTTCGTGTGTACGCCTCGAACGCCATGCCGGGGATGCTCCAAGACCCCCGGCTACGCGACAGGGCTTCTACGGTCCATCACGGCGTTCCAGGGGACCCCGGACGACGTGGCCGACGCCGTGAAGGCTCGGGCTCAACGGTCCCAGGTGATCCGGGAAGGGGACCATCGGTTCGCCCTGTTCCAACGTCTTCTCCCGGATGCCTTCCCGCTCCACCTCTGCACTGACGGCGAGCACGGCGAACACGATGGCACCCGCCCCGTTCGCCGCTCCTTCACACGGGTGCTGATCTTCTCCGAGAAGATGCGGGTGCAGTCGGCACGGGCAAGCATGTCCAACTGGGACTGAAGTTCCTGTCCAACGGTTGAGCAACGGGCGTAGCCCAGTCGGATCGCTGCGCCCGGTATCGCGTCGGGCACCTTCCGGTTGTGCGGCCGGAGGCCGCGCCTGCCGCTTGGTTCTCTTCGCCGGTGCCGTTGCGACTGGGGGCGCTACCGCGCCCCACTTCTCCTTGCCGCTGACGTGTAAGTACGTACCTGGCTTCCTTCTGTCGGCCCCCTACGGGGCCGCGCTGTGAGGCCAAAAGCTGTGAGGCCAAAAAGACAAGAGAAGACGCGAACGTTTCCGCAGGTGAGATGCCGTCTCGGTACACGTCAGGCGTGTGCTGGCTACACGCGAGAGACGTAGTCAGCGATCGAGGTGCAGGCGGCACGGCACGGGTGCGCCCTTCCTTTTCTGGAAGACGTGAGAGGGGAGGACAAGGCAAGCGGCCCCCGATCGGGGCGAGACAAGCTCCAGCTCCCTGGCGCGGGCCAGGGCGTTGTTCGTGCTCTGGTCGGACAGGGGCTTGCCCGCCTTGCCGTGAGTCTCCCCTCGTAGCGTGGAGTCCGTGACTGCAGGGGAAGTTGAGAGTCATGGCGGAGAAGCGTCGGGTGTTCACGGCTGAGTTTCGTGAG
>NZ_JBIWCL010000006.1:0-26795 GCF_044761485.1 Streptomyces sp. NPDC097617
TCTTTGAGGACGGTCATCCCACGGTTCCAGCCGATCCGCTCGGCGATGACCGTGGCGGGCATCGTCGGGGTCGCCTTGAGCAGTTCCCGGATGGCGGGCTCCACCGCGTCCACGGCCGAGCCTTTCGGCGCCCGCCGGTACTGAGGCGCCCGTTCCGAGGCCAGCGCCCGCAGCACCGTGTTCCTGGAGATCCCCAGTTGCCGGGCCACGGCCCGGGCCGACAGCCCCTCAGCCCGGTGCAGTCTCCGGATCTCAGCCCAGTCCTCCACGTGGATCACCCTCTCTTCCTCCCGACTCCAGCTCCAGTGAAGTCAGAATGATCAAGAGATCGCAGAGTGGCTCACTTTTGATCCGCCGTCCGTGGCCCTCATTTCACCCGTCGCCGAGATCCCCACCCACCACCCCAGACGCTCAGAAACCCCAGGTCACGACGATGCCTTCACCTCAGGCCCACTCCCACGGCAATCCATGCGACCACTCCCAGCACGATCCGCTAGGCTGTCAGCGGTCAGACGACTACCAGGCGTGTGCCGGGGAAAGTGTCCGCGAGGGCAGCTCCACCCGGGCGGGCGCACGTCATCTGACCAGCACGCTTGCCGAAGCGGCTCGGGCGATCCCTCTGGGGTTTCCGGCAACGTTTCCGACAAGCCCCCGCCTTCGTGGGGCTTGACGGAAACCCTAGAAGCCCAGGTCAGAGGCTTACCGCGGAAGCTGCCGAAAACGCTCCGCTCCCCTTCTCGGAACGCTCAGGGCATCGTTGCAGCTCAGAGGCCTACCGACGGCGCCCGCCGAAATCCCCCTCAGGCCAGCGTTGCCGGGCACACCACCCGCGCCCTGACTAACCACATCGACGCCGGGCAACAGCACCGCGGCGCCCAGGCTCTGATCTGCACGGAGGTACCGCGCCTAACTCACTGTCGGTTAGGTGCCGGTCGAGTGGGTGGAGACCGCCCTCAGCAACGCTGGTGTGGTGTCTTCCTGGGCGCTAGACGTTCGGCAGGAGAACTGCACCGGCGGACGGCGGATACATGGGGAACACCCGGCGGAATCCTGCGCTGGAGCGGTCTACTCCGAGCTGGACCTGGTTCACCATATGAACCATCCATCGACATACTGGCTGCCGCCTCTTGGCGGCCTACGGGTGAGCGCGCCCGGCAGGCCTCGGTGATGTGGCGGTGGCGATCGCCCAGCGACGTCTCTGACGCCCTCGTCACGGCAGCTGGCACCGCTTCCACCGTTCAGAGCGTTGGCGGTCTCCGATGTCTTTGGATCGCCCCCTGGGAGTTATTGCGCGCATCGCAGACGGGGTGATCTCATGCATGCATGACCTACAAGAATTGCGTGACGCGCGACCACATTGATGTGTGGAACGAGCGGGCACTTCCGGACGGATCAATTCCGGTAAGATTCACCGCCGTTCTACGAGGCTCCTTACTCCCCATTTCGATCTGGCTCGGAGTCGCCGCCTTCACCTTCTTCGTCTACAACCCAGTAGTCACAGCGATTGAAGGAGGGTTATTCCTAGTCTTCTTCCTATTCAGCTTCAATCGTCGCCGGAAATCACATTCCATGAAATGCAGCACCTACGGCGCAGTGGGTGGCATATTTAAGCAGTCGATGGCAGGATTCTAAATCTCCTGACAAGGGTGGCCGTTTTCGGAATTGAGCGCCACTAGCCACGTCATTTTGCCGCTTCGGCCGGTCCGAGAACAGCTGCAGCCACCATCTCCCACTAAGCAAAAGAGGGGAAACGGTGGCCGCAGGTCACGGAATAGATCCCGGCCGTTGGCGGGAGGCACTCCAGATGGCCATAGGGCTCTTATCCGGGCGTTTCACCCCGACCGAATCCCCCCGCCCGGCATGCGGCGCCTACCCTGAAGGACGATGCCGAGTCGGCGCGCTCTGGCCGAATTCCGTGAGTAGTCAGGATGATTGGCCCAGCGGGACGGGCCCAATGGGCGGCGAGGCCGTCGTGAACATCGACAGAGTGCCAGTTCGTCCCACTCCAAGAAGCAGCCTGCGGCCGCGATACGGAAGAGACCTTTGGCCGCCACCCCCTGTCCGTATTCACCGATCAGCGTACCGCCAGTTACGGAAAGCCGGTCGGCAGCATTCTGCGGCTAGACACCGCGGACATTAAGGCCCCCGCCGACCACATCACCGCCGCACCCCGAACCTGCACCCGCTACCCACGAAACGTGAACGGACGAGGGTGATCTGTACCGACGCTGGTGACGGGGTACTCACGAGTCCCTGAACTGACTGACCGCGCCAGAACGGCGGCTTTCTTACCCCGCTGGGCATGGTATTCGCCCAAACATCCACAGGGCCGTAGGTCCCGGCCAGCGGCTTGGACCAATGACAGTCGTGGACTGCGAGGCCCGACGGCGCCTGCATCGCCGCTTGCCGGAGACCTTCTGACTGGCCGCCAACATATGCCCCCTCCCCTTGGCCATGCAATCGAACCGATCACTAGCGCATTCAAGCAGCTGCGCCAGAGCAAACCCAGACTGACCAGCGGAAAAGCCCCATCCCGGCGAACATCAACATAGCCGGAACTGCAACTGCCCCCAATCCGCGCAACAAATCGAAACGGTCCGCCGGGAGACCCGACGGACCGCCATGAAAATTCCACCCTTTACGGGAGGACCTTCACTGACCGTTCACTGCATTTCGCCAAAACACGCGTGCGCGTGGGTGGGACTCAGCCGCAACGCGGTCCATTTGTGCGACTATCGCGAGAAGCGGTCACGGAAAGACTGCCGGGTGTCGCGGATCAGGTTAGTCGCCCCCGGGCGGGCAGTGTGGGCAATCGGGTTGCCTCCGGCAAAGAAGCCATCCGTTCGAAGATGCTTTCCATTTTCGGCCCATGCTGCCCTGGAACTACCCCCCTTGAGCAACGCCCCCGCTGCGCCACGGCCCCAGGTTGCACCAAACGCAGCTCCCTTCCCGACGGCAATAGCTGACGGAATGAGGAACTGTGCGCCCCCTTGCCTTCTTTCCTCTTCTGTAGCTAGCGCCATGTGGGCTGCGACACCAGTTGTTATCAGCGCCGCTCCGGCTACAACGGCGAATCCCATGGCGCATACCGCCGAAGCTATACACAAGGCCGTTCCGGCGGCAGCCACTACACCGAGTGCAATATCAACACCCTTATGCTTCCACCAATCCTTGCTACCTAATGTGCGATTCCAAGCTCCTCGGAAGTCGCCGTTCGCAATATTCTTCCAGTGTCCGAAGTTCGCGAAGATTCCCTTCCTCTCAGGCTTCCTCTCCGCCTTCGCAGTGCCATATTTCCTAAATGGCTTGCAGCTAGGGTCCTTTCGGCATGCGTTCTTATTGACGTTCTTTCGCCTCACGTATTCCGGGTCGAGTGTGCCGCCTGCGATGGCGACTTCCTTTTCGTAGTTGTGTCCGTAGTCGTACGGATTGCTGCCGTTGGTGCACTTGTACATGCCGCTTCGGCACTCTGGCAGGGCTTCGCCGGTCGGGTCCCACTCGGTGAGGGGGCTGTTGTTGCCGTACTGGTAGGCGTTGTGCTGGCGCGGGTCGTCCACCACCATCAGCGGGTCCACGGAGAGGAAGCGGCCCAGAGCCGGGTCGTATTCGCGGGCTCCGAGGTGTACGAGGCCGGTGGTCTTGTCCTGTGTGCCTCCGACAAAGCCGCGTTCGCCAGGCCAGGCGCCTGGTACCGCGCCGCGGTCCTCGCCGAACGGCTTGGCCGCGCGGCGCTGGACCTGGAGGGTGGCGGCGTCGATGGCTGTGGTGCCGGTGTTGTGGTGGTCGGCGGCGACATAGGAGATCTTGCCGTCGGAGGTGCGGACGATGGTGGTGCCGCCAGGGGCGGAGTAGTAGCGGGTGCCGGACACCGTGTTAGCGGTGGTGTTGAGGGTGAGTTCGTTCGAGCCGAGGTAGAGCGTGGTCTTCCCCGGGTCCTTGCGCAGCAGGCGGTTGCCGGCCGCGTCGTAGAGGTAGGTGGAGGTGCCGGCGGCGGTGGTTGCAGAGGCGAGTTTGCCTTCGGCCGTCCAGGTCAGTGTCTGGGTGGTTCCGGCGGCATCGGGGCGGGTGAGTGTGTTGCCCGTGGCGTCGTAAGTGGTGGGCTTGGTGACGGACGGGCCTATGCCTGTGGCCTTGGTGGTGGCGGTCGGGGCGTGCGGGCGCGGGGAGCCGGCGGCCGGATAGGTGTGGGTGGTGGTGACGGTCTTGGTGGTGTCGCCCGCGGGGTCGTGGTCGGTCGAGGAGGTGCGGTTGCCGGTCACGTCGTAGGTGAAGGACTGGTGGTAGGGCGCCAGGCCGCCGATCTTTCCGTGCTGGGGGGCGGTGTTGCTGCAGGTGCCGATGCCGGGGACGGACGGGCCGGGCTGGGTCGTGGTGGTGCCGGTGTCGGTCCAGGCCTGGGTCAGGCGGCGCAGGTAGTCGTGGGTGAAGCACTGGGTTTCGCGTGTGGCGCCCTGGGTGCTGGTGACTGAGGTGACGTCGCCTGCCGGGGTGTAGGTGTAGTCGGTGATGTCGACCGGGGTGGCCGAGTCCTGTTTCTTGAGCTGGGTGTTCAGGAGACGGCCGGTGGCGGGGTCGTGGATCTGGGTGAAGCTCACCTGACGTGGGTCGTCCCCGAAGGTCGTGCGCTGTACGGTGCCGAACTCGTCGTAGTCGGTGAAGTTGACGTAGCCGACGTTGTCCGAGCCGTAGGACACGGGCAGGCCGTTGACGTTGCGGCCGGTGTAAAGGCGTTCCTGGGGCAGACCACCCATGGCGGGCAGTGTGGTGCGGCGCTCCAGCCCGGTGATGGGGTCGTAGGTGGTGGCTGAGGTGTACGTGCCGGTGAGGGCGCCTTCGCCGGCGGGGACCGTCAGTTTGGTGCCGGTGGGCCGGTAGCCGATGTCGTAGCCGGTGGTCTCCTGCCGCCAGGGCTTGCCGTCCACCCAGCTGGTGGAGGCCGTGAGCTGGCCGGGAAGCAGGGTGTCGTACTCGTAGGTGACCAGTTTGGTGCCATCGACGGTGCTCAGGTTGCGGGAGGTGGGGCGGCCGAGGATGTCGTAGCTGGTGAAGACAGTGGTACCGCGGGCGTCCTCGGTGGATACGGGGCGGTCGGCGTTGTCGTACCTGACAGTCGAGGTGCCCTTGTCGGGGTCCACCGCGCGGATCTGGCGGCCGCGGAGGTCGAATTCGTAGGTCCAGACGTTGCCGGCTGGGTCTGTGATCCGGGTCAGTTTTCCGTCGGTGTTGTACGCATACCGGGTGGTGTCGTAGTCGCCCTCGGGCTTGGCGCCCTTGTACTTGCGCCGTTCGACCGTGTGCCCGAGGGCGTCGGTGAGGACGCTGCCGGCCACTTCACCCTTCGGCGGGGTCGTGTCGGTGCGGTCGGCGCCGGGGTAGGCGATGGTGGTGCGCCACTGCTCAATCGCCTTGGAGGAGAAAGTCTTGGCGACCGGACGGCCGAGACCGTCGTAGAACGTTCCGTTCTGTGCCGGAACCATGTTCTCGTCGGCGATGAAGCGGGCCTTCACGGGATCGGAGGTGGTGTTGTAGTAGGAGTCGTTGGTCTTGAAGGCGCGGCCGTGGCTGTCGTAGTAGGTGTCGGTGATCAAACGGCTGGTTGCCGCTCCGTTCAGCGGGCTCGACTGGACCTGGACCTGCTGTCCCAGCGCGTCGAGGATGGCGATGGAAGTCGCGTACGACTGGTCGGAGCGGAGCGTCTGGGTGGTGACAGAGCTGGTGGCCGTGTTCGTAAGGTCGTAGGTGAACACCTTGCTGGCGCTGTCGCTGCGTGCGCGGCCGGGCAGCCAGACGGCGGTGGTCCTGCCGAGTGCGTCGTAAGTCAGCTCGGTGGTGCGGTTGTTCTGATCCACAATCTTGACTGGCACTGCGCGCAGCTGGTGCAGGGTGGTCGTGGTCGTCCAGTCCTTGGCATTGGTGACCTTGACCGTGGTGGCGGGGGCCGGTGCGGCCGGTTCGTACGCTGTCGTGGTCTTGGCGCCCGTGGCATCAGTGGCACTGATGACGCGGCCGTAGGCATCGTGGGCCGTCGTGGTCTTCAGGCTGTACTTCGGCTGGCCCGCCTCGAAGCGGTCCAGTTCCTCAGTGCTGGTGGCCTGGCCGGAGCCGGTGAGGGTCCCGTGGGGCTGGCCGTCGTAGTACGTGCGGTTGCGGCTGAGGGTGTTCGCCCCCGTCGCAGTGGCGGTGCAGTCGCTGCTCCGGATTTCGACGGCTTCGGAGACGCGGTCGATCATCCAAGCTGAGGTATTGCGGGCGTAGGACGTCACGGTGCAGGTGTCCGGGAGGCCGTCCGCCCGGTCCAGGGTCCACAGTTCCATGCCGTAGGTGTCGTCGTACTTGACGGTCTCGGAGGTGGTCTGCCACGTCTTGTCGGCGCGTAGCTTCTTCTCCTGGGAGGAACCCTCTCGCTGCATCTGAGCGGTGAGCGCGGGAAGTTTCGTGCCGCGGCTGTGTGTGGCTGTGGCGTCGGAGAGCCACGGCTCGTTCTGTGACATGGTGACGAGTTCGCCGCCGTCGGAGGCGAAGGTCTGGGTCTCGCGGAGGGTGCCGGCGAGGGGGTTGCTGTCCTTGAGCGTGTTACCTGCGAGGCCCGTGAAGGTGGCGGTGCGCTTCGTGCCGTCAGCCTTGACGTCTCCGTCCATGCCGCGCAGGTAGAAGGCCGCGGTCTTGGAGACGGTGTCGGGGGCGGTGCCGGAGCGGGTGATGACCTGTTCGTAGCCGCGGAACTGGTTCCAGGTGCGGCGCTTGTCCTCGGTCAGTTCTTCGTCGTCCCGGTGCCAGGCAGCACCGCCGACATACTCGTAGCGGACCTCCTGGGGACGCGAGCCGCCGAAGGGGTCGAGTTCGGTGACGCGGCTGACGACGTACTTGTGGAACCAGTCCAGGGTCGGATCGTTCGGGCTCTTGTCGTCCGGGTTCCAGTAGACCGGGTAACAGCGTGTGGTGTTGGCGTCCTTCGAGGGCGGCAGTCCAGCGCCCGGCGCGCAGTCCGTGTCCGCGTATCCGACGTCGATGACCTGGCCCGTTTCGGTCGTGATGCCGACGATGCGGCGGCGGTTCATCGCAGGCCTGTTGTCGACGCTGGAGTCGACACGGTTGTTCCTCAGCTTGCCGATGAAAGTGACGGGCTTGGTCTCGAACGTGGCCTCGCCGTCGTAACCGGTGCGGGTCAGCGAGGCGAGCCACAGGGCGGGGGCGGTGTGGTCTTCCGGGTTGGGGAACTCGTGCTTGAGCTCGTAGAGGTCGACGTTGTCGTAACCGCCGGTGGTGTTGAGGACCTGCGTGGTGATCTTGGTAAGGCGTCTGGTCGTCCAGAAGGTGGCCGCGTAGTTTTCGCAGGTGCCCGTAGCCGCGCACTTCTGGTCGAAGGGGACATCGGGCCACTTGGTGGCGTTGGCTTTGGTCAGCTTGGCCGGGGCGCAGTCGAAGACGTCCTTCTCCGGGAGGCAGCGCTCGGGGGCAGTGAAGAGGACCTTCGCTGTCGGCTTGACCGTGTCCGCGTCGGCCAGCTTCGAACCGTAGGTGATCCTGGCGAGGTTGCCGCCCCGGATGTACGGGGTGAGGGTGCCGTTGGGCGTCGCCGCGGATGCTCCGCGCTTGTAGTGATTGGTCTCCGGGTCGTACCAGTGGCTGATCACACCACCGCGCGGGTCGACGACGAAGTCAAGGTTCCAGCGCCAGGCCTGCTGGCACCAGGACGCGGCGAAGGTGGACTGGTGGCACTCCTCGCCCGCGTTGTTGCCGTAGACCGGAGTGGTCCAGGCGGAGTTGGTCGGCGGAGCCGTCGTGCTGCCGGGTTTGCGGCCCACGCCGAAGTAGTACTGGGTGCCGTCCGCAGTGGTGACTTTCCAGTACTCGCCGTTGTTGTCGCCGTTGGCCGCGCCGGTCAGCCGTTCAACCTTCGATGCGTCGTCGTCCTCAAGTCGCCAGGTGCCGGTCGCGTCGTGCCGTACGAGCGTCGAGGACTTGCCGTTCAGGGAGAGGGTGGCGTCGTGGCCTGCCAGACACTGCTCGCTCGATTCGGCGTGGCCGTCCTTGGCGCACGGTTTGAAGGCCCGTTCGACGAAGCCGGGCGAGTAGTCCCAGCCCTCGCCGATCCATGACGCCTGGTTGTTGGTGGCAGCAGTTCGGCCGTCAACCGACTGAGAGCTGTAGGCGAGGGAGATGGTGGGTTTGGAACCGCCCAGCCCATCGGGAACGTTGATCGGGTACGACCAGGAGAACCCTCCGGTGTTACCGCCGCTGGTCCATTTGCCTGAGGGCGCCAGGCTAGTAGCCGTGTACGTACCCGCGGGGCCGCCCGGGGCTGCCGACGCGGCAAGCACGGTCGCCCCGCCCAAAGCCTCCGAGGCACCGCCCATGCGCGTGTCCCCTGTTGCGGAAGCGCCCTTGAGAGCCACCTCCGTGCTGAGCAACCCGGCCCGGTCGCCGTCCTTGGCGGTCGGCAGGGGCGTCTGCGTACGGCACTCCGCCCGCTCGGGAGTGGTCAGCGCGCACTCGGGGAGTGCAACGAGGCGGGCTCGGGAGAGCCAGTCGCCGCCGAAGGCCCCCGCGATGTGTGAGACGTCCACCGAAACGTTGACCGGGCCGCCCTTCACCGCGTACCCGGCCGGACGGACCGCGAGCAGCAGGCCCTGGATGCCGGCCTTCTCGGCGGCTGACCGGTCCGTGAGCTGTACGGCAGCCTTGCCGGTGCGCGGCGCGTCCTTGGCCGACGCGGAACTCACCCAAACGGGAGCAGCGCCCGCGCGGCTCGGGTCAGCGGCGGGAGCCGCCGGGACACCGGAGGGTGCGGGCGTGGTGAGGAGCGAACTGCGCGGAGGGGTTGGCGGCGCGGCGCCGAGATCCACCTCGGCCTGAGAAGCAGGCGGCCAGAACACGTCCTTGGGGCTCCAGGCCCTCGCCCCATCACCCTTCGGATTCTTTGGGTCCGCTTTTGCGGCGTTCTTTCCGGAGACCGATTCGGTTTTCTTCAAGGCGCCCGGTGACCAGCGGCGTTGATCTTTGGGCTGCCACTGCGCGGCCTGGGCGGTGCCCGAGCCGACGACCAGCGAGATTGCCACTATTAACGGAACTGCGATGCGCTGTTTGATCTTCGAGTGTCTTCTCATCGCTCGAAATCCAGCCGCTGGTACCGACACGGCATTCCCCCCACGGTCGCCGAGTGGATCAATTGGCCTGGGAGCCTAGCGTGTTAGCAAATCGCAAAATGCAGAGCAAGTCGGACAAGGCGTGCCCCACCGACTCGCCCACCCTGAAAAGATGTCCAAAAATAGCCCGCCGACCTGCGTGTTGACTTAATTTCATCAGTCAATTGATCCCGATTATGGAAATAAGCTCCAAGGAATCTCCGGTTCCAGATTCGCGTCCGCAGCGGGACAAAGCAAAGGGGCTGTTAGCGTTCACGCCCAGTTGACAGGCATCAATCAGACTGGGGAGTTTGCCGTGGGGGGCACATTGAGAAAGAGGCGACCAGCCAGCCGGCCGATCGCCGTTGCAGGGCTGGTCACACTGGCCTTGTCCATCACATCCGTCGGCGCAGCACCATCCGCTTCGGCGGCATCGGCGGTGGGCAAGCCGACAGCACCGGCCGCTCAGACGCCGCCGAAGCGGCCGACGACCGAACGAGAGCGAGCGGAGGAGGCCGCGCTCGCGGAGGCCAAGCGCACGGGGAAGCCCGTGCCCGTGGCGGCGGCGACGACCGAGACCGACACCGTGGTGGCCAACCCGAACGGCTCTCTCGGACTGACCCGCAGTGTTGCCCCCGTGCGCACCAAGCGCGACGGCAAGTGGGCCGACCTGGACGCCACTCTCGTCAAGGCGGCCGACGGGACGCTCCGCCCGAAGGCCTCGGTGAGCAGCCTGACCCTGTCGGGGGGCGGCACTGCGCCACTTGTGACCCTGGACCAGGACGGCAAGCAGCTCATGCTGAGCTGGCCTGAGCCGCTTCCCGCACCCGTGCTGGACGGCGCCAGCGCCCTCTACCACGAGGTCGTGCCGGGCACGGACCTCAAGGTGACGGCCGACGAGGGCGGTGGCATCTCCCAGATCCTCGTGGTCAAGTCCGCCGAGGCCGCCAAGCATCCGAAGCTCGCCAAGCTGACCACGGGCCTCAAGGCCAAGGGCCTCGCCGTCTCCGCCGACGGCCACGGCAACCTGAAGGCCGCCGATGCCTCGGGCCGTACGGTCTTCCAGGCGCCCACCCCGACGATGTGGGACTCCACCGCCCCGATCCAGGCGCCCCTCGCCAAGCCCTCCAGCTCCACCACGTTCTCGCAGGCGGCCAAGGGCACAGGGAGCGCGCCTACCAGTTCGGACGAAGAGCCTGCCAAGTCCGTCTCCGGCACCGACGGCCCGGGGGACTTCGCCAAGGTCGCCCGGCTCCAGGCCGACCTCGGCAAGGACTCTCTCGTCCTGACCCCGGACCAGGCCTTCCTGGCCGACCCCGCGACCGCCTACCCGGTCTACATCGACCCGGCGTGGCAGCCCACCAGCCGCGGCACCCAGCACTGGGCCTGGGTTCAGGAGGCCTACCCCACCACCGTCAGCTACGACGACTACGGCGACACCTACGACCCGGGCGTCGGGTACCAGCGCTGGCGGACCAGAACCGGGCTGGAGCGCTACTACGTCCAGCTCGACACCAGCGACCTGGGCGACAAGAGCATCAAGAAGGCGTCCTTCTTCGCGACCCAGTCGTATGCGGCGGACGCCACGTGCAGCAGGACGTACAACGTGGACCTGCACTCCACCGAACCGCTGCTCTCCGACATCACCTGGCACGCCCAGCCCCGCGACTGGGAGGTCCTGCGCACCAGCTCCCTCAACAGCGCGGGCGGCCCCGGCTGCCCCGGCTCCACGACACGCGGCGAGTGGGACGTTCGCGACCACCTCGCCGCGAACCAGTGGCGCGGCAGCATCACCTATGGCCTCTTCGCCTCCAACGAGTCCAAGAGCAGCAACAACAGCTCCTTCAAGCGGTTCACCCGCGACAAGAACAGCCTGCCGTTCCTGTACATCGAATACAACCTGCCCCCTTACAACCCGTGGGGCCTCGGCATGCTCCCCGCGCCACAGAACCCGAACGGCAACGGCTGCGGCTGGGTCGGCGCCACCGGCTACGGCGGCTTCAACATCAGCGCGTGGATCGGTGACCCGGACAACCAGCCCAACGACGCCCACTTCCAGGTCTACGACACGGCAGGTGACCTGCTCGCCTACGACGCCGGCTGGCGCGACCTGGCCACCGGCACACACCTGGCCGCCGCGTATCCCGAGAACCTCCAAGACGGCCACACGTACTACTGGCGCGTCCAGGGAGGTGACGGTGACATGGCGTCGGCCTGGGTCACCGGATGCACCTTCTCCATGGACACCCAGCCGCCCTCGGCCCCGGTCGTCACCTCGGCCGAGTACCCGCCGTCCGGCACCCTGCCCGGCTCCACGAAACACATCGGCCAGCCCGGCACCTTCACCGTGAAGTCCACAGACGCCACCAGTGGCGTCCTCTACTACGAATGGGCCTTCAACTCGGCCATCCCGGTGGGCGGCGCCAACCGTCTCGATCCCGCCGCCGACGGCAGCGCCGCCATCCCTCTAACCCCAACGACCTGGGGCACCAACATCCTGCGCGTCCAGTCCGTGGACCGTGCGGGCAACCGCTCGCAACAGCAGACGTACACCTTCTACGTGCCGGACAACCCGAACGCCAAGACGACACTCGGCGACATCACCGGCGACGAGCGCGTCGACTTCATTGCCCCGACGGACAGCGGAGACCTCGTCGTCTACCCGACCGCAGTCGACCCGGCGGCCGGCGGCGTCATCGCCTCCAACGTGGCCAACAGCCCCGTCGGCAAAGGCTGGGGCAACGGCACTCTGACCACACACCGCGGCGGCAACGGCATCCGCATCGACGACCTGTGGACCTACCGCGACGGACAGCTCAAGCTCTACCGCAACTCCCTGACTCAGGGAGGACTCGAAGCCAACGGCGGCCTCTACTACCACGCTGCCAAAGCCCTGACCGTCCAGCGGCCCTACGCGGACGACTGCACCGTCGCCGCCACGGGCCAGCCCTGCGGGAGCGAGTACGCCGAGAACTGGACCCGGGTCAAACAGATCCTCGCCGTCGGTGACGCCCTGCCGGAAGCAGGTGTCACACCTCGCAACGACCTGCTCACCGTAGAAAACGACGGCGCGAACAACTCACTCGTGCTGTTCCAGGGCACCGGCGCGACCAACGAGCTGCGCGACCCGGTCGTGCTCGTCCTCAGCCCCTCCGGCTGGGACAACCTCACCCTCCTCGCCCCCGGCGACGCCACAGGCGACGGCCTCCCCGACCTGTGGGCCCGCGACAACACCACAGGTGACGTCTACCAGTACGCCAACATCGCCGGAAACCCGGCGGCCCTCGGTGACCACACCAAGCGCACCAAGATCGGCTCGGGCGTCACGGCAGCCACCCACCCGGTCGTCGGTTCCTCCGGCGACACCAGCGCCGACGGCGTCCCTGACCTGTGGGCTCTCGACAGCCTCCACCGGCTCCGCACCTGGGACGGCACCGCCACCGCCGGGAAGGTCACCGGCTTCCGCACCGCTCACACCATGGGCGATGCCCGCATCTCCACCTCCCAGTGGAGGCTGAACGAAGAAGCCGGCACCACCGCCACCGACCTACGCCGCCGCAACAACGCCACGCTCAGCGCCACCGGCGCCACCTGGGCCGACGACACCGTCGCCGGTACCGCTACCAAGGTGGTCGCCCTCGACGGCAAGGCGGGAAGCGTCACCGCTGCCAGCCCCGGCGTCGACACCACCCGCAGCTTCACTGTGTCGGCCTGGGCCAAGTCGGACAAGCCGTCGGTCGTCCTCAGCCAGGACGGCCAGCGCTCCAGCGGCTTCCTCCTCTGGCACGACGGCGACGGCACCTGGCGTTTCGCGATGTCGGTCAAGGACGACGACAACTGGACCTATGACCAGACCATCACCATGAACGCCGCTGCCAAGGCGCAGACCGGCGTGTGGACCCAACTGACCGCGACCTACGACGCCACCACCGGCCTGATCGCCCTCTACGTCAACGGCACCCTGGCCGGCACCGGACACCACGCCAAAACCAATACCTGGAACGCCACCGGCCCCCTGGTCCTAGGCCGCTACAAGTACCAGGGCCTGCCCAGCTCCTACTTCGAGGGCAGGATCAGTAACGTCGCGGTCTACCCTCACTCCACCATCCCCACCACCGCCGGCTCCGGCACCAAGATTGTCTCGGCAGCGAGTTCACTCAAGTGCGCGGACAACAACGCCGGCAATACGGCCGACGGCAACCGCATCCAGATCTGGGACTGCAGCGACAGCAACAACGACGACGCTCAGCGGTTCGACGTCACTGTGGACGGTGAACTCCGCATCGGCGGCAAGTGCGTGGACATCTCAGGAGGTGGCACGGCCAACGACACCCCGGTCCTGCTGTGGACGTGCGCCACTGGCGCCTACAACCAGCAGTGGCTCCCCACGGCAACCGGCAGCTTCTACAATCCGGCCTCCAACCGCTGCCTCGACCTGCCACTCGGCCGCCTCGACAACGGAACGCAACTCCAGCTCTCCGACTGCCACAACCGCAACAGCCAACGCTGGTACACCCCCGGCCTTGCCACACCCCTCGCCAGCTAACCCCGAGCCCGGCCCACCGGCCCGTCTTCCCGCAACCGCGGAGGAGGCGGGCCGGTGGCTTCGGATACCGACGTCAGCGCAGCGCGCTCCCCGACACATGGATCACTACCTCAACGGCAGCGGCAAGGCGCTCGATCTGGACGTCGACCGCATGCTGGCCGACGACCCGGTGCTCCGGGACGAGGTGGCACGGATCCGGGCCACAGAGCAGGACGAGTGGCGGCAGCAGGCACTGAATGCCTTCGAGGAGTCAGGCGGCAAGCCTGTCGCCATCCCCGTGGAATCCGGCAGCAGAGGATACGAACACGAAAAGGGCCCGGACGGTACGAACAACTGGTACCTGGCTGTAGGCAGCGGCATGACCAACACGACCGGGGTGGTCACCGCCGTCCCCGGACCCGATGGGAAGCCGCAGGTCAGTATCGACTACCAGGTCAATGTCCGGGACCGCTACAACTGGGACGGAATCAAGGCCACGCCGATCGGACCGACCACCGTCACCGATGCGGACATGGCCCGCATGCACACGACAGGACTGGCCAGGGAGTTCGACATGCGAGGAAGCAGCTCGGTACAGCGACACGACCTGTCGGCAGGAGGGTCCTGGCCCTCGCCTGAGGACACCGGGCGGAGCGGCACCCGCACGGACATCGGCCGGAATTCGGCCGCCCGGTGATCCGCGCACGACGCCCGGGCCCCGCCCCGGCGCTCGCAGTGGCAACGGTGCTGCTCGGCGCACTCGCCGCCGGATGCTCCGGGACGTCCGGCGGTAGCGGCAGGGAAGGCGGCCGCTCGGCGGACCCGGGGACGTCCGACTCCGAGTCCGTACACAGCCAATTCGACCAGAGCCTCTGGAACCGCCGCATGATCGCCTACGGCGTGGATCGCCAGAAGATCTTCGTCCTCGGCTTCGCCCTCTCCCAGAACGCCACCAGCCACCAGATCCACCTTCAAGCCCGCAGCAACGCCCAACAGGTCCTCCGCATCGCCTGACACCCCTCGACCCCACGACGGCCGCGCCCACCCCAGGGCGCGGCCGTCGCTCCGTTAAGGCCCCATCCATGGCAAGCGGAACAGAACGGACGCTCCAGCAGCCTGCCCACACCCGTGCAGCACCCCCGGCCTCCCCACCCACCACCCCAGACGCTCAGAAACCCCAGGTCACGACGATGCCTTCACCTCAGGCCCACTCCCACGGCAATCCATGCGACCACTCCCAGCACGATCCGCTAGGCTGTCAGCGGTCAGACGACTACCAGGCGTGTGCCGGGGAAAGTGTCCGCGAGGGCAGCTCCACCCGGGCGGGCGCACGTCATCTGACCAGCACGCTTGCCGAAGCGGCTCGGGCGATCCCTCTGGGGTTTCCGGCAACGTTTCCGACAAGCCCCCGCCTTCGTAGCTCAGGGGATAGAGCACGGCTCTCCTAAAGCCGGTGTCGCAGGTTCGAATCCTGCCGAGGGCACTGCCTGCGTAGCAGGTCAGAGCACCAGGAAGGCCCCTCGTTCATTCGAACGGGGGGCCTTCGTCATGATCGAAGTCCGCGAAGAGTCCACATCCCCACAGTGACAACCTCTGCCATCACCCATTCGGGGGGTCACAACTGGCAGATCATCGGGTTAGACGGTACGAGCAGGGCTCGGCGCTCCTCCCCGTGCGCGCCAGGTTCGCGCTGCTCCACACCTGGGGTGTTCGGGTGGGGAGGCCCGGCCCTCAGGACAAGAACCCCCCGTCGCGGTAACCGGCGGGGGGTTCTTCCGTACACGCTAAACCGCCCGGCCCCGTTCTGCGGGCCGGGCGGTCGTCTCGGCCGAAACCGAGACTCGGAGCGGGTCGGCTCGGCGGATTCACGGACGCCGGCCGCCCCGTCCCGCTCACCCCTGATCGCGAGGCGCGAGGGCGAGTCAGTGGGCGCATACATGCACGGGGCGCAGATGCCCCCGAACCATCAAGATCACACGGGGTAGGATTTGGCCAACTGACTTTTGATCATGGCTGCCCGAGCGTGGACAGGTGCCGCGCTCCGTACCGCCCTCCGATGACGTGCTCGCCCGCCGGAGACGCATCGCGCTACGGATCCGCGCCGCCCGGGAGTACCGGAACCTGACTCAGGAGCGGCTCGCGAACTCGATGGGCATGGACCGGCCGTCGTACACCCTGCTGGAGCAGGGCAAGGTATCGCCGCGGCTGGACACCCTGCTCCGGATCTCTCGCGCTCGGCGTGCCGCTGTCAGAGCTGGTCAGAGAGTAAGGCCCACGTTCGTTGCATGCAGCCACCATACGTATCTGACTGCCAATCGGAGGACTCGATTCCGCAACGAACGACCGGACCCCCTTGCCCGGGGTAGCCCCGGCCGACGGGGCTTTGTCGGCCGGGGCGTTTGCTCCGCGGATCAGCCCTCAGACGGGCGGCAGTCCCCGCACTGAACATTTCGGGATGCCCCAGTATCCAGATCGACCATGAGGGTCACTCCGGACCCGTGGGGGCAAACTCGGCGGGGTCGCTTCCCGGGGCGCCGCTCAACGTGGTTCGCACCCCAGCTCGACACCATGTCGCGGAACCGAGGGTCAACCCACACCCCGCGCGCGTCTCCAACCTCTTCGCTCACCGCAACTCCTCCCACGCAGAACGTAGTCGACTGTAGTGGAGAGGAAGCAGGCTCGGGCATGCCCTACCGGAGTGCGTCAGGCGGAAGGAGGCGGGGCAGCACACGCCGACCCGCCCTCCGTGCACTCGCTGTGCATGCAGTCCCCGGCGTGAATCTCCGTGTCCGCCAGGGGTCCCCACAGGTAGGCATCCGGCTCGTACCCGGCTTCCCGGATCGCGTCCATCGTGAGATCCAGCGTGTCGGCGTCACGCCGCAGGGTGTCCGGGCCCTCCGGCCGGTGGTCGACGAACCGGCCGGCCGCGCTGCACAGCTCTCGGTACATGGCCGTGTGGAGGATGAGGGCATGCCAGCCCATGTCCACTGTCTTGGAGGGGCGCAGGTGCCGGCCGGTGGCCTGGGTCGCGGCCGCCACGAACTTGAGGGCCTCGTCGACGATCCGGACGGCCAGCTCCTGCTCTACGCCGTCGTTGTCGCGCTGTACGAGGTGAACGACGCGGGTGAACCCCTCGTCGGACAGGAGGTGTCGGGCGGAGGGCTGCAGGATGGTGGGTGTGGTCATCTCGGTTTTCCTTTCGGTTCGTAAGGGACGGCGGACGTGCAAGTTGCCGTAGGCGGTGCTGATGGCCCGTCCCTGCCGCCCGGAGGGCGGACTACCGGGAGGCAGGGACGGGAGTTGAGGAGGCGGGGTCAGGTGATCCCGTGCCGGCCACCCAGACGGCAGCCCAGCGCGTGGACCAGGACCCCGCCCTCGGGCCCGCCGATCGGCAGCGACTTGACCTGGCACTCCGGGCAGACGCGCGGCTCGGTCTTGCCCGGCGGCGGGTACGTGCGGGCGCTCACGAGGTCGGCTCGACGTTCGCGGCGGCCGTGGACAGCTCGAAGCCGCCGCCGTGCGGGCGGATATAGGCGATCTCCACCCAGCGATCCTCATAGGCGGGGGCGGCGGCAGTGTTCTCGACGACCACGGCCATGAGCGTCCCCTCGGTACCGGACCCGATATCGCGAACCGACTTGCGAAGCAGGCGGTGGGGGACCTCGCAGTTCGCGTCAGCCGGGGTGCCGATCATGCCTGGTACACAGGCGTGAGGCCGTGCTGGAGGCGACAGGCTTTGCAGGCGAGGACGAGGGTGCCCGGGCCTGAGTTCGAGGGACCCCAAACGGGTTCCGGCAACGCGCCCGGCCCGTCGTGCCACTCACACCAGGGTTCGTCAGTCACGGTGCTGCTCCCTACCGTCGTCAGCGGGTGGTGGCACCACGATGAGGGCAGGGCAAACGAAGAAGGGGCCCGGTTTGGGCCCCTCCCTCATGCAGCCAACAGGCCGATATCTACAGCGAGCTGACTGGCTCTCTGCCGTCGGTCCGGGAGGCGGGACGTCGTCTCCTCCAGCACGATTGAGCGGGCGTATCCGTTGTATCGGATCGTTTCCGGGGCCGCGGCATGCGCCTGCTCCAGCGTGGTGAGCGCGGTCTCCTGCTGCCCGTCGAGGTGGTAGGCGCGGGCCTGCTCGATCCGGTGTCGGGCTCGTCGGGGCCGTGACGGGATTGCATCAGCCTCGGCCCGGTTGGCCTGCCGCACAGACTCGCCACCGGCCCGCAGCTCGACGGCCACGGTGACGCCGTGGGCACCCATCACGGCCCGGCCGAAGCTGGTGACGCGGTGGAAGTAGCTGGGCGGGAGCCGCCGGGAGATGCCGCCTGCGCGGTCCCACCACCCCCACGCGGTGCCGTTGTCGCGGCGCTTGGCTGCGGTGAGGCCGGCCTCGACGCGGAGCGCGCCCGTGATGGCCCGCACATCGAGGTTGGCGTCGGGCAGGCCGGGCTCCAACAGCTCGAGTGCGTGCCTCACTACGTCGTCGGCCTCGTCGTAGTGCCCGGGGCCCGAGTCGCGGTGCGCCTGCGCCGACAGCCAGGCGGCCACGCCGATGGCGTGCGGGTCTTCGGACTCCTGCGCGGCGGCCATGCCACGCTCAGCCACCCGCCACAGCAGGGAGGGATCAGGCTGGTAGGCGACGAAGAACTGGCCGAGGAAGAAGGTCTCCGCCTGAAGGGCCAGTGCCCCGCGTCGGTCGACCGCGGTCTCGGCCTGGCGCACGGCGAGCTGGGCGTCCCGGATCAAACCGGGAAGCAGAGCGCCGATGACCTCGCGGTGGTTCGCGGCCCCATGTCGGGCAGCCCACGCGGCGTCCAGTGCTGCACGAAGGAACTCCCGGGACGGGGCCTCGCGGGCGCCGGGCGCCGGGTAGGTGGAGAGCGCTGCACGGACCGCGGGCAGCCGGTCGTGGCCGGGCCCCAGGAACAGGTCGGTGTGCGGTTCTGCGCCCACGTCTCCGACGAGGTCGTTGAGGCGCCGGACGCGCAGGACATCAGCGATGCGGAGGATCTCCGGCAGTCGCGGCATTCTCATGGTGCCGGTCTCGACTTTATTGACCCACGAGGTGTGGTGGCCGAGGAGGCCGGCCAGTTGCTCGCGGGTCATACCTCGGCGGTTGCGGTAGATCAGGACACGTTGCCCGAATGCGACGGGGTTGTCGTACGGGTCGGGGGTAGCATCAGATGACACGGCCTTGCCCCTTCTCTGTGCAGCTCGACACTGGACAGCGTAGGGCGCAGGGCCGCTTCTGTGTGATCCAGCGGTCGATCGTGACTGGGGGGTTTTCGCGTGCTCGTGAGCTCTCGTGCGCGCGGCCGCGCGCACGGTGGTTTCAGCGGGCGGGCTGCGTCGGCGAGCCGGGGGGCGGGGGCTCATCTCGGCGGCGGGCGCACCCGGTTGCTGTCGGCGCCGCCGGGCCGGGGAGCGTTACGCGGGCCTGCGCGCCGCCCGTCTCACGGTTGCTGAAGGCGAGGGTGACGCCGAGGATCCGGGCCTGGCCGGCGGCGATGGTCAGGCCCAGCCCGTGGCCCTTGCCGGTGCCCTCCGTACGGAACCGCTGCGGGCCGGACGTGAGCAGGTACTCCGGATATCCGGGGCCCGAGTCCGTCACCGTCAGGGTCCGGTCGTCGACCGTGAGCGTGACCGGGGGCGCGCCGTGCCGGTGCGCGTTGGCCACGAGGTTGCCGAGGATCCGCTCCAGGCGGCGGCGGTCCGTGTCCACCCGCGGGGCGCCCCGCGCGCCGCGGACCTCCAGGGCCGTGTCCGTTCCGGAGGCGCGGATCGTGCGCGCCGCCAGGTCGGCCAGGTCGTGCGAGTCCAGTTCGACGCGTTCGCTGCGCGTCTCCAGCCGGGAGATCTCCAGCAGGTCCTCGGTCAGCGAGCGCATCGCCCGTACCCGGTCCCGTACGAGCTCGGCCGGGCGGCCCGGCGGCAGGAGCTCGGCGGCCGCGTTCAGGCCGGTCAGCGGGGTGCGGAGCTCGTGGGCGACGTCCGCCGTGAACCGCTGTTCGGCTTCGAGCCTGCCCTGCAGCGACGCGGCCATCGTGTCCAGGGCCCGGGAGACGGCCGCCACCTCGTCCTTGCTGCGCGTGCCGTCGTCGACCCGTGCGTCCAGGTCGCCGGCGCTGATCCGGCGGGCCACCTGCGCGGTCAGGTGCAGCCGGCGGGTGATCCGGGTGACGACGACCGCGCCGATGAGGAGCGTGGTGGCGATGGCGAGCCCGGAGGAGCCGAGGATGGCCCGGTCCAGTTCGGCGATGGTCCGTTCGCTGGCGCGGAAGTCCACGGAGACCGCTATCGGGCCCTGGGCGGCCGGGCCGGCCGCCCACATCACGGGGTGGCCGCGGTGCCGGCCGACGGCCGTGCCGCGCCTGCCGCCGACGGCCAGGGCGCGCAGCTCCGGGGGCAGGCCCGCCGGGTCGATGCCCTCGCCGCGCGGCATGCGCGCGCCGTCCTCGTAGGCCTCGACGGTCCGCTCGAGCCTGGTGAGCGCCTTCTCCCGGGCCGTGCCCACGGTCTGGCGGGTCATGGCGCCGTGCACGAGGCAGCCCAGCAGCGCCGCGAGTCCGCAGCACATGAGGGTGATGAAGACCGTGGCCTTCCAGGTCAGGGTCGAGGTCCAGGCGGGCAGCAGCCGCGGGCGCGGCCGCAGCCGCTCGCCGCGCTGCATGTCGTTCATGGTCAGCTCAAGGTAATGCGCGGGCACCGGCGGGTGAGCGGCGGGATCCGGCCGGATCGCACCGGATCAGGCCAGAATGCGTCCGGTCACGCGATGAGCTCCGGGGGAAGGGCGGATTCCGCCCGCGAGCGGGTTCCGCGCGCGTCCGCGCCGGGCGCACGAAGCCCTTCCGGCAGCGACCGGAAGGGCTGTGCCATCGCGGTCAGCTCAGGCCGCTGCTGCGTTCACCGATACGGTCCCCCTGCGGAGTGCCGGCTCGCTTGAGCGCGGCCTTCGTGTGCAGCCCGCCCTTGACCTTGCTCCGTACCGGACCCTCGAAGCCGTGACCCGCGGAGCGCGGCGGTTGCGCCTGCTCCTGCGCCTTCGCGATGGCCACCCGGACGTCCCGCTTCTGCTCTTTGTTCATCCCGTCGTCAACTCCTTCGGGAAGCACCCAATCGGACTACTCGGATCGTATGCACATATACGGGCCATCGCACCCGGACCGATGTGCAAAGAATTCCGATCAAAGAATTCCGATCAAGGACGCGGCGGGGCGGGACGGTTCGGCTGGCCCAGCGTCTGGTGCACCAGGTCCTCCGGGCAGGGCGTCCCCCGCGGCAGCTGGTACTTCGCCGCCACCCGGTACTCCCCCGGCGCCGGCGCCAGCAGCTCCGTCCATACGTCCCCGGTGTCGTCCGGAGCGGCCTTGAACAGGCATCCCGCCGTGTTCGCGTACTGCTTGCGCAGCGCGCCGCCGTCCCCACTGCCGCCCCGCGCCTTCGACGCGAAGGTCTCCTGCGGCGGCGGCACCGGCTTGCCCTCCGGGTCCACCAGCCCCAGCCACGGCGAGTGCGGGATCCGTACCAGCACCCGGCCCGGCCGCTTCACGTCGACGACCAGCCGGTCGGCGCTCGCCCGCACCACCGTCGCCGGACCGGACACGAGGTCGGTGGGGTCGAGGACCTTGAAGAGCTGCCAGTTCGCGTCGCCCCACACCTGCTGGAGGTACGGAACCCCCGCGCGCACCAGCTTCGCCTCGTCCTCCCCGCCCGAGTCGGGTTTGTCGGCGGGCAGCACCACGTAGTGCACGGCCCAGCGCTCCAGCCAGGCCCGGTAGCTGTGGGCGGTGAGGGTGTCGTCGTAGAAGAGCGGGTTGCGCTCCAGGTCGGCCTGCCGGTTCCAGCCGCGCGCGAGGTTCACGTACGAGGGGAAGGCGGAGGACTCGCGGTGGCTGCTGACCGGGACCACCTCGACCCGGCCCCGGTCGGCGCCCGCCTTCTGCAGCTGGTCGACGAGCGGCGCCAGCTCGCGGCTCCAGGCCGCCAGCGGTGTGGTGCGGACGATGTCGGTGATGCTGTTCGCGGTGATCCAGGCGTTCAGGCCGACGAACGCGAGCAGCACGCCGTACCAGCGCCGCGTGCGCGGGACCTCGTACGCGAGGGCCGCGAGCAGCACGGCGCCGCCGAACAGCATCACCATCCGCGTGACGTTCGAGCCGACCTGGGAGTCGATCACCCAGGTCAGGAAAACGCCGAGGGCGTAGACGGCCGCGGCGATCCGGACGGTCTTCCACCGCTTCGGTACGAGGAACAGGATCAGCAGCGCGAACGCGAACGGCAGCCCGGCCGAGCCGATCTTCATCGGCTGCGTCCCGGAGAACGGGAACAGCCACGCCGACAACCCGACCACGGCCACCGGGGCCAGCCCCAGCGCGTACGCACCCGGGCGCCGCCGGCTCAGGAACAGCGCGGCCGCGATCACCCCGAGGAAGAGCCCGGCGACGGGGCTGGCGAGGGTCGCCAGCCCGGCCAGCGGGGCGGCGACCGCGGCCTTGGCCCAGCGCCGCTCCGCCCACTTGCGGGGCCAGCAGAAGACGGCCGCGACGGCGCCCAGGGCGAACATCGCGCCGAGGCCGAAGGTGACGCGGCCCGAGAGGGCGTTGCAGAGCAGCCCGTAGACACCGGCGAGGGCGGGCCACAGGGGCTCGCGCACGGCCCCGCGGCAGCGGGTCAGGATCAGCGCGAACAGCCCGGCCGAGACGGTGCCGGCGATCATCATCGTGGTGCGGACGCCGAGCATGTGCATGAGGTACGGCGAGACCACGCTGTACGAGACCGGGTGCATGCCGCCGTACCAGGCGAGGTTGTACGCCGAGTCGGGGTGGCGGCCCACGAACTCGGCCCAGGCGTCCTGCGCGGCGAGGTCGCCGCCGCTGTTGGCGAAGCTGAAGAACCAGACGACGTGCAGCAGCCCGGCGAGGACGGTGGCGACGGCCACCGGGTGGCGGCGGGCCCCGTCCAGAACGGCCCCGGCGAGGCCGCGGGACGGCCGTATGCCGCCGGGTGCGGGCGCGGGCGTGAATGTGGACGTGGATGTCGGCGTGGATGCGGGTGTGGGACCGGTGGGACCCGCATGACCTGCGGAATCCGTCAGACCGGTGGGCTCGGTCGGCGCGGGAGGCGCGGACACCCCGGGAGCACCGCCGTCGGCCGTCGAAACGGCCCCCTGGCGCCGGCCCTGCTGCTCAGCGGTGGTCACTGCCGCACTCCCCAACACACATCAGTCCACACTTCCCGGCAGACAAGACGCGGCCCGGCGCCCCGGGGTTGCCCGGGGCGCCGGATCCACGCTCTCACCGGATGTCAGCCGACGCGCGTCAGCTTGCCGCCGATCCCCGGAGCGGCGAGGTCGCTCTCGAGGGCCACCGGCACCTTGACCTGGCTGGCACCCTCACCGACGGTCAGCACGCCGACCTCGGTACCGGCCTTCGCGGTCTGCGGCATCGTGCCACCGCCGTTCGCGAGCTTCACGTCGACCGTCAGCGAGGCCCAGCCGACCGCCTGCACGTCGGCGGTGGCGACGACCGGGGTCCGGCCGCCGAGTCCGTCGTCGACGTAGCCCACGCGCTCGCCCTTCTTGACGACCGTCGCGCCTTCGAGCGCCTTCTGCGTGGCGATCATGAGCTGCTTGCTCGCGGCGATGACGGTGTCGATGATCGGCGCCTTGTGCTGGCCGAGGACGGCTCCGACGATCAGCTGGTTGGTGTTGCCGACCTTCTTCTGGGCGGCGAAGAGGAGGTTCCCACCGGCCTTCGTCGTCGTACCGGTCTTGATCCCGAGCGAGTCGTTGTACGGGACCAAGCGATTCCAGTTCGGCCAGTTCTTCCCGGACGGGTCGACCCAGCTGGGCTTCTTGGTGATGTCGAGGAGCGTCTCCATCTCCACGAGCTTCAGACCCAGCTTCACCTGGTCCTCGGCAGTGCTGACCGTGGTCGCGTCCAGACCCGAGGGGTCCGTGTACGTGGTCCTGGACATGCCGAGTTCCTTCGCGGTGTCGTTCATCTTCTTGACGAACGCCTCCTGCGAACCGGAGTCCCAGCGCGCGAGCAGCCGCGCGATGTTGTTGGCCGACGGGATCATGAGGGCGGCGATCGCGTCGTACTCCGAGATCTTCTCGCCCTCGTTGACCGTGTCGAGGGTGGACTCGTTGTCGGTCGAGTTGTTCTTCTTGCCCTCGGTCTCGGCCGTCTTGTCGATGTCGATCATCGCGCCCTGCTCACCCTTCTTGATGGGGTGGTCGCGCAGGATGATGTACGCCGTCATCGACTTGGTGACGCTCGCGATCGGCACGGGCTTCTGCTCGCCGGACTGGCCGAGCGTGCCGAGGCCGGCGGCCGCCATGTACGCCTGGCCCTCGGCGGGCCACGGCAGCTGGGGCTTGGCGCCCTCGAAGGTGTACGAGGACTTCCCGGTCATCACGAGCTTCGGCTCGGGCAGCGGGCGCACCAGCTGCACGACGGCCAGAATGAGCGCGAGGAGCGCGACGAGCGGCGCGTAGATCTTGAACCGCCGGACGGCGGTGCGCATCGGGCTCGGCGGCGGGGGCGGGTTGTTCGTGAGGTCCGCCAGCATGTCCAGCGGCGGCTTGGGCGGCAGCGGCTGCTGGGTGGTCCGCTCGGCCTGGTCGACCCGGTCGAACCGCGAGACGGCGGGAGGCGGGGGCTTGGGCCGCTGCCCGGCAGCCGGGGCGGTCGGGGCGATGCCCTCGGGGCGCAGCGGCACGAAGGTGCTGCCCTTGGGGCCCTCGGCGGTGGGCTTCGCCTCGGCGGGCTCGGCCTCCGTGGGGGTGAACCGGGCCGCGGCCGGCTTGGCCAGGCTCGGCTTGGCGGCGGCGGGCTTGGCGGTGGCGGGCTTGGCGGTGGCGGGCTTCGGGGTCTCCGCCTTGGCCGCGTCCACCTTCGGGACCCGGAAGACGGCGGTGCGCTCGCTGTCCGCGGGCTTGGCGGCTGCGGGTTCATTGGCTGCGGACTTGTCTGCCGCGGGCTTGTCCGCCGGAGCCGAAGCGGAAGGCGGCTTCACGGCCCGGAACACGGCCGTACGCTCGCTGTCCGCGGGCTCCTCGGCAGCGGGCCGGGACGCCGACCGCTCCGGCGCGGAGGAGGAAGCGGAATCAGACTTAACGGCCCGGAACACGGCGGTGCGCTCGCTGTCGACGGGCTTCGTCTCAGCGGTGGGTGTAGGGACCGGAGCCCGGAACACCGCGGTGCGCTCCCTGCCCGCCGGCTCGGTGTCCGGAGCAGAAACGGAATCGGAGACGGGCTCCTCGGTACGAGTTTCGGGCGTGTCGGTTCCGACACCGTCGGGCTCGTCAACGGACGCCTTGGCATCCGCCGAATCGGAATCCCCCGCATCGGTGTCGTCGGCCGACGCGACCCACGCCGCCACGGCATCCCGCAACGCATCCCGCCCACCGGCTTCAGCCGTGCGCTCGACCCCGGCATCCACCGCCCCGACTCCTGCTGCGTCGGTGTCGGCCTTGGGCCCGACTCCGGCGTCGGTATCCGCCCCGGCTCCAGCTCCAGCCCCGGTTTCAACCTTGGCCTCGGCTCCGGTCCCGGCGTTCGGCTCGGCTCCGGCGTCGTCATCCGCCCCGGCTGCGACTTCAACCTCGGGCTCGGACTCGGGCTCGGGCTCCGCTCCGGCTTCGGCCTTGGGCTCGACCTCAGCATCCGGCTCGGCTCCGGCTCCGGCTCCGGCTTCGGCTTCGGCTTCGGCTTCGGCTTCGGCCGTGCGGTCGGCTCCGGCATCCGCCCCGGCAGGGGCCGCGGCAGCGGACTCGCCCTCGGCGTCGGCGTCGGATTCGGCCACGGCCTCGACGTCAACTCCGCCACCCGCGCTGCCGGCACCGGCACCGGCCGACGCGCCGTCCTTCGGATCCCGCGGCCGGAACACCGACAGCCTCGGATCGCGCCCCGCGGACGACTCCGCCGCCCCCGGCGCTCCTTCATCTACCGACTTGTCGGGGGACTCGCCCGCCACCGTTCCTCCTCCATCGCCGCCACGTCCGGCTGTCCGAATGTCTAACAGTGTCCCGTCTCGGGGGCATCGCCCCCGTGCCAGACGAGAACGACATAACTGCGAGTTCCCCCACAAAGCGGCCACGCGCTCTCGACAGATGAATGTGAGAGGCGTCACCCTGTCACTCATCCACGCGGGGAGGCATGGATGGGCAGGAGCCGCAGAACAATTCCGGAGGAGCTTCTGCTGCTCGCATTGGACCCGACAACGGGTACCACGGCGCAGCCGCAGTCGCTCGACCTCGGCCTGGCCGGGGCACAGCTAGTGGAGCTGGCTCTGGCAGGACGGATAGCCCCTGATGGGGATCGTATCGCCGTGGTGATGCCACGGCCGACAGGAGATCCGACTCTGGACTCCGCACTGGAACTGCTGCGCAGGCGCGGCAGCCCGGTACGGGCCGTCCATTGGATCGGCGGACCCCGGCTGGGGCTCCGCCAGATTTACCTCGCTCATCTGGAGCGCTGCGGCATGGTTCATGCCGTCGCGGGACAGATGTGCGGAGTGTTGCCGACGACTCGCTACCAAGCGACGGACACGGAGATCAGCCGGGAGATCCGAGCCCGGCTCGACAGTGCGATCCGCACCGGCGTACCGCCGGACCCGCGGACCGCGGCGCTCGCCGCACTGGCCCACGCGGTCGGACTCGGCAAGCACCTGTACCCCGGCAACGAGGGGCGGTCGTCCAGGTCCCGACTGCGGGACCTGATCCGGCACGACCCGATGGGCGGACTCGTGGCGCATGCCGTGATGGACGTCCAGAACGGTGTGGCCGCACAGCCACGCCGTGACCGCGCACCCGCACCGCCGGCCCGGGCCACGGCGAGCAGCGTTCCGCTGCAGCCGCGCCGGACGGGCGCCATGGCTCGCGCGGCCGCGCACTGATCCACCCCCGTTTCACCCCCGTTCCACCCGTTCCATCGCAACACCATCGCAACGCCACCGCCCAGACCGGCGTCTTCGAGACCCGGTCGGTTCGGGAGCCGCCAGCGCGCGGGGGGGGGGGGGGCGGGGGGCCCCCCCCCCCCCCCCCCCCCCCGGGGGTGGGGGGCGCGCCCCCCCCCCCCCCCCCCCCCCCGCGGCCGCCGCCCCCCCCCCCCACAACAAACAAAACACCGGCACACCCCCCAAAC